>DATFRN010000243.1:0-12238 GCA_035263165.1 Acidimicrobiales bacterium | reverse complement strand
GGCCGCCGGCGACCAGGAGGTGGTCGAGCACAGCAGCAGGTTCTTGGGGGCGAGGTCGCGGTGGACGAGGCGGTTGTGGTGGAGCGCCGCGAGGGCGCGAGCGACCGCCCGGCCGACGAGCAGGATGTCGGCCGGCCCCGGCCTCCGCCCGTGCTTGCGCAGGGTCGCCACCCGGGCGGCCAGGTCGCCCCGGTCGGCCAGGTCGAGCACCAGGTAGGGCTGGGCCCGGTCGGTGTCGCCGATGTCGTGGACGGCGAGCAGGTGCGGCCCGCCGACCCGCCGCAGGCGTCGACCCTCCTCCACGAAGCGCTCACGCACGTCGGCGTCGAGGCTGTGGTTCTCGGCCAGCACCTTGACGGCGACGTCGACGCCCAGCCGCTCGTCGCTGGCCCGGTAGACCGTGGAGAAGCCGCCGACGCCGATGACCTCCCCCACGCGGTACCGCCCGACCCGGTGGGGTGCCGTCACCGCCGCCCCCGTTCCACCAGTCGGGCCGCCACCAGGGCGCGGCCCCGGGCGACGCGGCTCTTGGCGGTGTTCTCCTTGATGTCCAGCCGCCGGGTGATCTCCTCGTAGGGGAGCTGCTCCACGTCGCGCAGCACGACCGCGTCGCGGTAGTGCGGCGGCAGGTCCTCCAGCAGCTGCCGCAGGACGACCCGGTCGGCCAGCAGCGACGAGATGCGGGCGGCGTCGGCCGGTTCGACGTCGTCGTCGAGCGGGGCCTCGTCGCGCTTGCGGCGCAGGTGGGCGATGGCCTTGAACCGGGCGACCTGGCTGAGCCAGGTGGTGAAGCGGGCCTCGCCCCGGAAGCCGCCGATGGTCTCGGCCACGGCGATCAGCACATCCTGGGAGACGTCCTCGGCGTCGGACTCGTCGAGCACCAGGCGGCGGACGGCGACGTCGGCCAGCCGCAGCTCGTCGACCGCCCAGACCAGCAGCTCGACGTGCGCCAGCGACCCGGCGGCGGCCGCGGCCGCCACCGGGTCGAGCACCGCCGAGAGCCGCTCGGGGTCTCCCGCCGCCCGCCGCACCGCCGCGTGCGCCGGCGGCTGGGCGTCGGTGGGCGCACCGCGCCGCCTCACCCGCCGACGTCGGCGGGGTCGACGCCCTGGATCACGACCTCGACCCGCCGGTTCCGGGCGCGGCCGCCCGGGTTGTCCGAGCCGTCGGCGTTCTCGTTGGATGCCACAGGCCGGGTCTCGCCGAAGCCCTGCGCGGTGAGGCGGCCCGACTCGACGCCGGCGCCCACGAGGTAGTCGACCACCGACTGGGCCCGTCGCCGGGACAGGTCCTGGTTGTACCGCTCGGAGCCCCGCGAGTCCGTGTGCCCGCTCACCCGCACCGGGGCGCCCTCGAAGTAGGTGATCGCCTCGGCGATGCGGTCCAGGGTGGCCGGGGCGTCCGGCCGGAGGTCGGCGCGGTCGAACTCGAACAGCACTTCCTCGGGCAGGACGATCACGGTGTCGCCGCCCCGCGCCACGGCGTCGAGGTCGGACAGCGTCTCGGACACCCGGTGCTCCAGGTCGGAGCTGGCATCGCTCCGGTCCCGGTCGAAGTGCGAGCCCGCCCCGCTGCCGCTGCGGACCGTGCCGGCCGGGGCGTCGGTGGCGCCGGTGCCGGTCGTCCCCTCGACCCGGGCGCCGCGGTCCTGCGCCCCGGCGTCGTCCCCGCCGCCGGGGCCACAGCCCGGCACCGCCAGTGCCACCGCGCCGACGACGGCAGCGAACGCGGCGGCACCTCGCCGCCGGCGTCGGCCGGCCATCGTGGTCAGGCCCACGTCAGCTCGAACGGGACGACGAACCCCGGCGACCAGGGGTTGGCCTTCGACTTGTCGGCGAGGTCGAACCCGTCGATGTCGTCGTCGTAGACGCCCATGACCAGCGAGAGGTGGTCGGGCTCACCCGTCAGCGGCCCCCGGAAGGCGAAGGTGCCCTTGACGCTCTCGCCGGCGTCCATGGCGATGGTCTCCTGGTCGCCCTTGGCCTCGACGTAGTTGTACGTCTGGCCGGCATCGTCCACGAGCCGCAGCTGCTCGCCGCTGTCCCAGGTGGTGATGGTGGCGTCGTAGGTCGAGCCGTTGATGAGCTCGGCGTCGACGAAGATGTCGCCCTTCTCGAACCGCAGTCCGCTCACCTTCAGCGTCACCCCGTAGGGGTTGCGCTGCTCGACGTCGAGGTTCTGGTTCTCGGGGGCCGCCCCCCGCTCGGTCGAGCCGCCGTCGCCGGTGCCCGCCGGCTCGGTCGTCGACGTGCCGGGCTCGCCGGCCGTGGTGGTGGACGAGCCGTCGGACCGGCTCGCGGTCCGGCTCGTCAGCGCGGCCTGGCCGTCGGAGTCGTGGGAGCACGCCCCGCCCAGCAGCAGCGCGGCTGCCAGGGCGAGCGGTGCGAGTCGCCTGTAGGTCATGTCATCGCCTCCGTAGTCGTTCGATCGCGGCGGCCGCATCGGCCCCGCACCCGTCTCGTCGCGACGGCACGGCGATCGGTTCCCGTGTTTCCGCGCACGACGAGCGGGCTGAGCCCTCGCCCGGACCGAGACGAGGATCGGCATCTGGCCAGGATCCGCGGCCGCAGCCGATCCAGCACCGGGAGGATGACGGGGGCCAGGGCCGCCGCCGGCCCGATGGGCACCAGCCCCTCGGCGCTGACGTCCGCGAGGCCCGCGGCTCGGACGGCCGCCGGGAGCCTGCGGCCGTAGCCGCGGTCTGCTCCCGCCGACTCCAGCGCGCCGAAGATCGCCGCGGCCACCGTCGCCCATTGGTCGAGCTGCCGGAACGTCAGGGGGTCCCACAGCGCGGCCTGCTCGTCGAGCCGTTGCCGCTCGGCCTCCTGCGAGGTGTTGAGTGCGTAGCCGCCCGGGAGCGCGTCGATCGGGCCGTTCGGCCGGTGCGCGCTCATCGTGCCTGGACGGCGCCGGACGGCCGGCGGGAGCGGAGCTCGCGCTTGAGGACCTTGCCGGCGCCCGAGACGGGGAGGCTCTCGGCGAACTCGATGGTGCGGGGCGCCTTGTAGCCGGCGATGAGCCCCCTGGTGTGGTCGCGCAGCTCGCCGGCGGTCGCCCGGGCGCCGGGATTGAGCACGACGACTGCGTGCACCCGCTCGCCCCAGCGCTCGTCGGGCACGCCGATGACGGCACAGGTGGCGACCGCCGGATGCCGGCCCAGGGCGTTCTCGACCTCGGCGGAGTACACGTTCTCGCCGCCCGAGATGATCATGTCCTTGAGGCGGTCGACGACGAAGACGTAGCCCTCGTCGTCCATGCGGGCGCCGTCGCCCGTGCGGAGCCAGCCGTCCCGGATCGTCGCCGCCGTCTCGTCGGGCTTCGCCCAGTAGCCGGCCATGACCTGGCTGCCCCGCACGGCGATCTCCCCCACCGTCCCCCTCGGGACCTCGTCGCCCCCGTCGTCGACGATCCGGACCTCGGCGTGGGCCATGGCGCGGCCGGCCGAGCCCAGGCGTTCGCCGCGACGATGGTCGTCCCCGGTCAGCGCGGTGACGCCTCCCACCTCGGTCATGCCGTAGACCTGGACGAGCTCGGCGTGCGGGAGCGCCGCCATCGCCCGCCGCTGGACCGCCTCGGTGACCGGCGCCCCGGCGTAGATGACGGTCCGCAGGCTGGTGAGGTCGTGGGCGCCGCGCTCAGGGTGGTCGACGAGGAGCTGGACCATGGTGGGGACCAGCAGCGTCGTGGTGACGCGGTGCCGCTCGATGGCGGACAGCGCCCCCGCCGGGTCGAACCTCGGCACGGCGACGTGGGCGCCGCCGACGATGGACTGCATGAGCCAGCCGGTGAAGTCGGCCATGTGGAACATCGGCGCGGCGTGGAGGAAGCGCCCGCCGGGACGGGCCATCG
This sequence comes from Acidimicrobiales bacterium, assembly GCA_035263165.1. GTDB lineage: Bacteria > Actinomycetota > Acidimicrobiia > Acidimicrobiales > VFJN01 > ZC4RG19. Next base: position 8,389 of record DATFRN010000243.1, on the reverse strand, counting down.
ACGCGGTCGCCAGGCCCCCGAGGGCCGACGTGACGAGGTTGGTGTGCGTGAGCATCACCCCCTTGGGCGACCCGGTCGTGCCGCCGGTGTAGAAGATGCCGGCGACGGCATCGCCGCCCCGGCGGGCGTCGGGCATGGGGGCGGCGCCGGCGACCAGGTCCTCGTAGGCCAGCAGGCCGGCAGGGGGGACGTCGTCGCCGGCGTGGATGACCGTGCGGAGCCCGGGGTGACCCTCGACCAGTGCGGGGACCATGGACGCGAACGCGTCGTCGACCACCAGGATCGAGGTCTCCGACTCGGCCAGCGAGTAGACGATCTCGCTCGGGCTCCACCGGATGTTGACCGGGTTCAGGACCCCGTCGGCCCACGGGACGGCCAGGAGCAGCTCCGCGTACCGGTCGGAGTTCAGCGACAGGATCGCCACCCGCTCGCCGTCGGACACGCCGAGCGACCGCAGCGCGCCGGAGAGGCGGGCGACCCGGTCGGCGTGCTCCGCGAAGCTCCGGACCCGATCGCCGAAGATGGTCGCCGGCTCGTCCGGCGTCCGCTGGACCGACCGGTGCAGGCTCTGGGTGAGATGCACGGGATGAAACCTCCAGTCCGCTGCGCGGGGGTCAGGCGCGGCCGCCGTCGCCCGCCGGGAGCGTGTGCAGTCCGAGCAGGTAGAGGCCCTGCCGGCGGACGGTGTCGATGCCGTCGAGGACGGCGTCGAGGTCGTCGTGGACGGAGAGCTGGCGCCCCGACAGCGCGTCGTACCGTCCGGACGCGATCTGCAGGATGACCTCGACGGCGCGGGCCGGCTCGGTCCCCCGCCCCTCGTCGAGCTCGTGGCGGATGAACGTGTGGAGCCGGGCCCGGTGCGGGTCCTCGGGGTCGGGGTCGGAGTCGGGGTCGGCCAGGGCGGCCTCGGAGAACCCGATCGGCAGGATGCCCGGGTGGACGCTGAAGACACCGATCCCGTGGCGGCGGGCCTCCGACGCGAGGTTCTCGGTGAGCTTGATGACCGCGGCCTTGGACACGGCGTACGCGGACGCCAGCGGCCAGCGGAACACCCCGGCCTGGCTGGTGACGTTCACGATCCGCCCGCGGCCACGGGCCACCATCTCGGGCAGGACCAGCTGGGAGCAGGTGAACGTGCCGCGCAGGTTGATCTCGACGGCCTTCCACCACGCGTCGTTGTCGACCTCCCAGACCGGGCCCGCGGGCCCGGTGACCGCGGCGTTGTTGATCAACACCTCGACCGGCCCCAGCTGCCGGCGGAGCTCCGCCAGCGCGTCCCGGGCCGCACGCTCGTCGCTGACGTCCGCCGCGACCGATGCCGCCACGCCACCGGATGCCTCGATCAGCCGCACCGACTCGTCCAGCTCGTCGCCGGAACGGGCGATGAGACCGACGGCCCTGCCCCTGATCGCGAGGGCGAGCGCGACGAGCCGGCCGAGGCCACGTCCCCCGCCGGTCACGACGGCGGCACGCTCCGGACCCGTGCTCATCGCCGACCTCCGTGGCCGGCCGTGTCGAACGCGCGGGACGGCCGGGCCCTGAGCTGGGCCTTCTGCACCTTGCCGGCGCCCGAGACGGGGAGCTCGTCGACGAACTCGACGCTGCGGGGCGCCTTGTAGCCGGCGATCGCGGCCGTGACGTGGGCACGGAGGTCGTCGAGGGTCGCCCGGGCGCCGGGCTCGAGGACGACGACCGCGTGGACGCGCTCGCCCCAGTCGAGGTCGGGGACGCCGATCACGGCACAGGCCGCCACGGCGGGGTGGCGGCTCAGCGCGTTCTCGACCTCGACCGAGTACACGTTCTCGCCGCCGGAGACGATCATGTCCTTCAGCCGGTCGACGATGAAGACGTAGCCGGCGTCGTCCATGTAGCCGGCGTCGCCGGTGTGCATCCAGTCGCCGCGCACGGCCGCCGCGGTCTCCTTCGGCTTGGCCCAGTAGCCGGCCATGACGTGACCGCCGCGCACGGCGACCTCGCCGACAGTCCCGCGGGGCGCCTCGTTGCCGACCTCGTCGACGACGCGGACCTCGGCGTGGACGGCGGCCCGCCCGGCCGAGCGCAGCCGGTCGCCGCGGCGGTGGTCCTCCGCCGTGAGCATGGTGGCGATCGGGCCCAGCTCGGTCATGCCGTAGGCCTGGACGAAGTCGGTCGCGGGGAGCGCCTCGATCGCCCGGAGCAAGAGGGCCTCGCCGATGGCGGAGCCGGCGTAGAGGAGGATGCGGAGGCTGGTGAGGTCGTGGCGGCCGAGGTCGGGATGGTCCACGACCCGCTGGAGCATCGTCGGCACGAGCACCGTGCTCGTGACGCGGTGGGCGGCGATGGCGCGCATCACGGCCACCGGATCGAACGCCGGCAGCAGGACGTGCGTCCCGCCGACGACCGACTGCACCAGCCAGGGCGCGAGGCCGGCGGCGTGGAACAGCGGCGCGGCCAGCAGCCCGCGCCCGCCGGGCACCACCCACGGGCACGTGGCCTGGCTGCCGAGGGCCGAGGTGAGCAGGTTGGCATGGGTGAGCACGACGCCCTTCGGGAACCCCGTCGTGCCGCCGGTGTAGAAGACGCCGGCGGCCGCGTCGCCGCCCCGCCGGGCATCGGGGACCGCGGCCGGCCCCGTCGCCAGCTCCTCGTAGGCCACGAGCTCGTCGGGCGCGTCCCCGTCCCCGGCATGGATCACGGTGCGGAGCCCGGGATGGCCCTCCCTCAGCTCGGGGACCAGCGGGGCGAAGGTGTCGTCGACGACGAGCAGCGACGTGTCCGAATCGACCAGCGAATAGACGATCTCGGCCGGGCTCCACCGGACGTTGACCGGGTTCAGGACCCCGTCGGCCCACGGGACAGCCAGCAACAGCTCGCAGTAACGGTCGGAGTTCAGTGACAGGATCGCCACCCGCTCGCCGTCGGACACACCGAACGTGTGCAGCCCGCCGGCGAGCCGGGCGACCCGGTCGGCGTGCTCGGCGACGCTGCGGATCCGGTCGCCGAAGATCGTCGCCGGCCGTTCCGGCGTGTGCCGCAGCGCGCGATGCAGCCCTTGGGTGAGGTACACGCCCTCGATCGTGCGCCGGCCCGGTCGAACCACACATCCGTGCGGGCACGGATTGGCGACGCCGTCGGTGGTCCGGTCCGAGGCCCCGGCATGCGCGATCAGAGCGTCGCGCTCGCCTCCGCGCGCTCGCCCGCCCGGGCCCAGGTGGCGGGGACGTCGTCGCCCGCCCGCACGATCCGCTCGACCACGCCCAGCTCGGGCCCGGCGTACAGCGGAGCGCCCGCCACCGTGAGCAGCACGTCGTGGACCGCCAGGCCCACGCGCTCCGCCCAGGTGCCCGGCCGCACGGCGACGACCCGAAGGCCGTAGGGCTCGGCCACCACGCCGACGCCGAGCGGCGCCCACGGCCGCCAGGCCCGCCGGGCGATGACCCCGGTCGCGAAGAACAGGTGCAGGTCGGCGTAGATGTGCCCGGCGTGGACGAAGAAGCCCTCGCCGGCCTGGTCGACGAACGCGGCGTCGAACCCCGACTGCACGACGTGGATGCGGGAGCCGGTGCCCGCGTGCTCGAAGGTGATGGCGATCAGCGTGTCCTCGCACGGCGGGTCGAGCTTTCGCACCGTGAGCTGCTGCTGGTCGACGACGTCGACCTCGCCGCCGCGGCACTCGAAGCCCGGGAGCCACCACTCCCCGGGCTCGGTCGTGCGGGCCCGCAGCTGCTCCAGCGCCTTCCATGCCTCGGCCGGCGTGACGCCGACCTCGAACGTCGCCTCGGTGCCGAGGTCCTTCATCGGTCGTCCTCCTCTTGGGCGGGATAGGTGGCGAGGGCCACCGTGAACGCCTCGCCCTGGCTGCCGGCGTAGCGCTCGATCAGCGCCGCCGTGAGGGCCAGGTACTCGTCGAGGAAGGCCGCCCGGCCCTCGGCGTCGGCGAAGCGGACGGTGGCGGACACGGCGGCGCTCGGGACCTCCTCGCCGGCGAAGGCCGCCCGGTCGAGCAGGACGGCGGCGTCGCGCTGCACCCGCTCACCCACCTCGACCAGCCGCTGGAGCGAGACCTGGTCGGTGATCGCCCGCAACCGGGCGCCATCGCCCCAGGTGAGCCGGGGCGACAGGACGAACGTGCCCGCCCGCGCCTCGTAGAGCTGCTCGACGAAGTTGCCCTTGCGCCGCTCGCCGGCATCGACCAGCAGCCCCGCCTTGGCCAGCTCGCGCACATGGTGGTTGATGCGCTGCCGGGGCTCCCCCAGCCGCCGCGCCACGCTGGCGGCCGAGTCGGCCGCACGCAGCGCGTCGAGGATCCGCAGCCGGGTCGGATGGGTGATCGCCGCCAGCTCCTCGCTGGTGTCGAGCACGGCGAGTCGATCGGGCATGCGGGTGACTCTAAGACAGTCATGGCTTTCTTGACAAGACTTACTTTCTTAGGTGCCGCCCCCTAGCCTCGCCGGCGATGGGCACGGGTCCGTTCCCCGAGGGCTTCTTCGACCGCGCCGACACCGGGCCGGACGCCGGCTTCTACTCGGTGCCCCGGTTCGTCACCCACATCGACGACGCCGCCATCGCCGAGGTCGCCGAGCTCCACGACACGCTCGCCATCCGCGGCGACGTGCTGGATCTCATGGGGTCCTGGGTGTCGCACTTCCGGGTGGCGCCGGCGCGCCTCACCGTGCTCGGCATGAACGGCGCGGAGCTCGCCGCCAACCCCGCCGCCACCACCACGATCGTGCACGACCTCAACGCCGAACCGGTGCTCCCCTTCGACGACGGCGCCTTCGATGCGGTCGTGTGCTGCGTGTCGGTCGACTACCTCCTGCACCCGGTCGAGGTCTTCCGCGACGTGCGGCGGGTCCTGCGCCCGGGGGGACCGTTCGTGTGCACGTTCTCGAACCGCGTGTTCCCGACCAAGGCGATCCGGGGCTGGCTGGCCGCCTCGGACCAGGGTCGGGCCGAGATCGTCGCCGCCTACTTCCGGGCGTCGGGAGGGTGGGACGAGCCGGTGGTCGAGCGGCGTACGCCGCCGGGCCACCGGGGCGACCCGCTCTTCGCCGTGTGGGCCCGACGACAGCGCTGACCCGACCGGTCCGGGACATCGGACGGAACGGGCGTGTCACGCCGACCCTCCCGACAGCAGACGACGGGAGGCGAACCATGACGATGCAGCGCGTCGAGCCCGGCGGCCCACAGCCGCAGCCACCGCCGGAGGCGCGGTTGATCGGGTTGACGACCGCGGCCTGGGTCGCCCAGGCGCTCAATGTCGTGGCGGCACTCGGGGTCGCCGACCACCTCGCCGACGGGCCCCGGACGGTGGACGAACTGGCCGCCGCGGTCGGTGCCGACGGGCCGAGCCTCTACCGAGTGCTGCGGGTCCTCGCCGACGTCGAGGTCGTCGCCGAGCTGGACGGTCGGCGGTTCGCGCTGGCCGAGCTGGGCGAACCGCTGCGCCGCGACGCGCCCGTGTCGCTGCGGGCGTGGGCCGAGATGGCGGGCGCCCCGTTCCACATGCAGGCTCTCACCGACCTGGTCGGCGCCGTGCGGACCGGTGAGCCCGCGTTCGAGCGGGTCCACGGCCGGCAGGCCTTCGACTGGCTGCGCGACCACCCGGCCGAGTGGGCGCTGTTGAACGACGCCATGACCGGCGCGTCGAGCCCGGCGGTCGCCGAGGTGCTGACCGCGTACGACTTCTCCGCGGCCGGCACGGTCATCGACGTCGGTGGCGGGCACGGTGTGCTCCTGGCGGCGCTGCTGCAGGCGCACCCGCACCTCCACGGTGTGGTGTACGACCTGCCGGAGGTGGTGGCCGGCGCGGCACCGCGGCTGGACGGGGCCGGGGTCGGCGCCCGGGCGTCGGCGGTCGGCGGCGACTTCTTCCGGTCCGTGCCGACGGGCGCCGACGTCCACGTGCTGGCCAACATCATCCACGACTGGGACGACGACCGGGCGGTGCGGATCCTGGCCAACTGCCGGGCCGCGCTGAACCCGGGGGGCCGGGTCCTGCTCGGGGAAGCCCTGCTGCCCGACGGGCCGGGGCCCTCGCTAGCCAAGCTCGTCGACCTCGAGATGCTGGTCATGGGGACCGGACGGCAGCGCAGCGAGGTCGACTACCGCGCTCTGTTCCGGCGGGCCGGGCTGGAGCTCGTCGGCATCGGCCCGAGCAACCCCATGTACAGCGTCGTGGAGGCGGTCGTCGGTCGGGGGTGACGACGACCTGCAACCGATCGGCGGGCGGGCGCGACCAAATGGTGATGGCGATCCGGCCGAGGGCCGGCGTGACGGAAGGAGGCCACCGATGAGTGGCGACGGCAAGGTTTCGGCATCGGATCAGACCCTGCAGGCGGCCAGTGCGCTGCAGGGCGAGATCAACCAGCTCGACGAGGAGCTGCAGCAGATCCTGACGACCGGCAACACCCTGGCCAACGGGACCAACTGGCACGGGCCCCACCGCGACCGGTTCGCGGAGGCCTGGGCCGGCCAGATCACGACCAACTTGAACCGCTCGATCGAGGCGCTGCGCGAGATGAACAAGGACGCGGAGACCTCGGCGACCAACATCCAGCGCGCCGGCGGCCAGGGCATCAGCTGACCGGCGTCCGGACCCACCAATCAGATCAGGAGGCAACCAGATGGCTCTCATCTCAGCCACCACGGAGACCGAGCAGACCGCCCGGCGGTTGCAGGGTCAGGTCTCCACGAACCGGACCAAGATCACCTCGCTCCTCAACCGGGGCAACAGCCTGGCCAGCGAGTCGGAGTGGACCGGCCCGGACGCCTCGAGGTGGAAGGGTCACTGGGAGGGCGAGGTCCGCTCCACCCTGACCCGCATCGGCACCCAGCTGGAGGAGATCGCCGAGACCTGCACCCGCATCGCCGGCGACATCTTCCGCGCCGGCGGCGGCTGACCAGCCCGACCCGGGGCCACGAGAGGGCAAGACGATGGGAACGGCGAGCGCTGACCCGGAGAGGTTGGAGGACGCCGCCGCCGCGGTGCCGGCGGAGGTCAAGGACGCGCTGGAGCAGGCGGTCGTACGCGGCGGCCTGGCGAGCAAGGTCGACGACTTCGCGCGGCAGCGGCAGCACCCGCTGCGTCTCGGCCTCAGCGGGGAGGCCCTCGTCGGCGCCCTGGCCACGGCGAGGAGCACCGGCAACGAGCTGGACACCCGCCTGGTCCGCATCGCCGCAGAGTTCCGCCGGGCCGGCGGCTACGGGCGCAACCCCGAGGGCCCGCAGGACCGGGTGGCACCGCCGGCGAACACCTACCAGCACACCATGTACATGGACGACGCCGCCTTGCAGGCCGGCGTCGACCAGTGGGGTCTCGGCCAAGGGCCCGAGTTCCGTCAGGACGACGACGGCAGGTTCCGCGTCCTCGGGCCCGACGGCCGTTGGTACCTCGTCGTCACCTCCCCGCCCCCGGGAGCGCCCCTTCTGGGGAGGACCCAGGGGACGAACGACTTCACCAACCCCGACTCCGGTGCCGTGCTGAGCGCCGCCGCCATCAACGGCTTCATGGGCGGCTCGACTGACCCACACGGCTTCTGGGCGCCCCGCGAGGCGTACCGCTACGTGCAGTTCGACGGGAACGGCATGCCCATCGTCGGGACCAACGCGGGCGCCTACTACGGCGACCTACCCGAGCCGGTTCAGGGCCTCGTGACGCCCGGCGACCTGGAAGGGCCCACCGGCGACCGGCCCTACGAGCCGGCGAACACCGACCCGTTGCCCGGAGCGCCGAAGCGGCCCCTCGACGCCCCGGTCGGGAAGGGTCCTCTGGACAGCCCGGCCGGTCGGGGCGCGGCCGCCATCGGCGTGGTCGGTGGCATCGCCGAGTACGCCAAGCACACGGACGTCAGGAACAAGAACATCTTCCACACGCAGGTCGGCTTCTATGTCGACCCCCGCACGGGTCAGCGGGTGGCGGTCGCCAACGTCGCCAGCATCGGCTACTGGAAGCCGTACGAGGACGGCGACCCCTCGACCGAGGAGGACGACCGCGTCTACGCGGTCGTGCGTTGGGGGCGGCTGGCCGCCACGCCCAACGGTCGGCCGACGGTCGTCACCCAGTGCGCCGATCCCGGCTTCTCGGCCGGAGGCACCTATCGCTTCCCCATCGGGGCGGTGGACTGATGGTGACGTCCGCGTCCCGTCAGCAGATGGACCCGCACGGCCGCGAGTCGGTGCGATACCCGGGACCCCCGTCCCTGGACCTCACGGGTTCCCAGGCACCGGAGTTCCCGGTCGCAGCCGCCGAGGAGCTCGACACGGAGCTGATCGACCTGGCGGCCAAGCTCGAGCTGGCCAAGACGGCCCGCACCCGGGCGGAGCGCAACCTGACCGAGTTCAACGGCACGGTCGCCGAGCAGTACCGCGTGGATCTCGCGCGCCATGTCGGTCACCTGAACGACACCAT
>DATFRN010000242.1:0-2191 GCA_035263165.1 Acidimicrobiales bacterium | reverse complement strand
GTTCTTCGACGTGCTCCACCGCGACGGCGCCGACCTCATCGACCGGCCGCTCAGCGAGCGCCTCGCCGCCCTGGAGGAGGTGGCCGGGCCGTGGCGCATCCCCGGCGTGATCACCGCCGACCCGGCCGAGGCCCAGCGGGTGCTCGACGAGTCGCTGGCCGCCGGCCACGAGGGCGTGATGGTCAAGGACGCCGACTCGCCCTACGACGCCGGCCGCCGGGGCGGGGCCTGGCGCAAGGTCAAGCCGGTCCACACGCTGGACCTGGTGGTCCTGGCGGTCGAGTGGGGCAGCGGCCGGCGCCGGGGCGTGCTGTCCAACATCCACCTCGGCGCCCGCGACCCCGAGACCGGTGGGTTCGTCATGGTGGGCAAGACGTTCAAGGGCCTGACCGACGCCCTGCTGGCCTGGCAGACCGAGCGCTTCACCGAGCTGGCCACCGACATGGGCGACTGGGTGGTCACCGTGCGCCCCGAGCAGGTGGTGGAGATCGCCCTCGACGGCGTCCAGGCGTCGACCCGCTACCCGGGCGGCGTGGCCCTCCGCTTCGCCCGGGTCCGCCGCTACCGCGAGGACAAGGGCCCCGACGAGGCCGACACGATCGACGCGGTGCGGGCCCTGCTGGCGGGTCGGGAGAGCGGCTAGATCGCGGTGGCGTGGCGGGGCTGGTAGACCTGCAGCTCCAGCCCGCCGGGCAGCTCCAGGTCGGCGACGATGCCGTAGCCGCGGTTCACGGGCTCGCCCTTCACGGTCACACCCCGGGCCCGCAGGTCGGCCACGGTCGCCTCGATGTCGTCGCACATGAACGACACGAGGTGGCGGACGCCCGCCTCGAACGCCGGCCCCTCCCCGGGGTGCACCCCCAGCTCGGCCGGGGGCAGGGCGAAGATGAGCCAACCCTCGCCGGCGTTGACGTGGGGAAACCCGAACACGTCCCGGAGGATCGCCCGCACCGCGTCCGGCTCGGTCGTGTACAGCAGCATGTGCGCACCGGTAACAGCCACACGCCCATGATGCCCGCAGCGCTACGCCCTAGAGGCTGCGCCAAAGGCGTAGCCGTGGCCCGAGCGGCCCGCTGCGAAGCAGCAGGAGCGGGAGACACTGACCCCGGTGGCTGTGACGACGTGCCGATCAGCGCCACGCCCTAGGGTCGGGCATCACGGCCAGGACCAGGAGGGGACAGGATGGCGCACGAGGTACGCGGGGTGATCGCCCGGGGCAAGGGCGAGCCCGTGGCGATCGAGACGATCGTGGTCCCCGACCCCGGGCCCGGCGAGGCGCTGGTCGACGTGCAGGCCTGCGGCGTGTGCCACACCGACCTGCACTACCGCGAGGGCGGCATCAACGACGACTTCCCGTTCCTGCTCGGCCACGAGGCCGCCGGGGTCGTGGCCGCCGTGGGCGACGGCGTCACCGACGTGAGCCCCGGCGACTTCGTCATCCTCAACTGGCGGGCCGTGTGCGGCCAGTGTCGCTCGTGCCGCCGCGGCCGGCCGCAGCGCTGCTTCGCCACCCACAACGCCACCCAGCGGATGGCCCTGGCCGACGGGACCACGCTGTCCCCCGCCCTCGGCATCGGCGCCTTCGCCGACAAGACGCTGGTGGCCGCCGGCCAGTGCACCCCGGTCGACGCCGCGGTGCCGGCCCCGGTCGCCGGGCTGCTCGGCTGCGGCGTGATGGCCGGCATCGGCGCCGCCCTCCACACCGGCGAGGTCGGGCCGGGCGACAGCGTGGCCGTGTTCGGCTGCGGCGGGGTGGGCGACGCCGCCATCGCCGCCGCCAAGCTGGCCGGCGCCACCACCATCGTCGCCGTCGACCTCGACGACCGGAAGCTCGAGTGGGCCAGGGGATTCGGCGCCACCCACACGGACAACGCCGGCACGACCGACCCGGTCGAGGCCGTGCGGGAGGCCACCGGCGGCTTCGGCGCCGACGTCTGCATCGAGGCCGTCGGCCACCCGGCGGTGCTGGAGCGGGCCTTCTTCGCCCGCGACCTGGCCGGCACGGTCGTCCAGGTGGGCGTGCCCACGCCCGACATGCGCATGCCCGACATCCCGATGATCGAGTTCTTCGGCCGGGGCGGCGCCCTCAAGCCCTCGTGGTACGGCGACTGCCTGCCGTCCCAGGACTTCCCGGCGCTGGTCGACCTCCACCTCCAGGGCCGGCTGCCGCTCGACGCCTTCGTGTCCGAGA
>DATFRN010000241.1:0-8975 GCA_035263165.1 Acidimicrobiales bacterium | reverse complement strand
GCGAACGCCCAGCCGTGGAACGTGCCCGCCCCGTGGAGGAACACGATCGGGGGCGCGTCGGGGTCCCCGGCCGCCAGCACGGTCGTGGGGGTGCCGTTGACGTCGAGGTCGAGCCGATCGAAGACGGCGCCCGACCCGGGTCCGGCGGGGGTGACGGGCGTCGCCGTCATGCCGCCGCCTCCTTCCTCGCCCGCAGCCGGGGGATGACCTCTTCGGCGAACAGCGTGGTGTTCTTCACGACCTTCCAGTGCGGCATGTCCCCCAGCGTGAGGTTGAGGGTGAGGCGGTTGGCGCCCGACTCCTCGATCCAGCCGCCGATGGCGTCGGCCACCTTCTCCGGCGTGCCGGCGACGATCCGGTTGATGGCGACGAGGTCGTCCCAGTTGGCGGTGCCGTGCACGTCGGCGGCCTGGATCCGCTTGCGGAACTCGGGCACGGTGACGTAGCCGGGCGGGTTGAGGTAGCGGGGCGTCGTGCGCAGCGCGTTCTCGAAGAAGTACATGACGTGGGGGAGGAACTCCTCCTCCGCCCGTGCGTCGCTCTCCGCCACGTACGCCATCACGCCGATGGCCACCTTCCCGGGCGTCGGCTCGTGCCCGTGGTGGGCCAGCCGCTCGCGGTAGCGGTCGAACACCTGCAGCTGCGCCGTGCGGGGGATGAACACCACCGAATACCCGAACCCGAGCTCGGCCGCCAGCTCGATCGTCTCCGGCGAGCCGGTCCCGACGATGAAGCACTCGGGGTGGGGCTGCTGCAGTGGCCGGGGCCACGGATTCAGGTAGCGGTAGGTGTAGAAGTCGCCCTCATAGCTCCGGGGGCCGTCATCGGTCCAGCAGTGCAGGATGATGTCGATCGACTCGCGGAACCGGGCCCGGGCCGTCGCCGGGTTCACCGCGTTGGCCCAGTACTCCATGCCGGTGCCCAGCGGGAACGCGACGCGCAGGCGCCCGCCCGACATCACGTCGAGCATGGCGTACTCCTCGGCCAGCCGGTTCGGGTACCCCAGGTTGGGCGGCGTGCCGAACACGTTGATCCAGCAGCTGGTCTGGGGGATCAACGCCGCCGCCGTGAGGTTGGGCGCAGGGTTCATCGAGTACTGGGTGTTGTGGTGCTCGTTGAGGACCAGCCCGTCGTAGCCGAGCTTGTCGGCGAGCAGCATCTCCGACAGGTAGCGGTTGTACAGCTCGTGGCCCACCGCCGGGTCGTAGTTGGCGTTGGGGAAGTCGACCCAGAGGGACGCGCGCTCCCCGTGGTCGGCCGGTAGGTCGGTGTACGGGAAGAAGTGGAAGAAGTGGAACTCGGCTTGATCGATCAGACCCATCGGACCCCCCTCAGCTGATGACGCTTGCCAGGAACTCGACCAGGCGGCCGGCGACGCCGTCGGGCTCGTCCCACTCGAGCAGGTGGCCGGCGCCGGCCACGACCTCCACCCGCAGGCCGCCATCGGCCCACGCCCGGGACGCGGCCACCGGCAGCAGCTCGTCCAGCTCGCCCCAGAGCACCAGTGCCGGGCCCCGGAGGCGGTGGAGGCGCTCGGCGTGGCCGCGGTCGCCCAGCGGCCACAGCAGGCTCGCCGCCGCCGCGTCGCACAGGTAGCGGGCCACCGGCCCGTCCTCGGGGCCGAGCTCGGCGAAGCGGTCGGCGAACGGGTCGGGCACGCCCTTGGCGAAGAGATGGGCCATCCGCTCCGCCGTCGGCACGGCGTAGAGGTCGAGGCCGGGGTGCGCCTCGTCGAAGATGCCGAACGGCGCCAGCAGCGCCGACGCGGTCACCGCCTCGGGCCGGAACACGGCGAGATCGGCGGCGAGCATGCCGCCCAGCGAGGCGCCGACGACGGGGCACGGGAGCGCGCCGGTGGCGTCGAGGGCGTCCCAGACGACCGCGAGCCAGCCCAGGTAGTCGTCGGGCGCCCAGAAGCCCGCGCGCCCGTCGAGGCCGGGGATGCGGGGGACGACGACATCCCAGCCGGCGTCGCCGAGGGCATCGAGCGCCGGCGAGTCGGCCGGGTGCCCGGCGATCCCGGGGAGGTAGACGAGCGGGCCGGTCATGCCGGCACCGCGTTCGCCGGCCACCAGTGGTCCTCGGCGTCGGCGAACAGGCTGCGCAGTCCGGGCGCGACCAGCTCGCCGAACAGCTTCGAGTTGTGCCGGGTGAGCTCGTCGCTCATGTTGCCGAACTGCAGCATGGTGAGCAGGTGGCCGCAGTTGAATGTCCTGGCCACGTCCTCGAGGGTCTCCCGCACGGTGTCGGGGCTGCCGATGACGACGTAGCCCTTCTCCACCATCTCGTCCCAGCGCAGCTCGTGCCGGGCCTGTTTGGCCCGCACCGTCGCCCGGACCTGGGAGGCGAACCGCGCCCGGGCGGACGCCTCCGTGACGTAGCCGGGCGGGTCGGCGTAGCCCGGGTACACATGGAGCGAGCGGTTGAAGAAGTACTCGGCCGGCTCCTTGTACAGCCGGTAGGCCTCCTGGTCGGTGTCCGCCACCCCGATGAACTGGAGGAACGCCAACCGGTACGGGTTGGCGTCCTTGCCGTTCGCCTCGACGGCCCGCCAGTAGCCGCCCACGGTCTCCTTGGCCATCAGGTGGCCGTAGTAGGAGAGCGCGGCGTAGACGAAGTCGTGGGTCGAGCAGTAGTCCCAGGTCTCGACCGAGCCGCCGCCGGGGATCCAGATCGGCGGGTGGGGGCGTTGCAGCGGCCGGGGGAGCACGTTCACGTAGCGCATCTGCGTGAAGCGCCCGTTGAAGGCGAAGGGCTCGGTGGCGGTCCAGGCCTTGAGCACCAGGTCGACACCCTCGCGGTACTTCTGGCGCAGGGTCGCCGGGTTCACGCTGTAGGCGTAGGCCGTGTCCATCGACGTGCCGACCGGGAACCCGCTGATTAGCCGGCCGTGGGACAGCAGGTCGAGCATGGCCATCTCCTCGGCCACCCGGATCGGGGGGTCGTAGAGGGCGACCGAGTTGCCGAGGACCGTGACGGCGGCGCGGGAGGTGCGGCTGGCCAGGATCGAGCCGATCACGTTGGGCGACGGCATGAGCCCGTAGCCGTTGCCGTGGTGCTCGTTGACGCAGATCCCGTCGAAGCCGCACTGCTCCGCGAACAGGAGCTGGTCCACGTAGCGCTCGTAGCAGGCGGCCATCACCTCGGGGTCGAACAGGGCGGGGTCCACGTCGACCCAGACGCTGCGGTGCTTCCGGTTGAAGTCCTCGGGCAGCTCCGGGTACGGCATGAGGTGGAACCACAGCAGCTTCACGGTCCTACCGTCGCCGAGCAGCGGTCGGAAGTCCACGATCGTCTGCGACACGGATCATGTCCGAACCGATAATGTTCGGGCCGTGGGTCGGGGGGTCGGCGTACGCCGCCTGCGCTACTTCGTCGCCGTCGCCGAGGAGCTGCACTTCGGGCGGGCGGCGGCCCGGCTGCACATCTCCGCCCCGCCGCTCTCGCAGCGCATCCGGGAACTCGAGGACGAGCTCGGCGTGGCCCTGTTCGAGCGCACCAGCCGCCGGGTGGCGCTGACCCCGGCCGGCGAGCGGCTGCTCGTCGAGGCCCGCGCCGTGCTCCGCGCCATGGACCGGTTCGAGGTGGCGGCGGCCGAGGTCGCCTCGGCGCCCGCCGCCCGGACCGTCGGCTACTGCCACGGCAGCGAGGACGGCATGATGCGGACCATCCGGGCGTTCCGGGCCGAGCATCCCGGCGCCGTCGTCCGGCCGGACGGGCTCACCTCGCTGCTCATCCTCGACGGCCTGCGCGCCGGGCGGATCGCGGTCGGCATCGTGCGCGGGCCGGTGGCCGAGCCGGGTCACGTCGCCTCGGTGCCGCTGGCCCGGGTGCCGGTCGACCACGTGGCCGTGCCCCCGGACCACCGGCTGGCGGCCCGGGAGGTGGTCGAGGCGGGCGACCTCGACGGCGAGCCGGTGCTCGTCGTCGAGCGGGCCGACGCCCCGACGGCCCACGACGAGATCGAGTCCTACTGCGCGACCGCGGGCGCCCGGCCCCGCTGGATCACCCACGGCGCCGTCCAGGTGGAGCGGGTGCTGGACCTGGTGGCCCTGGGCACGGGGATCGGCTGGCTCAACTCGTGGCAGGCGACGCGGGGGCGGAGCCGCACGGACGTCGCCGTCCGGCGCCTGCGCCCGGTGGCGCTGTACGACGAGTTCCGCGTCGCCTGGCGGACCGGCGACACCTCCGACGAGACGGCGGCGTTCGTGGCGGTCGCGCTCGCGACCTGCGGGGCCTGACCCGGCGTTCCCCTAGCCGGCGGCGTCGCTGCGGATGGCGGAGACGTCGAAGTCGAGGGTGACCTTGTCGCCGATCATGACGCCGCCGGCGTCCAGCGTGGCGTTCCAGTTGATGCCCCAGTCCTTGCGGTTGACCTCGGCCTTGCCCTCGAACCCGACCCGGTTGTTGCCGAACGGGTCGGTGGCCGCGCCGGTGTACTCGAAGTCGATCGTGACCGGCTTGGTGACGCCCCGGACGGTCAGGTCACCGGTCACCAGGAACGCGTCCTCGCCGGACCCCTCGACGGACGTCGAGGTGAAGGTGATCTCGGGGTGGTTGTCCATGTCGAAGAAGTCGTTCGTCCGCAGGTGCGCATCCCGGTCCGCGTTGCGGGTGTCGATGCTGTCCGCCTTGATGGTCAGCTGCAGCCGGGAGTTCGCCGGGGTGTCGGCGTCGAAGAAGCCGCTCCCCTCGAACTCGTTGAACCCGCCGCGGATCTTGCTGACCATGGCGTGGCGGACCGCGAAGCCGATCCGGCTGTGCACGGGGTCGATGGCGTAGGTCCCGGTCAGGTGCGACTCGGCCATGTTCGCCTCCTTGTAGGCAGAGAACGCGAGTGTGCCACCACCGGGAACACCGTGTGACCAACGGGGCGACCGCGGGAGGCGGGGGAATACCCCCTGGGGTATAGGCGTTCGAGTGGACGTACCCGATCTGGAGGAACCATGGCCACGACCGCGCTGACAGCAGCGACCTTCGAGGAGACCGTGACCGGCAACGACATCGTGCTGGTCGATTGGTGGGCGTCGTGGTGCGGGCCGTGTCGGGCCTTCGCCCCCGTGTTCGAGGCCGCCGCCGAGCGGCACGACGACATCGTCTTCGCCAAGGTCGACACCGAGGCCGAGCAGCAGCTCGCCGGCAAGGCCGGGATCATGTCCATCCCCACGCTGATGGTGTTCCGCGAGGGTGTGCTGCTGTTCTCCCAGGCCGGTGCCCTGCCGCCCGCCGCCCTGGACGACCTCATCTCCCAGGTGCGAGCTCTCGACATGGACGAGGTCCACCGTGAGGTCGCGGCCCAGGCGGCGGCCGAGGCCTGACCGCCGGTTCCGTACCCTCCACCCGCTGGCCGGGGGCCGGTTAACGCTTCGATGACGCCGCGTCCGTCACCCTCGTCCCCGACACCGACACTGCGGCGGAAGGGAAGCGTCATGGAGTTCGAAAGGGTGGACATCGGCGAGGACTGTGGCGGCGGCGTGATGCCGCTCGTCCTGTGCCGCAGCCGGGGTGGTCCGTACGACGACGAGGCGTTCTCGAGCGGCTGGCGCCTGGGGGCCATCGGCGCCACCCTCGCCGGCCCCGGGGTCAGCGCGCTGTGCGAGTCGATCCGTGCCGGCGAGCGCATCCAGGCGGACCTGTTGGCCATGGCGTACGGCTACGCCATGAGCGTCGATCCCGGCACCGATCCCGACTGGCTCTCCGTCACCTTCACCCGCACGGGCTGACGGGCTGACGGGCCGGCGGGCCGGCGGGCCGCGGGGTCGGTGTGCCAGGCTGCCGTCCCCACGGAGGAGGGTGCGATGGCGGATGCCGAGGGCGACATCGAGGCCCGAGCCTGGGTGGTGACCGCCCACGGCGACCCGACGGCGGTGATGGAGCAGCGCACGATCTCCGTGCCGCCGCCGGGGCCGAACGAGGTGCGGGTGGCGTCGCGGGCGTTCTGCCTCAACCTCAACGACATCGACATCATCCGTGGTCGCTACGCGACGCTGTTGCTCGAGCCGCCGTTCACGCCGGGGATGGAGGCGGTCGGCACGGTCGAGAGCGCGGGGCCCGGGGCGGAGCACCTGCTCGGTCGGCGCATCGTCGGCATCCCGGTGATGGCGCACGGCGGCTACGCCTCCCACGTGGTGGTCGACGCCGCCACCGCCCTCGAGCTGCCGGGCTGGGTGGACGACGCGGACGGCGCCGCCCTCCACTACCCGTTCCACCTCGGCTGGTTCGCCCTGCACGAGCGGGCCCGGCTGCAGCCGGGCGAGACGCTGCTCGTGCACGCCGCGGCCGGCGGCACCGGCTCGGGGGCGCTGCAGATCGGCAAGGCGCTCGGCGCCACGGTGATCGCCACCGCCGGCAGCGACGAGAAGCTCGCGTACTGCCGCGAGCTCGGCGCCGACTTCGCCGTCAACTACCGCACCACCGACTTCGTGGCGGCGGTCGACGAGATCACCTACGGGCACGGGGTCGACGTGGCGTTCGACGCCGTCGGCGGCGACGTGACGCTGCAGACGTTCCGGTGCATGGGCTTCAACGGCCGCCACCTCATCGCCGGGTTCAGCGAGGGCATCGAGCTCGAGGACGCGGCGTACCTCACCCCGCGCCCGTTCGCCTACGGCAACTTCTCGCTGTGCGGGGTGTGCCTCGTGTACGTGAACGATCCCGTCGGGGTACGCCGCACGCTGGGCTTCAACTGGCCGTCACGGGCCGAGGGCCAGCGGGCCCACGCCACGATCCTCGAGCTGCTGCGCACGTCGCGGATCCGCACGGCGATCGGCCGCCGCCTGGGCTTCGACGAGCTGCCGGCCGCCCTCGAGTCGATGGAGCGGCGCGAGACGATGGGCCGCCAGGTGGTCGTGGCCCATTGACCAACTGATCCATCTGTCTTACTCTCGTGACCGAGCCGAGGGGTCGACGGCCCCGGTCGCGAGGGGGGAAGCGATGACGGATCTGCTGGACGCGCCGCGGGCGCGCGGGGACGAACCGGCCCCGGCGGCGGCACCGCCGCCGGTGGCGGCCGACGGCCTCTCCACCGGCGCCCGCTGGCTGGTGGCGTCGTGCCTCGCCGGGGCGGGGGTCATCCATGCCGCCATGGTCCCCTCGCATCTGGGCGAGTCGGCCGTCGAGGGCTGGGGGTTCGTCGCCGCCGCCTGGGCCCAGCTCGTGCTGGCCGCCCTGGTGCTGGTCCGGCCGAGCCGGCGGGTGGGGATCGGCGTCGTGGTCGCGAACGTGGTGCTGGTCGCGGTCTGGGCGGTCAGCCGCCTGGTCGGCCTGCCGTTCGGTGCCCATGCCGGGCACGCCGAGTCGGTGACCGTCGTGGACGGCGTCTGCGTGGCGTTGCAGATCGCCGCGGTGGTGGTCGTGGCCGGCGGGGCCGGGTGGCGGCCCGTCCGCCGGCTCGCCCGCGTGCGGCCACCGGTGGCGATGGCGGGCGCGGTCGGGGCCGTCCTCCTGGCGTCGGCCGCAGTCGTGTCGCCGTCGGCCCGCGACCACGCGGCCGGGAGCCACGGCGGCCACGCCCACGACGAGGGCGCCGCACCGGCGGCCGGCGAGCACGATCACGCGGCGATGCTGGACGACCTCGGCTTCGCCGCACTGTCCAACGGCCATCAGCACGAGCACGGCCAGGACGCGCCGCTGACGGCTCGCGAGCGGGCGACGCTGGCCCGCCAGCTCGCCGCCACCACCCCGCTCATCGAGCGCTACCCGACGCTGGGCGCGGCGGAGGCCGCGGGCTGGCACCGGTCGGGGCCGTTCTCGCCCGGGCTCGGCACGCACTACCAGGGCCCGACCTTCGTGCCGAACGCCGACGGCCGCATGGATCCCGCCGACCTGGCGACGCCGCTGCTGATCTTCGACGGCGTGACCAAGGACGCGCCCCTGGCCGGGTTCATGTACCTGGCCTACGGCACCACGGGCGAGCCGGCGGGCTTCGCCGGGCCGAACGACCACTGGCACTACCACGAGAAGATCTGCATCGTGGCCCATCCGGGCGGCGGCATCGACACCCCGTTCGGCGCCGACGCCGACGGCGTGACCGCGGACATGTGCACCAAGGTCGGCGGGAGCTTCCTCCCGTTCAGCGGCTACATGGTGCACGTGTGGAACGTGCCCGGCTACGAGTCGCCCGACGGGATGTTCACCGAGCTCAACCCCAAGATCACCTGCCCGGACGGGAGCTACCACACGATCAGGACGACCGACATCGGCACCCGGAGCTCGACCTGCCTGCACCCGTGACGCCCCGGGCGGCCACGGCGCGGGGGACGAGGACGCGCGAGCGGATCCTCGATGCTGCCGAGCGGCTGTGGGCTGAGCGCGGGGTCGACGGCGTCTCGCTCCGCGAGATCCGCATCGCCGCCGGGCAGCGCAACAGCTCGGCCCTCCAGTTCCACTTCGGGGGCCGGGACGGGCTGGTGCTGGCGCTGACCCGGCGGCACATGCCCCGCATCGTCGAGATCCAGGAGCGGATCTATGCCGACGCCGTCGCCGGGGGACGGCGCGACGACGTCGCGGCCCTGGTCGAGGTCCTGGTCCGGCCCAACGCCGACTACCTCCGCGGGGGCCCGTCGGAGCGGGCGTGGGTGCGGGTGTGTGCCGACCTCGTCGCCCGACCCGAGGTCGCCGTCGCCGACGTCATCGCCCACGCCCCGGCGGTCACGCTCCACGTCGGCGCCGCGCTGCACGAGCACCTCACCGCCACCATGCCCGGCGAGATGGCGACCGAGCGGATCCTCGCCGTGACCACGGCGGCCCACCACCTGTGCGCCGACCGGGCCCGCGCCGAGGGCGGCGGACCCGCGCCGCCGGCACCGGTCCGCCCGCGGCTGCCGTTCGCCGCATGGCGCGCCAACCTCCTGGACATGGCGGTGGCCGCCATGACCGCCCCGGCCCGCGCCCGGTGACCGGCGCGGGCGTCAGCCGGCGGCGGGAGCGAGCGTCTTGGCGATGGCGTCGAGCTGGCTGGTCGTGAGCTCGCCGGT
>DATFRN010000240.1:0-37309 GCA_035263165.1 Acidimicrobiales bacterium | reverse complement strand
GGCGGCAGCGGCATCGGCCTCGCCTGCGCGCAGCGCCTCGCGGCGGACGGGGCGGCCGTGACCCTCTGCGGGCGCTCGGCGGCTCGCCTGGCCCGGGCGGCGCTCGCCGTGCGGTCGGCCGGCGTCCCCGCGGACCGGGTCCGGGTGGTGGCGGCCGACGTGACCGACGAGGAGGAGGTGGCGGCGGCGGTCGCGGTGGCCGCCGCCCCGCTCACCGGGGGCGGCGGGCGCCGGCTCGACGCGGCGGTGCTCAGTGCCGGGGGGTCCGAGACGCTCGGCCCGCTCACCCGCCTGGACGCCGCCGACTGGCGGCGCACGTTCGACGTCAACGTCACGGGGGCGTGGCTCACGATCAAGGCCGCCGCGCCGGTGATGGCCGAGCGCGGGCGGGGCTCGCTGGTGGCGGTGTCGTCGCTCGTCGGCGTCGTGACCCACCGCTACCTCGGGGCCTACGGCCCGTCGAAGGCCGCGCTCGACAGCCTGTGCCGCCTGGCCGCCGACGAGCTGGCCCCGAGCGGCATCCGCGTCAACGCGGTCCGGCCGGGGTGGACCCGCACCGACCTGGTCGCACCGTTCCTGGCCTGCGCCCCGGTGCTCGACGACGTGCTGGCCTGCGCACCGCTCGGTCGGGTCGGCGAGGTGGACGACGTCGCGGCCGCCGTCCGCTTCCTCGTCGGCCCGGAGGCGCCCTGGATCACCGGCCAGGCGCTCGGCGTCGACGGCGGCCACGGCCTGCGCCGCGGCACGGACATCACGCCGGTCGTGGCGCCGGTGTTCGGGCCCGACGCGCTGCGCGGCGCCGCGGCGCCGGCCACGCCGGCGGCCGGGCCGGGCTGACGGCGGCCGGCGGTGCGCTACATCGTGGTCGGGCCGGGCGCGGTCGGCGGCACCGTCGGCGGCCGGCTCCACCAGGCCGGACACGAGGTCGTGCTGGTCGCCCGGGGCCGCCACCTGGCGGCGCTGCGGGCCGGCGGGCTCGTCCTGTGCGACCCCGTGGGGTTGCATCGGCTGCCGGTCCCCGTGGCCGCGGCGCCGGGCGAGGTCGACTGGCGGGCGGACGACGTGGTGCTGCTGGCGACCAAGAGCCAGGACACCGCGGCGGCCGTGAGGGCCGTGGCCGCCGCCCGCGGCCCGGGGGGCCCGGTGGTGTGCCTCCAGAACGGCGTGGCCAACGAGCGCACCTGCGCCCGGGCCGGGCCCGACGTCTACGGCGCCTGCGTGATGGTCCCGGCCGAGCACGTCGATCCGGGAGTGGTGGTCGCCTTCGGCTCACCCCGCACCGGCATCATCGACGTCGGGCGCTACCCGGCGGGCACCGACGCGGTGGCGGAGGCCGTCTGCGGAGACCTGGACGGGGCCGGGTTCAGCTCCCGGCCCGAGCCCGCCGTCATGGCCTGGAAGCACCACAAGCTGGTGCGCAACCTCGGCAACGTGCTGGAGGCCGCCCGGGGAGGCGACCAGGGCGAGCCGGTGCGGCGTCTGTATGCGGCGGCCCGGGCCGAGGCGGTCGCCTGCTTCGCGGCGGTGGGGCTGCCCTGCGTGGACGATGCCGCGGTGGTGGCCCGGCGCGGGCGGCTCGTCGCCGCCGCGCCCGTGGCCGGCCACCCTCGGGGCGGCGGCTCGACCTGGCAGAGCCTGGCCCGGGGCACGCGGGCCGTCGAGACCGACTACCTCAACGGGGAGATCGTGCGGCTGGGGCTCCGGTGTGGCGTGCCCACCCCGGTCAACGCCTTCCTGGTCCGCCTGGGCCGTCAGCTGGCCGGCGAGCGCCGGGCCCCCGGGACGATGACCGCGGCCGAGCTCGGTGCGGAGGCGGGCCAGGACGCCGCGGTGGTCGCGGCGCTCTCGCCGTGAGGCCGGCGGCGTTGCGGATCGCTTGCGGGCACCCCGGCACCCTGGCGGCGAGCCGGAGCGAAGGAGGTGGCAGCGTGAGCATCGGGGTCTCCCCCAGGACCGACCAGGGTGACGCCGACGCCTTCGCCGCCGGCGACCTCGTGACGCTGCTCCGCCCGTACGCCCGGGTCGTCCGCTTCCCCGGCGGCCTCCGGGTCGTCGACGTCCACACGCCCCACGCCGTCGACGAGGCCACCCGCCGCGCCGTGGGCCTGGCCCTGCGGCCCCTTCTGGTCGAGTTCTACGGGCCCGCCACCGGCGGCTCGCTCCAGCGCTTCGGCGACATGTTCACGATCCTCGACCGCATGCTGATCGTGGTCGGAGCCGAGCACCACGACCTGCGCTGCTGGATCACCTACACGATGCTGCGGGTCCACCGCCGGCCGGTCATGTGGATCCACGCCGCGGTGACCCGGCCCGGGCTGCGCTCGACCCGGGTGGTGCCGCTGGTCGTCGGCACCTGGATCATCGAGGAGTGGCTGCGCCACGGGTGCCGGCCGCTGCACCTGGCGGGCATGACCCGCAACCGCCAGTTGCTGCGGTACTTCCGGGCCGTGTGGGGCGACGACAAGGTGTTCCCGCGGGAGGACGGCGCCCAGCCGCCCTATGTGCGCTGCGTGGCCGAGATCGTCGGCCGCCGTGTGGTGCACGGGCTGCAGCGCAGCGGCGCGGCGCCCGACGCCGCCCTCGACCTCGACGCCCAGGTCGTGCGGGACGCCTTCCCGCACGCGCCCGCCGGCGCCACCGTGTTCCTGCGCCCGCAGGACGCCTACCTGCTGGTGGTGCGGGCGTCGATCCGGGACGTGGCCCGCCAGGTCCCCGGGGTTCCCACGATGCTGTCCGCGAGACGGCGGGCCGAGGCCCGCCTGGGGGTTCGACATGCTGCTCGAAGGTAGGCACCTCGTCGTCACCGGCGCCCTGACCCGGACGTCGATCGCCACGGCGGTCGCCAGGCTGGCCATCGCGGAGGGGGCCACGTGCACGTTCACGACGCCGGCCCGGACGCGGAAGGCCACCACCCACACCGTCCGGCCCTTCGCCCCCGACGCCGACATCCTCGTCGTGGACGTGACCCGCGAGGACGAGATCGCCTCGGCGGTGGACCACGTCGCCCGGGCCCGGGGCCAGGTCGACGGGCTCGTCCACTCGGTCGCCTACTCGCCGCCGTCATGCCTCCAAGGCGACTTCCTCGGCGCCGGGTGGGACGACGTGGCCACGACGCTCCAGGTGTCGGCCTACTCCCTCGCCGCGCTGGTCCGGGGGTTCGCCCCGCTGATGCCCCCCGGCTCGTCGGTGGTCGCGCTCGACTTCGACGGCTCGCGTGTGTGGCCGCTCTACAACTGGATGGGAGTCGCCAAGGCGGCGCTGGCGTGCACCGCCCGCTACCTGGCCGCCGCCCTGGGCGAGCGCTCGATCCGGGTCAACCTCGTGTCGTCGGCGCCGCTCAACACGTTCTCGGCCCGGGGGATCTCCAGCGCCTTCGGCTACGTCGCCAGCGAGTTCGGCAAGCGGGCGCCGCTCGGCTGGGACCCCGACGACGCCGAGCCGACGGCCCGGGCCTGTGTGGCGCTGCTGTCGGACTGGTTCCCGGCCACGACCGGCGAGCGGGTCCACGTGGACGGCGGCTTCCACGCCGTGTGGGCCGCCATCACCGCCGACGACGTGGTGGCCTACAGCGAGGCGGTGGCCGAGGACGCGCCGCCCGTGTCGCTGGCCGGGGAGCCGGCGTGAGCCCGGGTGCGGTCGCCGTCGACGAGTCCCGCTGCGCGGCGGTGACCGGCATCGGCGTGGTCACGCCAGGGGGCAACGACGTCGACACGTTCTGGGCGACGCTGCTCAGCGGCGCATCGGTCGCCCGCCGCCTCGACCGGCTGGTCGGCGAGGTCGTCGACTTCGGTTGCGAGGTCATCGGCCTCGACGCGGCCGCCCGACTGGGTGGCAAGGTCGTGCGGCGGACCGACCCGTTCACGCAGTTCGCGCTGTGCGCCGCCCTCGACGCCGTCGACGACGCCGGGCTGGGCGCCGTCGATCCCGACCGGGCGGCGGTGGTGGTGGGCAACGGCGGGGGCGGCGGCGAGACCTGGTCGGCCGAGGGGGCCAAGGCGATGAAGCGGGGGTACACGCTGCTCAACCCGCTGACCGTGCCCATGTCGATGCCGAACGCGGCGCCGGCCACCATCGCCATCACGCTCGGCTGGCGGGGCCCGAACATGGCGGTCAACACCGCCTGCGCCAGTGGGGGCCACGCCCTCGGCGAGGCGCTGCGGCTCGTGCGGGACGGCGCCGTCGACGTGGTGGTGGCCGGCGGGACCGAGGCCGCGATCACGCCGTTCCAGGTCAACGCCTTCGCCCGGGCCCACGCGCTGTCGACCCGGGGCGACGCTCCCGAGGTCGCCTCCCGGCCGTTCGACTGCGACCGCGACGGGTTCGTCATCGGCGAGGGGGCGGCCTTCTGCGTGCTCGAGCCGGTGGCCCGGGCGCGGGCCCGGGGCGCCGCCATCCACGGGCTGCTGGCCGGCTACGGGCGCAACTGCGACGCGTTCCACCTCGTTGCCCCCCAGCCGGACGGGGCGGCCGCCGCTCGCTGCATGGCCGGCGCGCTGGTCGACGCCGGGCTCCGGCCGGTCGACGTGGTGCACGTCCATGCCCACGGCACCTCGACGCCGCTCAACGACGTGGCCGAGGGCAAGGCGATCGCCGCCGTGCTCGGCGAGGCGCGGCCCTCGGTCACGTCGTCGAAGGGCGCGCTGGGGCACGGCATCGGGGCGGCCGGCGCCATCGGGATGGTGGCCGCCTGCCTGGCCGTGCGCGACGGCGTGGCGCCGCCGATCGCCAACCTGGAGCGGCCCGACCCCGAGGTGCCGCTCGACCTGGTGGCCGGCGCGCCCCGGCCGGTTCCGCCGGGGGCGGCGCTCGCCAACTCCTTCGGGTTCGGGGGCCACAACTCGACGCTGGTGGTGGTGCCGGCATGAGGGTGGTGGCGCGGCCCTCGGGGGCGGGCATCGCGTGCACGGCCCGGGAGGTGGTGCGGGAGGCCGAGGTGCGGGCGTTCGCGGCGGCGCTGGGGGAGGAGCCTCCCGGCGACCGCGCGCCGCTCGGGTTCTCGGCCCGCCTGGCGGCCAGCGCGGTGGTGCCGTGCGTCGAGCGGCTCATGCGCTCGCCGGCCGTCACCGGGCTGCTCCAGGTGGCGCACGACCAGCGCAGCGACCGGCTCATGGGGGTGGGCGAGCGGATCGACGTGGCCGCCGAGGTCAGCGACCGCTGGGCGGTGCCCGGGGGCAGCCTGGCCACCATCGCGGTGACGCTCGACGGCGAGGACGGGCCGGTCGGCCGGTCGCTGGTCACGCTGCTGGTCGTCGGCCTGGGGTCGGAGCGCTCGCGGGCGTCCGAGGGCGGCTGGGCGTCCCCGGGCCGGCGCAGGACCCCGGGCCCGCTCGTCCCCTGTGGCACGGTGCGGCTCACCGACGACCACGCCGCCGGTTACGCCCGGGCGGCCGGCGACCCCAACCCGATCCACCGGCACGCGGCGGCCGCCCGGGCGGCCGGCCTGCCGGGCATCATCGTCCCGGGGCTGTGCCTGCTGTGGCTGTCGCTCCGCCGGGCGCTCGACCACCACCGCGCCGACGAGGCCGCCGTGACCCGGGTGGCGTGCCGCTTCGCGTCGACGGCCCGACCGGGCGACACGGTGGAGGTCCAGGCCGCCACGACCGCCGCCGCCGACGGCACCGCCCTCGCCTTCCGCCTCGCCGGCCCGGACGGGGCGGTGCTGAAGGCGGGCGCCATCGATCTCCGGGAGGGGCCGACATGAGCGGCGACGCCGTGGCCGCGGCCGGGGGGGCAGCCGGCGTCGTCGGGTCGGAGGCCTACTCGGAGGCCAGCGAGGTCGCCGTGTACCGGACGGTGAACCGGCGGCTGGTGGAGATGGTCGACCTCGACGACCGCGCCCTGGTGCTCGACGTCGGGTGCGGGCCCGGGCTGGTGCCCGAGCTGGTGCGGGAGCTGCGCCCGGGCGTGCGGGCGGTGTGGGGGATCGACAACGACCCCGTCATGGTGGCCGAGGCCCGGCGCCGCCTCGGCGGGCGGGCCGGCGTCGTGCGGGCCGACGTGGCCGAGGTGCCGGCGCTGTTCCCCGCCGGGACGATCGACGCCGCCTTCCTGGCCAACTGCGTCCACATCCTCGACGACCCCGTGGCCGCCCTCGGCTCGCTCGCTGCGGTCGTCGCCCCCGGCGGCCAGGTCGCCCTCAACACCGCCTTCTTCGCCGGCGCCGCCTCCGAGGAGGACCGCCTCGTCTACCTGCGCCTCCTCCTCACCGCCCGCCGCCTCGCCGCCCGCCGGGGCTACGCCGCCGGCGCCGACCGACCCCGCCGTGGCCACGCCGCCCGCCGCAGCCTGACCGTCGACTACCTGGTCGAGGCGCTCGCCGCCACCGGCTTCGCCGCCACCGCCGTGGAGCAGCACCGGGTCACCGTGCCGGGCGAGTTCCTCTACTGGCTGGCCTCGACCCCGATGTTCGCCGCGGGCGTCCTGCCCGGCCTCGAGCCCACGGTGGCGGCGGCGATCATGCAGGAGGCGATGGCCACCTTCGCCGAGGGCTACTACGCCGGAAGCGGCCCCACCGGCATCGAGCGCACCTGGCTGTACATCGTCGGGCGCCGCAGGAGGGCGTAGCGCCATGGGGACGGGCAACGGCCATCGCGGTGGCGAGGCCGGCGACGGCCCGCCGGTCGCCCTCGTCACCGGCGGCTCGGGCACGCTCGGCGGCGAGATCGCCGGGGTGCTGTCCCGGCGGGGCTACACGGTGGCGGTGCACGCCTGCACCGACGTCGCCGCGGCCGAGCGGGTGTGCGCCGGCCTGCCCGGCCCCTCGGCGGTGGTCGTGGCCGACGTCACCGACGCCGACCAGGTGAGCGCCATGATGGCGACGGCCCGTCGGCACGGGCCGGTCGACGTCGTCGTCAACGCCGCCGGCCACATGACCGTCGGCCTGCTCGCCGCGCAGCGGATCGACGACTGGCGCCGCACGATCGACGTCAACCTGGTCGGCCCGTACCTGGTGTGCCGGGCCGCGCTGCCCACGATGCTGCGCCGGCGCCGGGGAAGGATCGTGAACATCGTCTCCCCGGCCGGCGACCGGGCCAGCCCCGGCCAGACCGCGTACTCGGCGTCGAAGGCGGGCCTGATCGGCATGACCCGGAGCCTGGCGGTGGAGTGCGCCAAGCGCGGCGTCACGGTCAACGCCGTCTCGCCCGGGTTCGTCGACTCCAAGATGACCGCGGCGGTGCCGCCCCGCACCCGAGCCATGCTCATCGACCGGGTACCGCTCGGTCGGGTGGCCGAGGCCGCCGAGGTGGCCCGGGCCGTCGAGTTCATCCTCGGCTGCGACTACCTGACCGGTCAGGTCATCACGGTCGACGGCGGCCTGGCGCTCTGACCGGGCCCGGCGGTGCGCAGCAGGTCGGGGCCGACCTCCGCGACCGACCGGCACCCGACCAGGGCCAGGGCCCGGTCGAGCTCGTCGCGCAGGATGTCGAGCACCCGCACCACGCCGTCCTCGCCCCCCGCGGCCAGGCCGTAGAGGTAGGGCCGGCCGACGAGCACGGCCCGGGCGCCGAACGCCAGCGCGGCCAGCACGTCGGTGCCCCGGCGCACGCCGCCGTCCATCAACACCTCGGCGCGGCCGGCGACGGCCGCCACCACCTCGGGCAGCACCTCGATCGACGCCGGCAGCCCGTCGAGCTGGCGGCCACCGTGGTTGGACACGACGATGCCGTCGACGCCGAGGTCGATCAGGCGCGGGCAGGGCTCGGCGGCCACCACGCCCTTGACCAGGAGCGGACCCGCCCACCGCGCCCGCAGCCACGCGATCTCCCCAGCGGTCACCGGGCGCGGCGGCACCCGGGTCCGCGCCGGGTGGAGGAGGGGCACCGCGCCCCGGAGGTTGGCGGGCAGCACCCGGGCCGCCCACCGAGGGTGGCGCAGCGACCCGGCGGCCAGCCGGGCCTCCCACCGCCGCGCCGACAGCCGGGTCCGGGGGTCCCGGGTGCGGGCCCCCGCCACCGCGCTGTCGACGGTCACGCACAGGGCCCGCACGCCGGCCGCCGCGGCCCGGTCGACGAGCGCCTCGGTCAGGGCCCGGTCGCGGGCCAGGTAGAGCTGGAACCACAGGGGCCCGGCCGCCGCCCGGGCGACCTCGACCAGCGGCCGGCTCGACGTCGTGGCCTGCACGTAGATCGTTCCCGCCCGGGCGGCGGCCCGGGCCACGGCGGGCTCGGCTCCCCGGTGCACCAGGGCCGGCGCCCCCGTCGGCGCCAGCAGGACCGGCAGCGCGACCCGGGTGCCGGCCACCGTGGTCGACAGGTCCCGTTCGCTGACGTCGACGAGGGCGCGGGGGCGCAGCCGCAGGCGCTCGAAGGCGGCGACGTTGGCGCGCAGGGTCACCTCGCCGTCGGCGCCGCTGTCGACGATGCCGGCGATCGGCCGGGGCAGCCGCCGGCGGCCGAGGGCGACCACCTCGGCCACCGTGGCGGCCCGGGCCGGCCTCACGCGGCCGGCGCCCGGTGGCGGGACGCCAGGTAGCGCCCCAGCTGCCGGGGGGACGCGCGCACCACCACCAGATGGGCGTCGCGGGGTCCGAGGCGCCCCGAGCCGGCGGGCTCGGCCCCGCCGCCCGCGACCGCGCCCGCCGGGCCGGCGAGCGCGTCGCGCACGACCTGGCCGACGCTCTCGTAGCAGGCGTCGGGGGCCAGCGGCGACGCCCACCGGCTGGCGGTCATCCAGCTGGCGAGCGCATCCCGCAGGTGGTCGAGGCCGAGGCGACGGGACACGGCGACCGTGGCGGCCCGGCGGCTGGTCCCGGCCACGTAGAGCGGCCGCCCGCCCCGGCGGACCCATTCGCCGAGCGCCTGCAGGGCGAGCACGCCGGCCACCGTGCGGGCCGCCCCCGGCCGGGGCGCGACGGCGGCGTGCACCCACATGACCGAGCGTCGGTGGACGTGGAGCACGCTGTAGGCGGTCCAGCCCCCGACGTGGTCGCTGGGCTCGACCACGATGCTGATGCGGTCGGCCAGCGTGAACATGTCGCTGACCCCGCGGGACGGCAGCGGTCGGAGCGCCACGCTCACCATGTGGCGCGTCGGGGCGTCGACCAGGTGGGGCCGGCGGAAGTCGATGAGCCGGCGCCCGCCCGGCAGCGGCCGGACCCGGGTGCCGGCCCGGGGCGCGTGGAGCAGCTGCGGCATGGCCGCACCATCGCCGCCGGCCCGCAAGGGATCCGCAATTGCGGGGCGGTTGCGCCCGGCCCCCGACACTGGCGCCCATGACCGCCGCCCGCCGCCCGGCCGCCGTCGCCGGCCGCTACTACCCGGCCGACCGCGACGACCTGGCCGCGGCCGTGGCCGAGATCCTGGCCCCGTCCGCCCGGGTCGCCGGCGCCGCCGGCCCGGGGGCGCCGGCGCCCAAGGCGGTCATCGCCCCCCACGCCGGCTACCCGTGGTGCGCCCCGGTGCTCGGCCCGCCCCTGCGGGCGCTGGCCACCGGACGGGGACGCATCGAGCGGGTGGTCGTGGTCGGCCCCGCCCACCGCGACCCGCCGGACGCCATCGCCGTCAGCGGGGCCGCCGCCTGGGAGACGCCGCTCGGGCCGGTGGCCGTCGACCGGGCGACGGCCCGGCGGCTGGCCGCGCTCCCCGACGCGCGCCTCGACGACGGGCCTCACCGCCGCGAACACAGCATCGAGGTGTTGCTGCCGCTGCTCCGGGCGGCGCTGGGGCACGTGCGGATCGTCCCGGTGGCGGTCGGTGCGGTCGCCCCGGGCGCGGTCGGCCGGCTGCTCGACGCCGCCTGGGGCGGCGACGAGACCGCCATCGTGGTGTCGACGGACCTGGCTCACGGCCTCGACGAGCTCGCCACCCGTCGCCGCGACGTGACGACCGTGCAGGCCGTCGTCGAAGGCCGGGCCGGCGACCTCGGCCCGGAGTGCGCCTGCGGCTGGCGGGCCGTCGCCGGCCTGGTGGGCGCGGCCGACCGCCGGGGCCTGACGGCCCGGCCCCTGGCGGTGGGCACCTCGGCCGACACCGTCGGCGACCCGCGCCGCGCCGTCGGCTACGCCGGCATCGAGTACCGGCCGCTGTTGCCCCTGGCGTCCGGCGACCTCGCCACCCTCGGCGCCGCGGCGGCCGAGGCCATCGTCCCCCGGCTGGCCGGACGGCCGGACGCCCCCGATCAGGCCCTGGCGCGCGACCTGGCGCCCGGCGCCGCCGTGCGGGGTCCGGGGGCGGCGTTCGTGCGCCTGACCGTGGACGGCGAGCCCCGGGGCTGCCAGGGCACGGTCCGACCCAACCGGCCGCTGTGGCGGGACGTGGTGACGGGGGCCCGGCGGGCCGCGTTCGGGGACCGCCGCTACCCCCCGCTCGACGCCGGTGCCTGGCGTCGGGCCACGCTGACGGTGGCGGTGCTGTCGCCGCTGGAGGAGATCGCAGCCGCCACGGCCGCGGCGACGGCCGCCGCCCTGGCGCCCGGCGCCGACGGCCTGGTCGTGTCGGCAGGCGGCCGGGGCGCGGTGGTGCTGCCCCACGTCTGGGCCCGGTACGGCGAGGACGGCGACCGGGCGGGTGCGTTCGTCGCCGGCCTGGTCCGCAAGGCCGGGTGGAGCGGGCCGTGGCGGCCCGGCACGCGGGCCTGGCGATTCCACGTCCAGGAGGCGTCGTGGCGTTGCGCGGACGTTGCGCCCGTGGTGGTTGCGTCCCGACCCGGGCCCGGCCACCGCGGGGCCCGACCGTGACAGAAGGAGACCAACAGATGGCACCGATCAGCTCGACCGCCGGCCAGGACCGGCGCGAGGACAAGGCGTCGCCGCTCGTCAACGTGCGCTCCGAGTACACGCACGAGACGCCCGACGGCGACGACGAACCGGCCGACGCCACGTCGTGTGACGACGGCTGACATCCGGCGGGGCCCGCCGTCGGGCTGACCCCGCCGTGCCTGGAGGGGTCCCGCGCACGCGGCCACGTGCCTGCGGGACCTCCCGGGTCCCCGCCCGATGCCCATCCCACGTCCCGAGGAGCCGTCAGTGGTCGAGTTGCAGAGCCCGTCGCCCGTCGATGTCGAGGCGGCCGCGCCGAGCCCCGAGTTCACGCTCAGCCCGCACGTCGACGTCCTCGTGTGCAGCGACGACGAGGTGCGCGTCCGCCAGGGCACCTGGTCGGACCGCACGCTCACCCTCCACGACGACGAGCGCAACGGCATCCTCGGGCGCGTCTTCACGGAGCTGCTGCTCGGCGGGCGCACCGCCGACGAGCTGGGAGCCGCCGTGGCCGGGCCGGTGGCCCCCGCCGACCTGGCCCGGCTGCTCGACGACCTGGCCGCCGCCGGCGTCCTGGTGCAACCCGGGGCCGGGCACCCGGCCCTCGACCCCGACGCAGCCCTGACGGTGGCCGTGGCCGGCGACGGCCCGACCGCCGCCCTGCTGCACGGCTACCTGGCCGACGCGGGCGCAGTCCCCGGCCCCGTCGCGCCGCTCGACCGCCCGGGCCCGCCCCGCGCCGCCCTCGAGGCCGCCTGGGGGGTCGAGGACCTGCTCGTCGTGGCGCTCGAACGGTTCTCGCCCGCCACGCTCGACGCCGCCAATGCCCTGGCGCTGGAGCGGCGCCGGGCGTGGGTGGCCACCTACAGCGACGGCCCGCTGGTCGTCGTGGGCCCGATCTTCGTTCCGGGCGAGACCGGCTGCTGGGCCGAGCTCGAGACCCAGATGCTGGCCGTGTGCCCGCGGCGGGCGGAGCGCCAGGGGTTCTGGGACGTGCTCGACGCCCGGGTCGCACCCCGCACCCCGCATCGCTGGCACGCCGGGCTGGCCGCCGGTTGGCTCGTGGGCCCGCTCCTGACGTTCCGCGCCACCGGTGCCGCCGGCCTGGTGGGGCGGGCGGCCGTCGTCGACACGGCCGAGGGCCGGGTCGAGCACGTCCGCTGCCTCGCCCTGCCCCGCTGCCCGGTGTGCCGACCCGACCCGGGGGACCACCATCCATGGGACTGACGGCCGCCTGGTCCCCCGCCTGCCGGGTCCGCACCCCCGACGGCGACGTCGAGGGCACGGTCGCCGCCGCGACCGCACGGGCCCGGGCCACCGGTGAGCTGCGCAGCCTGCGCTCGCGCTTCGGCCCGGTCACCCAGGTGGGCGACCTCGGGCCCGTGCGCACCGGCCTGCCCGGCCACATCAGCTCGGCCCAACTGCTCGACACGGCGACGCTGTTCCGCTTCCTCAGCCGGGGCTCGGCGACCCCTGAGGCGTTCGGCAAGCGCATGCGCCCGGGGGGCAAGGGCCTGACCCGGCGGCGGGCGGAGACCTCGGCACTCGGCGAGGCGGCCGAGCGCCTCTTCGGCCGGCTCGCCCCGTGGGCGGCCCGCGGCGGGTTCCGCTACGGGACGGCCGGCGAGGTCGCCGCCGTCGGCGAGGACGTCCTCGGCCCCGACGACCTACCGCTGTTCGCGCCCGAGCAGTACGCGCTGCCCGGCTGGCAGTTCGACCGGTTCACCGACGCCTCGTTCCTCGGCTGGTCCCGGGCGACACGGCTGCGGTCGGGCCGCCCGGTCTGGGTGCCGGCCCAGCTCGCCTGGTTCGGCTACCGGCGGGTGGCGGGCGAGGCGTGGCTGCGCCTGGGGAACACGGGCGGCATGGCCCTCGGGCCCACCCGGGAGGACGCCGTGGCGTCGGCCGTCGAGGAGGTGCTCGAGCGCGACTCGGTCAACCTGTCCTGGCACTGCGGCGTGCCGCCCTCACCCCTCGGCCTCGACGTGGCCGACCTGGCGGGCCCCCTCGCCGGCGACCTCGTGGCCTGGCAGCGCCGGGCGCTCGGCTACGACGTGCGGCTCTACCTCCACCGCTGGAGCACCCGCTACGCGGTCGTGAGCGCGGTGCGCACCGGCGGGCCGGCTCCGGCCCGGCGCCTCGCCGTCGGGGCGGCCGCGGCCCTCGACCGTCGCCGGGCGGCCGTCGGCGCCCTGGAGGAACTGATGCAGGCCGACACCGTGTTCCGCCTGTGCGACGCCCGGCCCCAGTGGCCGATCAGCGGCAAGGTCGACACGATCGCCCGCCGGGTGGGGGACGACATCGCCGGTTCCACCAGCCTGTTCGAGGCCCTGGTCCACTACGGCCGGGTCGGCGAGGTCGACCGCGTCGCCCCGCGCATGGGCGGGGCCGGCGAGCCGGCCGGCGCCGCGGATCCGGGCACGCCGGCCGCCGGC
Organism: Acidimicrobiales bacterium; assembly: GCA_035263165.1. Taxonomy (GTDB): domain Bacteria; phylum Actinomycetota; class Acidimicrobiia; order Acidimicrobiales; family VFJN01; genus ZC4RG19. The sequence continues at coordinate 24,178 of DATFRN010000240.1, read as the reverse complement.
CTGGACGGGCTGCTGGACGAGCTGGGCCTCGACCCCATCGTCGTCGACATGAGCGCCGGGCTGCGGGCCTCGGGCCTCCGCGACCTCCATCTGGTGCGGGCGTTGATCCCCGAGCTGACGCTGCCCAACCTCGTGAGCTGGCCGACGCTCGGCCACCCCCGGTACCGCTACCTGCCGATGGAGCTCGGCCACGCGTCCCGGCCGCTCGACTACGCCGACCTCCACACGGCCGAGATGCCGTTCGGGTGAGGAGCGAGGGGATCCGGACCATGGACTGGGACTACACGGACGACCTGCCGGGGGTGGGCGGCGACACGCTGACCGTCCTCGGCGCCGAGGTCGCCGAGGTGTTCTACGAGGACGCCAAGCACCGGCACTGCGACCCGCCCGAGGCCCGGCCGGAGGCGCTGGGCCCGGCGCTCGCCGCCACCCGGGCGACCCTGGCCGGCCGGGTCGCCCAGTCCTGGCCCGGCGCCGACGGGCCGCCGCCGGCGGCCGCGCCTCTCGCCACCCTGGTCCATGATGCGGCCACGGCCTCCCTGGGCGGCGGCCTGTCGGCCGGGGTGGAGCTGGTGGTCGTGACCGGCGACGGCCGGGTGGCCCGGGTCGTGCCCGGCCTGCCCGGCTCGCTGCCCGCGCTGGCGTTGGGCCCCGAACGGCGGGCGCGGTTCCGGGCCGCGGTGCCGGGCGGCCGGGCGGGAGAGCGCTCGTGCACGGTCGTGGCCGTCGCCTGCCCGGGCCGCCTCGTCCTCGCCGCCCGCGAGGCCGGCGCCGCGTGCCCCCTCAGCCGCGCCTACCGGCGCACGCTGGTCGAGGCCGGGGCCGTCCTCGAGGCGGTCGCCCGCGGGCTTCGGGACGCCGGGCGGGCGGTGGCGCCGTGCCTCCAGCTCTACGACGACGACCTGCACGCCGCCCTCGGCCTGGGCGGCGTGTCCGAGGTGGCGGTGGGCGCCCTCGCGGTCGGGGGGCCGGCGTGACCCCCGCGCCGACCGCCCCGGAGGTTCACGATCGGCTCGGGATCGAGCACGCCCCCGTCACGACCACCCGCGACCCGCGGCCCGGCCGGGCCGGGCCCCCGCTGTTCGGCAACGAGGGCCGCGACCGCGTCCGCGTCGCCCTGCCGCGGCTGCCCGACGGCCGCGCCGGGGCCCTCGGCGACTTCGCCGCCGTGCTGGCGCGGCGCCGGTCGACGCGGCTCTACGAGCCGGCCGGCGTGGGCCTCGACCGCCTGGCCGGGCTGCTCCAGCTGGCGCTGGGAGCCCGGGCCAGCCGCCCCCAGTACGGCGTGGGCGGCTTCCCGGTGCGGGCGGTCGCCTGCTCCGGCGGCGTCGAGACCGTCGAGGCCTACGTGCTGGCGCGGGCGGTCGGCGGCCTGGAGCCGGGCATCTACCGCTACCGGCCGCTCGACCACACCCTGGCCACCGTGACGACCGTGGGCAGCATGCGCCTGGCCATCCGGGAGGTCTGCCGCTACGTGAGCTGGATCGACGACGCCCCCGTCGCGCTGGCCCTCGTCGGCCGCATCGACCGGCTGCGCTGGAAGTACGGGCCGGCGGCGTACCGGCTCGTCCACCTGGACGCCGGCGTGGCCGTGCAGACGCTGTACCTCGTGGCCGCCGCCCTCGGCCTCGGCGCCTGCGCCGCGGCCGGGTTCGACTGGCGGGCCGCCGGGCGGCGGCTCGGGCTCGACCCGGCCGACGCGCTGATGGTGGCCGCGCTGGCGGTCGGCGAGCCGGCCGGCGCCGGGCAGGAGGTGGGCGGCGATGCGGGTTGAGCCGCACGCCCCGGTGATCGAGGCCGTGGGGCTGTCCAAGTCGTACGGCCGCCACCCGGCCGTGCGGGGCGTCGACCTGACCGTGCGGCGCGGCGAGGTGCTGAGCCTGCTCGGGCCCAACGGCGCCGGGAAGACGACGCTGGTCGAGATGCTGGAGGGACTGAGCCGCCCCGACGCCGGCACCGTGCGGGTGCTGGGCCTGGACCCGCGGCGCCGGCAGCGGGCGGTGCGGGCTCGCATCGGCGTGGTGCTCCAGAACCACGGCGTCGACCCCCGCATCCGGGTGGGCGAGGTCGCCGCGCAGTTCGCCACCTACTACCGGCGCCGGGGCGACGGTGCGCCCGCCGTGCGGGCCCGGGTGGCGGCCACGCTGGAGCGCTTCGGCCTCGACGGACGCCGGCGCTCGCTGGTGGGCACGCTGTCGGGCGGCGAGAGGCGCCGGCTCGACCTTGCGCTGGCCATGATCGGCGACCCCGAGGTCGTGTTCCTCGACGAGCCGACCGCCAACCTCGACGTGCTCGGCCGGCGGGCGGTGTGGGCCGCCATCGAGGACCTGGCCTCATCGGGCCGGGCCGTGGTGATGACGACCCACCACTTCGACGAGGCCGAGCTGCTGTCGGACCGGGTGGTGCTGATGGTCGGCGGGCGCATCCTGGCCGACGGCCCGCCGGCCGCGCTGGAGACCGGGCGCGAGCGGGTCCTGCGGGCCCGCTACACGGCGCCGCCGCCGGTCCCGCCGCCGGCACCGTGGGCGCTGGAGGGTCGGGACCTGGTGTTCACCTGCCGCGACCCGCTGGCGTCGCTGCGCGAGCTGGTGGCGTGGACCGAGGCCATGGGGCTCGACATGCAGGCGCTGTCGATCGACGCCGCCCCGCTGGAGGACGTGTGCCTGCGCCTGTTCGCCGGGGATGCGTCATGAGGACCCTGCTCGCCCAGTTCCGCTACGAGCAACGCTCCTACTGGCGCAGCCCGCTGTCGGTCGTGTCCTCGATCGGGTTCACGCCGATCTTCATCTTCCTCATCGCCGGCGTCACCGGCGAGACCGGTGGGGCGCTCCAGCGCTTCCTCCCCGGCGTCGTGACCATCTCGGCCATGTCGATCTGCGTCACCGGGGTGGCGGTGAACCTGTCGTACCGGCGGGACCAGAACATCCTCAAGCGCTTCTACGCCACGCCGGTGTCGCCCTGGACCATCCTCGTCGGCGTCGTGCTGTCGGCCACCCTCACGACGCTGGTCGTCGCGCTGGCCTCGGTGGCCTTCGTGGCCACGGCGCTCGACGTCCACCTGGCCGTGGGCGTGGCGAGCCTGCTGGCCGGGGTGGCCCTGCTGTCCTTCGCGCTGGCCTGGCTGGGCTGCGCGCTGTCGGCGGTGCCGTCGCAGTCGGTCGTGGCCGTGGCCAACCTGGTGGTGTTCCCCGCGCTGTTCGTGTCGGGGACGATGTTCCCCCTCGACGACAGCGTCTGGTACGCCCAGGCCGGGCGGCTGCTGCCCCCGTACTTCGCGCGCCAGCTGGTCGCCCCGGCGCTGGGCGTCGACCTGGGTGGGACCACGCCGGCGGCCAGCCTGGCCGGCCTGGCCGCCTGGGCGCTGGTCGCCGCCGTCGTCGGCGCCCGCACGTTCCGCTGGAACTCGGCGGCGGTGCGATGACGGCCACCGTCCCGCCGCTCACCTCCGAGCCCCTGTTGCGCCTGCGCGACCGGCGCGAGGAGCGGCGACGGGCTCGCACGCCGGCTCCGGTGCGGCCCGAGGATCGTCACGACGGCGCGGACGACATCCCCGCCGCGTCCGTCGACCGGCTGCTGGCCCTCGTGCCCGGCCGGGACGGCGAGGCCCCCGACCGCCCTCGACCGCCGCGGGTGGCGAGGGGGGCGGTCGGGGGTCCGCACCTGCCCGCCCTGGGCGACCTGGCCGCGGCGGTGGCCGACGGCACGCTCCGGCTCGATCCCGAGAACGTGTTCGGCATCCAGGAGGGGGCGGGCTCGTCGGCCGGCGCCCACCGCTGGCGGGGCCGCCCGGCGGCCGAGGTGCACGCCGCCATGCGGGCCGTCGTCGACGGCGGATCGGTGCTCGTGATCCGGCGCGTGCGCGACGCACTCGCGTTCACCCGGGGGCTCGCCGACGCGCTGGCCCGGGCCACCGAGTCCCGCACCGACGTCAACGCCTACGTCTCGGCCAGCCGCGGCCAGGGCTTCGCCCCCCATGACGACGACCACGACGTCCTGGTCGTGCAGTGCACCGGCCGGCGACGCTGGACCCTGCTCGGCATCGGGCGACCGGCACCGCTGCGGCGGGACGTCGACCCCGACTTCGCCGCACCGCCGACCCGGCCGGACGGCACACACGTGATGTTGCACCCGGGCGATGCGCTGTACATCCCCCGCGGCCAGTGGCACGTGGTCGACGCGGCCCACGCCGTGGCCGGTGAGCCGTCGCTGCACCTGTCGTTCGGGGTGTACCGCCTCACCGGGCTCGACGTGGTCGAGTGGCTGGCGGCCCGCCTGGCGCGCGACGACCTGGTGCGGGCCGACCTCCCGCACGGGGCGGCGGCCGCCGCGCCCCGCCTGGCCGAGCTCGCCCGCCGGGTGGCCGGCGCCGCCGCCGAGCTGGCCGCGCTGCCGCCCGCCCGGGTGATGGCCGAGCTGGTCGGGGCGCTGCCCCCGCTGGCCGGCGGCGGATGTGGTCACGCCGTGGACCTCTTCCCCGTCCCGGGCGGGGCCGAGTTCTTCGCCGCGGACCGCCGCTGGTCGGTCGCCGGGTCGCACCGCGACGCCTGCGCCCGGCTGCTGGCCGGCGCCGATGCCGGGCCGCCTGGCGTCGACGAGCGGGCCGTGCGCCCGCTGCTCGCCGCCGCCGGCCTGGTGCCGGCGCCCGGTGATCCGCTCGTTCCCGACCGTGCCAACGCAGACCCCGAGAGGTGAGAACCGTGTCCTTCCCCACGCTCGACGAGGCCATCGACGCCATCCGCGTCATCGCCGACACCGACGCCCTCGACGCCGACATGCGCATCGAGGACCTCGACGTCGACTCGATCGACATGCTCGAGTGGCTCTACGAGATCGAGGAGTCGGTCGGCGTGCAGATCGACGAGTCGCTGTTCAGCAACCTGTCGCCCAGCGTGCGGCTGCGCGAGGTCTACGAGCTGGTGCGCGACTACGTGACCGCCAAGAGCGCCGGCGTCCCCGGCTGACCCCCCGCTGCTCGCGTGCCCGTCCCGCCCGGGGACGCCGTGCGCCCCGCCGCGGCGTACGAGCGATCCCGCCCCGGCTACCCGGCGGCCGTCGCCGCCCACATCACCCGGCGCGGCCGCATCGGGCCGGGCCGGCGGGTGCTCGACGTCGCCGCCGGCACCGGCCAGCTCACCCGGGCCCTGGTCGCCGCGGGCGCCGCGGTGGTGGCGGTCGAGCCCCACCCCGCGCTGCGCCGCGAGCTGGCCCGGGTGCTCCCGGCGGTCCCGGCGCTGGCGGCCCGGGCCGAGGCGCTGCCGCTCGCGCCGGCCACGGTCGACGCGGTGACGGTCGCCCAGGCCTTTCACTGGTTCGACGCCCCCGCCGCGCTGGCCGAGGCCAGGCGGGTGCTGCGGCCCGGGGGCGAGCTCGTGATCGCCTGGAACGTGCGCGACGCCTCCCAGGGCTGGGTGCGGGCGTTCAGCGCCATCCTGGTCGACGCCGGCGTGGAGTCCCCGGTCCACCGCTTCGCCGGCCTCGACGTCGCCGGCCTGGTCGCCGCGGCCGGCGGGTTCGGCCCGGTGACCCGGTGGCGCCACTGCTGGGAGTGCGCCTTCGACCCCGGCCGGCTGCGGGGCTGGGTCGACTCGCTCGGCCTCGCCGGCCGTCTCGACGCCGCCCGGCGCCGGCAGGTCGAGGCCCGGGTCGACGCGCTGCTGCGGGCCGATCCCGACCTGGCCGGTCGGGACGCGTTCGGCTTCCCGTTCACGACGGAGGTCTGGCGGTGCCGGGCCGCCTGAGGGCCCTAGCGCCGGGGGCGCAGCACGACGGGCAGGTGCTTGATCCCGTGGAGGAAGTTCGAGCGCAACCGCTCGGGCTGGCCGGCCGTCTCGATCCGCCCGGCCCGCCGCACCAGCTCGCGCAGCACGGCCTCGATCTCCAGCCGGGCCAGGTTGGCCCCGAGGCAGAAGTGGGGCCCGCCGCCCCCGAAGGCCACGTGGTGGTTGGGCGTGCGCCCGACGTCGAAGGTGTCGGGGTCGGGGAACTGGGCGGGGCTGCGGTTGGCGGCGAGGAACCAGAGGCTGACGATCTCGCCCGGCCGCACCGTGCGGCCGGCCACCCGCACCTCGGTCAGCGCGGTGCGCCGCAGGTACATGACCGGCGAGGCCCACCGCAGGATCTCCTCCACCGCGGTGGGGATCAGCCCGGGGTCGTCCACCAACCGCCGGTACTGCTCGGGGCGGCGGGCCAGCTCCCAGACGCCGTGGCTGATGGCGTTGCGGGTCGTCTCGTTGCCCGCCACCGCCAGCAGGAACACGAAGATCGTCAGCCGCACCTGGTTGAGCTCCTGGTCCTTGTAGCGGGAGCCGAGCAGCACGCTGACGATGTTGTCGGCGTCGGTGCCCCGGTAGCGCCCGCACAGGCCCTGGACGTAGCGGGCGAACTCGATCATCGCCCGCACCTCGGAGATGGCTCCGACCCGGTACTCGGCGTCGGTTCCGCCGACCATGCGGTTGCTCCAGTCGCGCACGAGGTGGTGGTCCTCGGGGGGAACGCCCAGCATGTCGGCGATCATGTGCAGCGGGATCGGCATGGCCAGCCGGTCGACCAGGTCGAACGGCTCGTCCATCGGCAGCCGGTCGAAGGCGGCCGCCACCGTGCGGTCGATCCTGGGCCGCAGCGTGGCGATCATCCGAGGGGTGAAGCCGCGGTTGACCATCTTGCGGAAGGCCGTGTGCTCGGGTGGGTCCATGGTCAGCAGCTGCTTCGCCTCGGTGGCGAGCGAGGTGGAGCCGTCGCCGCCGAGCCACTCGGCGAGGCCGTAGCTGCTCCAGCGCCGGACCCGGTCGTGGAGGCCGTCGAGCGAGTCCTGGAGCTCGTCGCCCGCCCCCAACCCGGTGACACCGCCGTGGTCGGCGTCGGAGGACAGCTCGGCCGGCCGGCGGCCGAGGCTGACGATCTCGTCGTAGCCGGTCACGACCCAGAAGCCGGCGCTGCCCCGGCGGGCGGCATGCCACCAGACCGGCGCCTCCCGGGTGAGACGGGCGAACTCTGCGAAGGGCGGGCCCTCCCGGGCGAAGCGGTCCAGATCCAGCAGGTCGAGGTCGAGCAGGTCCAGGTCGGTGGCGACAGCGGCGGCGGAGCTCATCGTGCGTCCCCTCGGGCTCGGGTCGGGCGGCCGGCGGGCAACCCCGTGGTGCCACCGTGCCGGGGGCCGCGCAACGACGCCGCAACGGGCGGCGGGCCGGCTCCCAGGGCGTTTGCGTGGGCGCTCTCCGCCGCCACAGAACCCGTGCACGCGGCGGCGACGGACCGTAAGGTTACGGCGACGTCCGGTCAGGGGGGACGACGCGACAATTCGCCGCCGCGCTCGGGTCCGGCGGAACGTCACGAGAGCTGGGGGCCGTGATGATGACCTCATTGCTGGTGGAGTGGGCCGGCGCGTCCACGGAGGCGGCCGTCCGGGCCGCCCTCGAGGGCGCGGCCGGGGCCCCTGCCGCGCCGCCGGCCCCGCCCCGGCTGGTGGTCGACACCCCGGCCCGCCGGGTCCTGGTGGCCGGCTACCGGATGGCCATCGACGCGGCCCGGGCCGCCCTGCGGGTGGTCGAGGCGGCCGACGGCGACGCCGGGCTGCGGGTCGTGCTGGCCGCCGGCCCGCCCTCGGACGCCGAGCCCCGCTCCCCGGGCCTCGCCCTGCTGGCGCGGGCCCAGCCCGGCCGGGTGCTGGTGGCCGCCCCCACGGCGGTCCTGCTCGGCCCGCTGCTCCCCCTCGACCTGGAGTTGGTCGACGCCCGCGGCCCGGCGCCCGACCGCACCGGCCACGCCGAGCGGGCCTTCGTCCTCCGGTCGACCGGCGGCGAGCCCTCGGGCGCGGGGGCGCGCGGGGCCTCCAACCTGGCGTGGGCCTGGCGGGCGGCGGCCGGTCCGCTCGTCGGGCGCCGGGTGCCGACGATGGCGCTCGACGCCGCCTGGCACGACGCACTCAGCGGCGCGTCCCGCACCGCCGTGGTGTCGGGCGAGTCGGGCATCGGCAAGACCGCGCTGGCGGCCGAGTTCGCCCTCGGGGCCCACGCCCAGGGGGCGCTCGTGCTCTACGGGCGGTGGGACCGGGCCCGCATCGCTCCCTACCAGGCCGTCCGGGAGGCGCTCGGCAGCTACGCCGGCGGCTGCCCCACCGATCGGCTGGCCGACGAGCTGGGCGAGCACCGGGCCACCATCGGGCGACTGCTGCCCGACGTCGCCGCCCGCCTCGGCGACCCGGCGGCGCCGGCGGCGCTCGGCGACCCGTACACCGAGCGGCTGCGGCTCTACGACGCGGTCGAGGCCTGGCTCGGGCGGCTGGCCGGCGAGCGGCCGGTGCTGCTGGTGCTGGACGACCTGCACTGGGCCGAGCGCTCGTCCCGCCTGCTGGTCGACCACCTCCACCGCCGGGGCGGCACCCAGCCCTGGATGCTCCTGGTGACCCGGCGCGACCCGCCGGAGGAGATCCTGGCCACGACCCGCCACATCGGCGTGCGCGGCCTCGACGCCGGCGCGGTGGCCGAGCTGGCCGGGTACGTGCTCGACGACCGGCCGGCGGCCGACGACCGCACGATCGAGTGGCTGACCGCCGAGACGGCGGGCAACCCGCTGTTCCTCCACCACACGCTGTGCAGCCTGCCGGTGGCGGCCACGGTCGCCGCGCTCGACGCCGCCCGCGACCGGGTTCCGGACCAGCTCCGGGACGTCATCCGCTGGCGGGTCGGCCAGCTGCCCGAGCCCGCCCGCCGCCGGCTGACCGACATCGCCGCCGCCGGGCCCGGGGTCGACCTGCCGCTCCTCGCCGCCGCGCTGAGCCTGGCGCCGGTCCACGTGCGGGAGTCGCTGGGGCCGGCCGTCGCCCAGGACCTGGTGCACATCGAGGGCGCCGACCACCGGGTGGCGTTCACCCACGAGGTCGTCCGGCGGGCGCTGGACGGCGACAGCCACCCGCCCCGCACCGCGTGGCTGCACCGGCGGCTGGCCGAGGTGCTGGAGGACCGGCTGGCCCGGGGCGGCGACGTGACGCCGGCCGAGGTGGCCGATCACCGGCTGCGGGGTGCGGACGCCGAGACCGCCGCCGAGGCGGTGCGCTGGGCCCGACGGGCGGCCGAGGAGGCCCACCGGGCCACCGGGTTCGACGAGGCGGCCCAGCTCCTCCAGCGCGCCGTCGACGTGCACGACCGCTGGGGCGCACCCGACGACGCCCTGGCCTGCGAGCTCCTCCTCGACCAGGCCCGGGCGCTCGACCACGCGGGGCGGGGCCGGGGCCGCGACGCCCGCCTGCTGCGGGCGGCCGCCATCGCCCGTGATCTCGACCGCACCGACCTGTTCGCCCGGGTCGCCCTCGGCTTCGGCGGTCGCCTGCCCATCGCGCCCCCGCCCGACCGCGCGATGCGCAGCCTGCTGTCCGAGGCCCTCGACCGCCTGCCCGAGGAGGACAGCCCGGAGCGGGCCCTGTTGCTGGCCCGCCTCGCCCATGCCACCCACCTGGACGCGTCGCTGGAGGTCCGGCGCGGGTTCGCCGACCGGGCCGTCGCGATGGCCCGGCGCCTCCGCTCGCCCGAGCTGGTGGCGTCCACCACCGCCACCGGCTGCCTGGCCCTCGAGCGCCCCGACGGCATCGACGAGCGCCTGGCCGCCGCGGACGAGGTCGAGCGCATCGGCCGCGAGCTCGACGACCCGGACCTGCTGCTCCAGGGCATCCGGCTGCGCATCCCCGCGCTGCTCGGCCTCAGCCGGTCCCACGACGCCCGCAAGCTGGCCGCCGCCTACGAGGCGCTGGCCCGGGAGATCCGCCACCACGACCACCTGCGGGTGGCCGCGCTGTGGCAGGTGATGTGCGCCGGGCTGGCCGGCGACCTGGCCGACGTCGAGGCCTCGCTGGTCGAGATCACGCGGCGCATGGCCGAGGCCGGCCATCCCCAGGTGCAGTACGTGCGCTTCGCCTACAGCTTCGTGCCCCGCTGGCTGCACGGGCGGCTGGAGCGGTCGCGGGGTCCCGTCGAGGCCGTCCGGGCCGACCAGCCCGATTGGCACACCGGCTGGGCGCTGTCGGTGTGGGTCGACGCGGGCACCGGCCACGAGGAACGGGCGCTGGCGCGGCTCGACGAGCGGCGCCCGGCCGACGTGCTGCGCCGGACCGGCCGCAACTTCATGTGGTGGCCGACGATGGCCGCCCTGGCGGTGGGGGCGTCGTGCGGGCACCGTGACTGGGCCGAGGCGGTGCACGGCGCGCTGGCCGGCTACTCCGGGCGGATGGGCGTCACCGGGCACGCCCTGCTCGTCGGGGCGGCCGACCACCACCTCGGGACCCTGGCCCTGGCGCTCGGCCGGCGGGAGGAGGCGGTCGACCGGCTGGAGGCGGCGCTGCTGGCCCACCGGGCACTCGACGCCCCGCCGTTCGTGGCCTACACCGCCCGGTGGCTGGCCCGGGCGCTGGCCGGGCGCGACCGCCCGGGCGACCGGGACCGGGCCGCGGCGCTGGAGGCCGAGGCCGACGGGCTGGGCCGGAGGCTCGGCCTGGCGTCGCTCCCCGCGGTGCGCGACCCCGCGGCGGCCCGGTGAGGCAGCCACCGTGATCCCGGTCGAGATCCGGCTGCTCGGCGAGGTCAGCGTGCAGGCGCGACCCGACGGGCCGCCCCAGCGGTTCCTCGGCAGCTCGCAGACCCAGCTGGCCTTCGCCCTGCTCACCCTCGAGCGCGACCACGGCGTGACCCGCGACGCGCTGGCCGAGGCGGTGTGGCCGGACGGGCTGCCGCCGACCTGGGCGTCGGCGCTGCGCACGGTGGTGAGCCGGGTCCGGGCCTTCGTCGCCCGCTCCCTCGGCGGCGGCGACGTCGACCTGCTGGTGGCCCGGGGCGGCACCTACCGACTCCGCCTGCCGGCCGGGACGGTGGTGGACGTCGAGCAGGCGGCCGAGCGGATCGCCGCCGCCCAGGCCCTGTTGGCGGGCGGGTCGCCGGCCGACGCCCTCGACGTCGTCGGGGATCCGATCGAGCGCCTGCGGGCGCCGTTCCTCCCCGACCACGACGGCGACTGGGTGGCGGCCCAGCGGGCCCGGCTGGCCGATCGGCTGGTGACCGCCCTCGAGCTCGCGGGCGAGGCGGCCCGGGCCGGGGGCGACGCCGCCGCCGCGCTCGTGTTCGCGGCCGAGGCGGTCGACCGGGCGCCGCTGCGGGAGAGCGCGCACCGGGAGCTGATGGCGGCGCACGTGGCCGCGGGCAACCGAGCCGAGGCGCTGCGGGCCTATCAGCGGCTGCGGCGGATGCTGGCCGACGAGGTGGGCGCCGATCCCGACGCCGAGACCGAGGCGGCCTACCTGCGCCTGCTCGGCCCGGCACCGACGGTCGCCGCCCCGGCGGGGGCCGACGACCGCACGCCGCCGTTCGTCGGCCGGGGGGCCGAGCTGGCGGCGGCGGGAGAGGTGTGGGCGCGGTCGGCCGGGGGCGCTCGGCTGCTGCTGGTGACGGGCGAGGTCGGCGTCGGGAAGTCTCGCCTGGTGGCCGAGCTGGCCCGCCAGGCCGCCGACGGCGGCGGCCTGGTGCTGGTCGGCCGGGCGGGCGGCGACGGGCGCCGGCCCTACGAGGCGTTGGTCGACGCGCTCGACCCCGTGGTCGCCACCACGCCCGCCGACGACCTGCCGGCGCTGCCCATCCGGGCCGGCGCCGCTCTGGGGGCGCTGCTGCCCTCCTACCCGGGTGACGGGGGCCCCGCCGACGCCCCGGTCGTGTTCGACGCCGTCACCCGGCTCGTCGCGGGGCTCGCCGGCGGCCACCGGCTGCTCGTCGTGCTCGACGATGTGGGGCCCGAGGACACGGCCACGTTGGCGCTGGTCGAGCACCTGGTCGGGCACCTCGGCGCCGCCGGCGTGGCGCTGGTGGTGATCGTCCGGAGCGTCGGCTGGTGCGACCGCCGGCACGACGCCGCGGTCCGGTCGCTGTCGCTCGGCGACCGCATGCGGCGCCTGCACCTCGGCGGGCTCGACGACCGGGCCTGCACCGAGCTGGCGCGCCGGCTGGGCGCGGGCGGCGACGCCCCGGTCCCGCCGACGTCCGAGCTGGTGGCGGACACCGCCGGCAACCCGCGGCTGCTCATCGAGCTGGTGCGGGCGAGCCTGGGGGCGGCCATCGGCACCACCGGCGAGCCCGGCTACGAGGCGGCCGGCGACCACGGGCGGCCGTTGCCGGTGCCGCCCGCCGTCGACGAGCTGGTGGCCGCGCACGTCGATGCCCTCGGCGACCCGGCCCGGGCGCTCCTGCGGGCGGCCGCGGTCGCCGGCGCGCGCTTCGACCTCGAGGTCGTGGCCGCGGCCGCGGGGCTGGCCGCCGGCGAGGCACTGGAGGCGCTCGACATGGTCCTCGGTGCCGGACTGGTGGTCGAGGTGGGCGGCAGTGGCCGCGACCGCTACCGCTTCGCCCACGACCTGGTGCGGCGCAGCCTCTACGCGCGGCTCAGCGGCGCCCGCCGCCGAGACCTGCACGGGCGGGTCGCCGACGCCATCGAGTCGGCGGGCGGTGGCCGGGCGTCGCCCGCCGACGTGACCAGCCTGGCCCACCACCGCTGCGCGGAGGCGGGGTCGCGCGACGACATGCGGGCCGTCCGCTGGGCGCTGGCCGCCGCCGCCACCGCCCGCTCGGCCAACGACACGGCCGGCGCCGAGCGCTGGTGCCAGGAGGCGCTCGACCACGTGGCGGCCGCCAACGTGGCGCTGCGGGCCGAGGTGCTGGCCGAGCTGGGTCTGGCCCAGCTGACCGGTCCGCTCGGGCGGGCCGCCGAGGCCGGCTCGTCGTCGCTGGTGGAGGCGGCGGTGCTGGGCCGGCGGTGCGGGCGCCCCGACCTGGCGGCCCGGGCCGCGCTCGGGCTGGCCGACGCGGTGCGCCGCCTGCCGGCGCTGGCCGACGACGCCGCCGCGCTGCTGCGCCATGTCCTCGACGACGGGCCGGCCGGGCCCGAGGGGACGGCCGACGTGCCGGAGGACGTCTGGGCCGGCCTCGTGGTGCGGGGCATCGAGCTGGGGGCGTCGCCGTCGCCGGTGGCGGCGGCGGACGTGGCGTCGGCGGTGGCGGTGCTCGTGCGCCGGCTGCGCCAGCTCGCCGGTCCCGAGCACGTGGCCGCCCGCCGGCGGCTGGCCGAGGACCTTGACGTCGTGGCCCGGGCGGTCGGCGACCCGGCCATGCAGGTGGCGGCTCAGCACCACCGGGCGATGGCGGCGGCCCTGATGGGCGACGACGCGCTCACCGCCTCCGCCCTCGACGCGCTGGGGAACGCCCTGCGAGCCGGCGGCGACCCGGGCGGCGCCGTGCTCATGCGCGACCGCGCCGTCATGCTGGCCGTGACCCAGGGCCGCTTCGGCGAGGCCGAGCAGGCGGTGGCGACCGGTCCCGAGGCGAACGCCGGCCCCGAGCCGGCCGCCGTCCCGCTGGCGCCCCGCCAGCTGCTGGTGGCCGAGTGGCTCCAGGGCCGCCTCGCGGGGCGGCCCGCGGCGCCGCTGCCCGTCCTGGGCGACCCGGTGGACGCCGACCCCGCCGAGGACGCGCTGCGGGCGGTCGAGGGCGGTGACCGCGGTACCGCCCGGCTGGCCGTGCGCCACCTGGTGTCGGGCGCCGGGGCCCCGCTGGCGGGGGACCGCCGCCTGCACGCCCTCGGCCTGCTGGCCCTGGCGGCCGTCGACATCGCCGATGCCGGCACGGCGGCCGACCTGTCGGCACTGCTCGCCCCGTTCGTCGCCCTCCGCTGCGGGGTCGGCTACCGGACCTTCGTCGGTACCGTCACGTTCCACCTGGGCCGCCTGGCCGCCGTGCGGCACGAGTGGGCCGACGCAGAACGGCACCTGATGGCGGCCCTGCGCCAGCTCACGACCATGGACGCGCGGCCCTGGGTGGCGCTGGCCGAGAGCTCGTTGGCCGATGTGCTCGACGCCCGCGGCCGGTCGTCCGACCGCGAGTGGGTGACCGCTCTGCGCAGCGAGGCGGGGGGGCTGGCCGCCGACCTCGGCCTACGGCCGCTCGGCTCGGTCGCCGCCCCGGCGCCCACCTGAGCCCGGCCGGCCGGTGCCCGAAGGGGCAGGTAGGGCTGCCCGAAAGGGTGTCCACCGGGCCGCAGCGGGGGAGGGCCGGGTTGTTAGCGTGGCGGCGAGGGCGGACAGCGGAGGCTCGCATGCGCCACCACGTCGACGAGGCCGTGACCCACCGGCGACCACGCGGGCACCGGGAGGCCGACGCCGACGAGTTCGGCCGGCTCGCCGGGGCCGGCCACGTCGCCCGGGGTCGGCCCGCGGGCGCCGCCGCCGGCGAGCGGGGGCTGCTCGCCCTCCAGCGGGCGGCCGGGAACCGGGCGGTGGTCCAGCTCATGCGGGCCGCGCCGCCGGTGGTCCAGCGCTGCGGGTGCGGCGGCTGCGCCACCTGCGGCCCCGCCCGCGAGGACGACCGGCCCGGCCAGGGCGTCGAGGGCGCCGAGGAGGAGTTCCCCGCGCCGGCCCAGGGCGTCGTCCAGCGGGCCGCCAACTTCGCGGCCGGTCCGGTCCACCAGGTCAACAACCTGGCCGCGGCGGTGGTCAACGGCACCCCGGCCGGTGTCACCTGGCCGACGCTCAACGGCACCCAGTTCTGGAGCAACGCCGCCGCCCGGGCCGCGCTCAACAAGCCCACCCTCAAGGTGACCGCGGCCGGCGGGGCCGGCGGCGGGTTCGACGCCCAGGTCGACGCCGTGGCCGACAACACCGGCAGCTTCGACGAGACCGTCCTGTCGGCCGGCCCCTGGCGGCTCAACACCACCCGGGGCACGATCGGGGCGCTGCTGCCGGCGCTGGCCGCGGCGTGCTCCGGCGGCAACGCCACCCGCTTCCGGGCCTACGGCAAGCCCAGCGACGTCGCCATGCAGCGGGCCAACCGCCGCCACGAGGACCACCACGCCGACGACCACAAGGCGGCCTTCAACACCACCGTCCTGCCCTGGGACCAGAAGCTGACCCAGGCCAAGGCGAGCGGCACCAAGTTCCACGGCGCCACCGCCGCGGCCGCCGAGGCGGCGCTGTGGGCGGCCATGGGCGGCACGCCCGACCAGATCGCCGACGCCTTCATGGCCGCCTGCGCGGCCGCGGTCGTCGCCTATCACGGCTCCGCAGCGGGCGGCCCGATCGGGGCGCCCACGGGGCCGGGGTCCCGCAGCCACTGCGCCATCTCCTGGGCCAAGTACACCAACCCGTCATGACCGGGACCCTCACGGCCACGCTCGACCCGTCGGCGAGCGACGAGCCGGGGGTCACGCTGCGCATCGCCAACGACGGTGGCGAGGCGGTCGAGATCCTCGACCCCGACGTGGGCCGGCCGCCGCCCGAGATGGGATGGCCCTGGTCGGTCGCCGCCTACCGGGTCGCGGTGCTGCTGTCGTTCGGCTACCTGGCGCTGGTGGTGACCGACGGCGCCGGCGACCCCGTCGAGCCCGAGCCGGTGCAGCCGTGGGCCACGCCTGTCCTGCGGCCCCCGGTGGTGCTCGGGCCGGGCGACGTGGTGGCGGTGCCGCTGCCCCTGGTGCCGTTCTTCCCGCTGGCGGCGGGGGCGACCTACCGGGTGGCGGTCGACTACGGGGTGGCGCCGGCCACGGTCCACGCCGAGGGGGCGGTCATCCCTCCAGCGTGACCGTCAGCAGCCGCTGGCTGGCGGCGCCGACGATCTCGACCAGCGCGTCGGGGTCGAGGCCGGCCAGCGGCTCGACCCGCAGCACGTAGCGGGCCATGGCCATCCCGATGTTCTGGCCGCCGAGCAGCGCGCCCCGCAGCTCGGGGTGGTCGAAGCCGCAGGCCCGCACCAGCGGCACCATCACCTCGACCCGGATGAAGTCGCCGAGCAGCGTGCGGGCGATGTCGCTCACCGCCGCCGAGCGCAGCAGCGCCAGCAGCGGGGCCCGCTGCTCCGGGTCTTCCCAGGTGTCGACGACCAGCCGGGTGATGCGGTAGCCGGCCCGGCTCCGGGGCCCGGCCGCCACCCGGGGGACGACCTCGGCCGGGTCCCAGGGCCAGGCCACGGCCGCCCGGAACAGCCCGTCCTTGCCGCCGTGGGCGCGCGCCACCAGCGCGGGGTCGACCCCGGCGGCGTCGGCCACCGACCGCAGCGTGGTGCCCTCGTACCCGTGGGTCCCGAACAGGCGGCGCGCCGCGGCGAGGATCTCGGCCCGGGTGGTCGACGGCCCCGGCCGCCGTCCCCGCCGCGGGGATTTATCATCGTCCGTTGACTTCTTGGCCACGAAGGCAGAATATCATCATACGATGATTTAAAGGAGGATCCCATGAACGTCTTCGTCGCCGGCGCCAGCGGTGCCCTCGGCATCCCCCTCATCCACCGGCTGCTCGACGCCGGGCACGAGGTGATCGGCCTGACCCGCAGCGGCTTCGGCGCCGAGGCGCTGTCGGCCCTCGGCGCCACCCCCGTCGTGGCCGACGCGCTCGACCGCGACGCGCTGCTGCGGGCGGTCGACGGCCTGGCCGCCGACGCCATCGTCCACGAGCTGACCGCGCTCAAGTCCCCGCCCCGCCGCCACGCCGGCATGGTCCCCACCGACCGCCTGCGCGAGGAAGGCACGGCCAACCTGCTGGCCGCGGCCGATGTGCTCGGGGCCAAGCGGTTCGTCACCCAGTCGATCGTGTTCGGCTACGGCTTCGGCGACCACGGCCCGCAGGTGCTCGACGAGGCCGCCCCGTTCGGCCGGCCGCACGGCGACGCCAACGACCCCCACCTGGCCGCCATGCTCGCCACCGAGCAGCAGGCGTTCACCGCCCCCGAGGGCGTCGCCCTGCGCTACGGCCTGCTCTACGGCGGCGACGCGGAGGCGATGCGCACCGTGCTCGGCCGGCGGGGCGTCCCGGTGGCCCGGGGCGGGCTGCTGGCCTGGGTCCACCACGACGACGCCGCCGACGCCACCGTCGCCGCCCTCGACCGTGGCCAGGCGGGCGAGGCCTACAACGTCGTCGACGACGAGCCCGCCGCCTGGCGGGACGTGTACACGGCCATGGCCGCGGCCCTCGGCACCCCCGCGCCCCGGCGCGTGCCCCGCTGGGCGTTCCGGCTGGCCGCCCCGTACGTGGCGACCTTCGCCCTCGACACGACCATGCGGGTGTCCAACGCCAAGGCGGCGGCCGAGCTGGGCTGGCGGCCCCGCTTCCCGACCTACCGCGACGGCGTCGCGGCGATGGCGGGCTAGCCGGCGACCCGGGCGCTCCCCCCCGGCGCCGGGTCGGTCCGGCCTAGGAGACGAGGTAGGCCTCGGCGCAGGCGATGTCGTCGAACCACGGGTCGTAGTAGCAGCCGCCGCCGCCACCACCGCCGCCCCCGCCGCCGCCGTAGCCCGGGTCACCCGGGACCTCGTCGCAGCAGTCGCCCAGCTCGGGCAGCTCGCTCTCGCCCGGGTCGCCGCACTCGCCGCCGTCGATGATCGTGCCGTCCTCGCCCCGGATCACGGGGCAGTCGCTGCCGAAGTCGATGATCGGGTCGTCGGATGACGGCAGCGGGTCGGGCTGCGGCACGGGGACCTGGATCGGGATGTCGGGGATGTCGGGGTTGGTCGGGATCGGGTCCTGGGGCGCGTGGACGACCATCGTCGTCTCGGCGTCGGGGATGCACTTGGCGATGGTCGCCTCGTCCTCGCCCTTCTTGTCGCCGTTGTGATCGGCGCTGAGCGTGCCCATCAGGTGGCGCAGCTCATGCAGCAGGACCAGCGCCCGGTTCTGCTCGGGGGTGAGGATGTAGCCGGTCTCGCCCCGGTAGGTGTTGTACCCGCTGGGCCGCACGAGGACGTCGTGGAACGGCTTGTAGAGGGTGATCGTGCCCTGGGCCTCGTCGCCGTCGGCGGAGGCGAAGGTGTAGCCCTTGCTGCCGTCGGGGGCGTCGTCCTTGTAGTAGGTGTCGAACTGGTCGACGATGCCGCCGGGGCGCTGGAGCAGCCGCTCGAAGATGTCCCGGGCGGTGACGGGCTGGGAGGACTCGGGGAACGTCTCCGTGGAGATGCCGATGAAGGCGGCGCAGCGGTCGTCGTCCAGCAGCTTCCTCACCGCGTCGATGGTCTCCTGCCGCTGCCGGTCGGCCCGCTGGCGCCGGGTCTCCGGCGGCTCGGCGCTCGGGTCGGCGGTCCCGCTCGGGTCGCCCGGCGTCGCCTCGGGGCTGGGCGCAGGGGTCGGGGCGGGTGCCGGGGCGGGGTCGGGCGCAGGAGCGGGGGCCGGGTCCGGTGCGGGCGCCGGTGCGGGTGCGGTGGCGGCGGGCGCCGGGTCGGGCGCCGGGGCCGGGGCGGGTGGCGGTGCCGGGGGCTGGTACGGCGGGACGTAGGGCGGCGACTCGTAGCCGCCCCCGCCGCCGTCGTCGATGGGTCGCAGGGCGTGGGCGGTCCCCACGCTCCCTGTCACGTGCGCAAGGGCGACGAACGCGGCGGCGGCCAGCCCGAGGCCCGCCCGCCGCGCCCGGCGCCGAGGGGTCCGGCGCTCCATCCTGGGCATCCTCTCGGTGGGGTGTGCGCACGATTCGTTGCGGCACGGCCACCGGATGCGGGGTAGAACCGTGGGTACGGAGTCGGAGGTCGAGATGGTGATCCAGCTCGTCGAGGCGGCGGCCATCCTGGCGTTGGTGGCCGCCACGGTCGTGGCCGTGGTCGCCGCCGGCGCCGCCCTGTCCCCGCCCCGCCCGGGCGCGGCGCCGGCGCCCGACCGGCCCGCCGCCGACCCGCCGGCCTCGCCGCTCCCGCCCAACGCCGTCCTGGCCGCCGGCCGCCTCTACCTGCGCGTGCTGGTGCCGACCGCGCCGGCAGCGCTCCACCTGACGGCGCGGGCCCGGGACCGGCGGGGCCCCGCCGGCCGCCCGGCGGTGGACGACGCCCCGGGCCAGGCCCCGGCCTACGACCCCGACCTCGTCCACCTGCCGGTCTGGGCGCCCCGCACGCTGTGCGGCGCCCACTGGACGGCGATGGCCGACCACGCCGCCGAGACCGAGGCCCTCATCGCCCACGCCGCCCCGGCCCGCCCGGACGCCTACGTCTGCCCGACCTGCGCCGCCCGCGTGGCGGCGGCGCCAACCCTCCGCTGACCCGCCGGCTCCCGCAGTAGCCTGGCGCCGGAGAGGAAGGTTCGGCGTGGCGGCGCGGGTCGCCGGGTGGTGGAGGGATGCCGTTCGATCTGTCGCGGTCGAAGCTCGAGGTGCCCCGTGCCCGCCGGGGACTGGTGCCGCGCGACGCCCTCGTCCAGCGGCTGATCGACGCCGACGAGGCGGCGGTGGTGGTCATCGAGGCGCCGGCCGGCTACGGCAAGACGACGCTGATGGCCCAGTGGGCCGAGCGCACGAAGGCCCGGGTGGCGTGGCTGTCGCTCGACGCCGGCGACGACGACCCGGCCTCCTTCCTCGGCTACCTCGACGAGGCCATCGGGCGGGTCGAGCCGCTCGACTACGACCGGGACCCGCCGATGGGCACGCCGGGCGGGGCCCTCCTCGGCGCCCGCCGGTTGGCGGCGGCCATCGCCGGGCTGTCCGGCCCGATCACGCTGATGCTCGACCACGTCGAGACGGTCACCAGCGTGGAGAGCCGGGACATCCTCACCGAGCTGGCGCTGCGGCTGCCGGAGGGGTCGCGGGTGGCGCTGGCGTCCCGGAACCCGGTCGGGCTGCCGACGGCCCGGCTGCGGGCGGGGGGCGGGCTGCTCGAGATCGGCCCGGCCGACCTGGCCATGTCCGCCGACGAGGCGCCCGAGCTGCTGCGGCGGGCGGGGGTCGACGTCGACGGGACCGACGTGGCCGGGCTCGTCGAGCGGACCGAGGGCTGGCCGGCCGGCCTCTACCTGGCGGCGCTGGCGATGCAGGCGGTCCCGGCCAACCGGCACGTGGGCTTCACCTTCTCGGGCAACGACCGGTTCATGTCCGACTACCTCCGGTCCGAGCTGCTCGACCACGTGTCGCCCGAGGAGGTCGAGTTCCTCACCCGCACGTCGGTGCTCGACACGATGACCGGCCCGCTGTGCGACGCCACGCTGGGGACGACCGGGTCGCAGCTGATGCTGGAGCGGCTGGAGGCGGAGAACCTCCTGATCGTGCCGCTCGACCACCACCGCGAGTCGTACCGGTACCACCAGCTGTTCGGCGAGCTGCTGCGGGCCGAGCTCGAGCGCCGGGAGCCGGGGGCCGTCGCCGGCCTGCACCGGCGGGCCGCGGCCGCCTACGAGGCCGGTGGCCGGCCCGAGGCGGCGCTGCGCCACCTCCAGGCCGCCGGCGACACCGACGAGGTGGCCCGGCTGGTCCTCGACATGGCCCAGCCGGTGTGGGCCAGCGGCCGGGTCGAGACGGTGCGGCGGTGGATGGACTGGCTGGAGGAGCGCCGGGTCGTGTCCCGGTACCCGGCTGTCGCCATCCACGGTGCGCTGATCCACGCGCTGCTGGGCGAGACCGCGGCCGCCGACCGCTGGGCCTCGGCCGCGGCGGCCGGCGAGCGGTCGGGACTGCTGTCGGACGGCAGCAGCGTGGAGGCGCTGTACGCCTACCTGACGGCGCTGCTGGCCCGGGACGGCGTGGACAGCATGCGCAGCGACGCCCGGTCGGCGTGGCAGGGCCTCGACCCCCGCAGCCCGTACCGGGCCACGATGCTGTTCACCGAGGGCCTGTCGTACGTGCTGGAGGACGACCTCGACCGCGCCGACCCGATCCTGGCGGCCGCCGCCGACGCCGCGGCCAGCGCCGGCGCCCCGCCGCTGACCGCCGTGGTCCTGACCGAGCGGGCGATGATCGCCGCCGGCCGCCAGCGCCCGGGCGACGCGGCGGAGCTCACGGGCCGGGCCCGGGCGATCATGGCGGACGGCGCCTACGACGAGTACTGGACGAGCGCGCTGGTCTACGCCTGGGCGGCGGGCGAGGCGCTGGCGGCGGGCGACGTGGCCGACGCCACGGACTGCCTCGACCGGGCCGTGCGGCTGCGGCCGCTGCTGACCCACAGCCTCCCGGTGGTGTCGCTCCAGGCGCTGCTGGCGCTGGCCCACGTGTACATCCGGCTCACCGACACGGCCGGCGCCCGGGCGGTGCTGCGCCAGGCGGCGGACATCATCCAGCTCCGGCCGCAGCTGGGGGTGCTGCCCGACCAGGCCGACCTGCTGCGCAAGCAGGTCGACGCCATGACGGGCCGGGCCATCGGCGCCTCGGCGCTGACCACGGCCGAGCTGCGCATCCTGCCGCTGCTGCCGACCCACCTGTCGTTCCCCGAGATCGGCGAGCGCCTGCACGTGTCGCGGAACACGGTCAAGAGCCACGTCCTGTCGATCTACCGCAAGCTGGGCGTCTCGTCCCGCACCGAGGCCATCGACCGCATGGACGTCCTCGGCCTCCACGGAGCGAGCTAGCGGCGGCAGCGACGGGGGGCGAAGGGGAGGTCGACCCCCGGCGCTGCCACCGGTATGAAACCTTGCTCGGTCCGCCCGCGCCTCATCCCAAGGGGATGAGGCGCGGGATCACCGGCCTCCCCGCCGGCCGATGTCACGATGGTGCCGGTGACGGCCGGGTCCCTGCGGTGGTGGCGTGAGCGCGAGGTGCTGCGCGAGCTCGTCGTCGACGCCAACGACGGGATCGTGGCCATCGCCGGCGTGGTGGAGGGCGTGCTCGGCGCCGGGCTCGGGCACCGGGCCGCGGCGACGGCGGTGCTGCTCGCCATCATCGCCGGCAGCATCTCGATCGGCGGCTCCCGCTACACCGAGATGGCCGCCGAGTCGGACGCCCGGGCCGCGCTGCTCGAGGAGGAGCGGGACCAGCTCCTCCGGTCCCCCGAGCAGGAGCTCGACGAGCTGGCCGCGTTCTACGAGGAGAAGGGCCTCGCGCCCGACCTGGCGCGCCGGGTCGCCGTCGAGCTCAGCGCGGCCGACGCGCTGGCCGCCCACGCCGACGAGGAGCACGGCATCGAGGTCGACGAGCCCCCGGCGCCCCCGCTCGCGTTCGCGATCGCCTCGGGGCTCGTGTTCGTGCTGGGCGCCCTGCTCGTGGTGGCGACGGTCGTGCTCACGCCGTCGGAGTGGCGGGTGCCGACCACCTTCTTCGCCGTGACCATCGGGCTGGGCCTGACCTCCGTGGTGGTCGCCCGGTGGGGCGAGGTGCCGCTCTGGCGCACCATCGCACGCAACGTCGCCATCGGGCTCACGTGCATGGTCGTCTCGTTCGCGGTGGGGACCCTGGTCGAGGCCTGACGCGGCGGAGGGACAGCGCGCCGCTGGGGAGGCGCGTGCGGCCTCGGCGGGTGAGGTGTCCGATTGGTACGGTCACAAGGTGACTCCAGGTCGCCGGCTTGCCCGGCGGCGGAGAGCGTCGGCGCCAGAACGCCCCGAGGGTCGTTCGCGGCGGTCACGGGGTCGGCCCGCCGGCGGCCGGGTCGTGCGGCTCGCCGGGTTCGTGGCGCTGTTCGGGCTGCTGGCGGCCTGCCTGCCGGTGGGGGCCGAGCGGGTGCCGTTCGGCATGGACGCCTCCAACCAGGCCGGCTGGTGGAAGCCGATCGACGAGTTCGGCGGCAGCGTCTATGTCGCCTACGACGCATGGGGCGGCGCCGGTCTCGGCGCCCGGTGACCCGACGTCGATGGTCAACCGCGCATCGCAGATGCCCGACCTGGGCGATCCCTTCACCTATCCCAACGCGACCCGGACGCCGAACGGCGACGTGTACCTCGTCATCCGGGACTTCGCGGACGGGCGCCTCTACCGGTGGAACGACGCGGCCAACGCCTGGACCCGGGTGGCGATCTTCGCCGACCAGGCCCAGTGGTTCGTCTACCCCGACGACATCGCGCCCGACGCGTCCGGGAACCTGCACATCGCCTGGGAGTGGGCCTTCGGTGACGGCGGTCTGCGCCACCTCGGCTCGTACGTCCGCTACGAACCGGCGACCGGCCGGTTCTTCGACGCCGCCGGCCGCGTGCTGGCGACCCCGATCCAGACCACCAGCACGGCGGTCTACCAAGCCCTCGTCCCCGGCGAGCGGGCGACCGACAACACCGCGCCGAGCAATCCGCCCGGCCTCCAGACGGCCAAGCTCGCCCTGGACCCGGCCACGGGCCGCCCGATGGCCGCCTACCGCATGCGGATGACGGCGGGCGGCCGTTTCCAGGCCACTTCGCCCGGTGGGACGGCACGACCTGGCGGCGCGAGACGGTCTACGCGGGCCGCTACACGACCTACGCCGCGGTCGACGTCACGGTCCACCGGGGCAAGCCCCGCGTGTACTACGCCAAGACCGGGGTCCCCGGTGCCGACCAGGCGTTCGCCGCGGTCCGCCAGGCCGACGGCCGGTGGGTCGAGGACCCACCCCTACTCCCCGGCGTGCGCATCGAGCGCCTCGCGGTGGTGCGGCGCAACACCGTCGACTGGGTCTACCTGGCCGCGCCCACCGCGAAGGCGCTCTACCTCCGCCGCCTCGCGCTCGGCTAGCCACCGGGCGCGCCTGTACCTACATATGTAGAGTAATGGCGATGGGGCGAGACCGACGGCTGTCGTCGCAGGCAGCCCGGGTGGTGCGTCTGCTGGCCGGCGAGCCGGCCCGGTGGCGGTTCGGCTACGAGATGTTGGGCCTGCTCGGCCTCAAGTCGGGTTCGCTCTACCCGATCCTGATGCGCTTGGCGGACCGGGGACTGCTCGAGGCGCGCTGGGATCGCGACGTCCCGCCGGGGCGTCCACCGCGCCATCTCTATCGCTTGACGCCCGACGGCCTGGCGATGGCCGCGGAGCTGGCCGGGCGGGAACGGCTCGCATCGCGCGGTGACCCGGAGGTGGCGTGGTGATCTCGATCGTCGTGCTGGGCGTGGTGATCGCCGCCGTCGTGCGCTGGAGGCGCGCGGGGCGGGCAGGAGTGCCCGTCGGGCGCCGGCGGCACCGGGGCCCCGGCCGACTGCTGGCCATGGCCGCCCACCTGTTCCCGCCGGAGCGCCGAGAGTGGGCCGGCGCCATGCTCGCCGAGCTCGACGAGGTCCCGGGGACGCTCGCCCGCTGGCGCTTCGCACTGGGCGGGGTCTGGGCGGGCCTGGTCGCCTCCGGGCGGGGACCGGTAGCGGCAGGCCGCACGGCGGTCGTGATCGGCGTCGCCGGCGGTGTGGGGGCGGCGGCGTACGTCGTCTCCCCGGCGACCCACGTCTTTGCGGTCGCCCTGGCGATCGTGCTGACGCTGGCGGGCATCACCTGGCCGAGACGGCGACCCACCGGCGCGCCGATGCTGGGCGTGACCATGCTCACCG
>DATFRN010000239.1:0-2381 GCA_035263165.1 Acidimicrobiales bacterium | reverse complement strand
CGCCAGCAGGCAACGGCGACGCCGCCCCGGCCGAGACCACCGAGCCAGCGGCCGACCTCGAAGCCCCGGCGCCCGAGTCCGCCGAGCCCGAATCCGCCGCCGAGCCCGAGTCCGCCGCCGAGCCCGAATCCGCCGCTGAGCCGCAGCCCGGCACGGCCGAGCCCGAGTCCGCCGAGTCGACCGAGCCCTAGCCCTAGACCGAGCCCAGCCGGCGGCGGAGCACGGGTCCCCCGAACAGACGCTCGCCGCCGCTGAGGCGACCGCGCCCGAGCACACGGCGGAGCCCGGGCACACGGCGGAGCCCGAAGGCGCCCAGGCGCCCGCCGCCGAGCCGGGTCGGAGGCGGCGGAAACCCCCGCCGCGGGGGCTGCCACGGCCGCCGAAGACGAGTAGCGTCGTCTCACCCTCCCCGAAGCGGGCATGCTCTCGGGGACGGCCGCCAACGGTGCCGGCCGCCTGAAGGAGAGACGATGAGCTCCAAGGCCTGGCAGGCCGTTCTCGACCACCTCGACGAGGCAGCTGAACTGGCCAAACTCGACGGCGACGTCCACCGCATGCTGCGGACACCACGCCGCGTGCTGGAGGTCTCCGTGCCCGTGCGGCTCGACGACGGCACGGTCGAGGTGTTCACCGGCTGGCGGGTCCACCACGACACCACCCGGGGCCCGGGCAAGGGCGGCATCCGCTTCCACCCCGACCTCGACGCCGACGAGGTGAAGGCCCTGGCGGCGATGATGACGTTCAAGACCGCGCTGGTCGACCTCCCCTTCGGCGGAGCCAAGGGCGGCGTGCGCTGCGACCCGCGGGCCCTGTCATCGGGCGAGCTCGAGCGGGTCACCCGCCGGTTCGCCTACGAGATCAGCGCCCTGCTGGGCCCGGACACCGACATCCCGGCGCCCGACGTCAACACCGACGGGCGGGTCATGGCCTGGCTCATGGACACGCTGTCGATGGTCAAGGGCCACGCCATGCCGGCCTCGGTGACCGGCAAGCCGCTGTCGCTGGGCGGCACCCGCAACCACTCGGGCGCCACGTCGGCCGGGTGCCTCGACTGCGCCCGGGTGGCCTTCCGCGAGCTGGGCATGCAGATGGTCGGGTCGCGGGCGGTGCTGCAGGGGTTCGGCAAGGTGGGCGGGCCGCTGGCGTTCCTCCTGTCGTCGGCCGGCATGCGGGTCGTGGCCGTGAGCGACGTGGGCGGCGCCGTGACCAACCCCGGTGGCCTCGACATCGGGGCGCTGGCGTCGCACGTGGCCGAGACCGGCTCGGTGGCGGGCTTCGGCGGCGGCGACGTCATCGCCGACGAGGACCTGTGGGAGATCGAGTGCGAGCTGGTGGTGCCGGCGGCGCTGGGCGGGGTGATCGACGCCGGGGTGGCCGAGCGCATCGCCGCGCCGCTGGTGGTGGAGGCGGCCAACGGCCCCACGACGGTGGAGGCCCAGCCGGTGCTGGACCGGCGGGGCGTGGTGGTGGTGCCCGACATCCTGGCCAACGCCGGCGGCGTGACGGCCAGCTACTTCGAGTGGGCGCAGGCCCGCCAGGGCTATCCGTGGGAGGACCAGGCCGTGGCGGAGCGCCTGCGCCAGCGCATGGAGCACGCCTTCACGGCGGTGTGGGCGCGCTCGCAGACGCTGGGGGTGGGCATGCGCACGGCCGCCCACGTGGTGGCGATCGAGCGGGTGGCCGACGCCATCGCCGCCCGCGGCCTGTTCCCCTGACGGGCGCCTGACCCGCCGGGGAGTGCCGGGAGCAGCACCGCTCTTGCCTTGGGCGAACATGTGTTCGATCATAGCAGGGTGGATGGTGCGAAGGGGCTCGCTCGGGAGGAGGCGGCGGAGGCCCTGGCCGCACGGGTCCGGCCCGCCGATCTCGCCCGCGATCGGCGGCTGCCGGTCCTCCCGGCGCTGGCCGAGTTGCTGCCGGGGGGCGGCCTGCGCCGGGGCACCACGGTCGCGGTCGGGGCGGCGGCCGGCGTCACGGGGGCGACGTCGTTGGCCCTCGCCCTGGCGGCCGGGCCGTCGCAGGCGGGGTCGTGGGTGGCCGCCGTGGGGTTGGGGTCGCTGGGGCTGGTGGCCGGGGCGGGGATGGGGATGGCGCTGGAGCGGTTGGTGCTGGTCTCCGATCCCCGCGACCGGCCGGGATGGGCGCCGGTGGTGGCGGCCCTGGTGGACGGGTTCGACGTGGTGCTCGTGGCCGGGGGCTCGTCGGGCCGCCCGGCGGGCGGCGGTGTCGTCGGCCGGGGCGGCCCGGGCGCTGGTGTGGCCGGGCCGGGGGGTCGGGGTGGCGTCGGTGTGGGCGGGTCGGGGGGTCGGGGTGGCGGCGGTGTGGCCGGGTCGGGGGGTCGGGGTGGCGTCGGTGCGGGCGGGTCGGGGGGTCGGGGTGGC
>DATFRN010000238.1:0-2595 GCA_035263165.1 Acidimicrobiales bacterium | reverse complement strand
AGGAGGCGGGCTACACGGTGGCCCTGGGGCGCTTCCGGCACTGAGCGGTTGGTTGTCCCGCGCAAAGATGGCGCCATGCGCTTCGCCATCAAGACCGCCCCCGAGAACACGACCTGGGCGGAGCTGCTCGCCATGTGGCGGGCGGCCGACGAGGTCGAGCTGTTCGAGTCGGCGTGGTCGTTCGACCACTTCGAACCGATCTACGGCGACCGGTCCGACCCGTGCTTCGAGGGCTGGACCACGCTGGCCGCCATGGCGCAGGCGACCGAGCGCATCCGGCTGGGGCTGATGGTGACCGGCACGCCCTATCGCCACCCGGCGGTGCTGGCCAACATGGCGGCCGCCGTCGACCAGATGTCCGGCGGGCGGCTGGAGCTGGGCATCGGGGCCGGGTGGAACACCGTCGAGGCCGAGTCCTACGGGATGGACCTGCTGCCCCTCCGGGCCCGCATGGACCGCTTCGACGAGGCGTGCGACGTCATCGTGGGGCTGCTGAGCCGGCCGTCCCTCGACTACGCCGGCGAGCACTTCACGATCACCGACGGCCACTGCTCGCCGGGGCCGGTGCAGCGGCCGCACCCGCCCATCTGCATCGGCGGGAAGGGCGAGCGGCGCACGCTGCGGACCGTGGCCCGGGTGGCGCAGCACTGGAACATGCCCCGGGGCACGGTCGCCGAGTTCGCCCACCTGCGGGAGGTGCTGGCCGGGCACTGCGCCGCGCTGGGGCGGGACCCGGGCGAGATCACCACCTCGGTCCACCTGCGCATCCCGCCGGGCGAGGCGCCGGACACGGCGGCGCTGGCGGCGGAGGCCGAGGCGTTCGGCCAGGCCGGCCTCGACCTCGGCATCGTCTACTTCTTCCCCCCGTTCGACCCCTCGGCCCTGGCCCCGGTGGCCAAGGCGCTCGCGCCCCTGGCCGACTAGCTGACCGCGCCGTCGCCGTCCCCCAGTGGCCGGCGCATGCGCACGAGGTTGGCCCGCAGGAGGCGGGACACCTGGACCTGGCTGACGCCGACCTCGTCGGCGATCTCGGACTGGGTCATGCCGTCGATGAACCGGCGGCACACGATGCGGCGGTCGCGCTCGCTGGGCAGGGTGTCCAGGAGCTGGTCGACGGTCAGGCGGGCCTCGGCCGCCTCGTAGCCGGAGTCGGCGTCGCCGAGCGTGACCGCGTCGGGCCCGTCGTCGTCGCTCGGGGGCGCCAGGGGCACGCCCCGGTAACAGGCCCGCACCTCCAGGGCCTCGATCGCCTCCTCGATCGTGGTGCCGGCCCGCTCGGCGATCTCGGGGACCGTGGGCGAGCGCATCAGGGTCTGGCTCAGCTCCTCGGCCACGCCGCTGATCGACTGGTAGAGCTCCTTGGCCCGCCGGGGCACGTGGAGCGCCCACGTCTTGTCCCGGAAGTGGCGGCGCAGCTCGCCCACGATGGTCGGGACGGCGTAGGTGGCGAAGGCCACGTCCCGTCCGGTGTCGAAGCGGTCAACCGCCTTGACCACCCCGACGGTGGCCACCTGGACCAGGTCGTCGAACGGCTCGCCCTTGCGCGCGAACTGGCGGGCGCAGTGGACGGCCAGCCAACGGTGCTCCTCGACCAGCTCGTTGCGGACCGTCCGGTCGCCGGTGGCGTGGTAGGCGGCGAAGCGCGGGTCGGCGCGGGGGCGCTCGACCCCCGAGCGCGCGCTGTGGGACACGCGGGCCCACCGCCTGCGGCGGCGCGCGTCTCGGGCGGCGTCTTTGGGGGTCACAGGGCCTCCTGGGAGCCGGGGCGGCGGCTAGCTACCCCAATCGGGGTAGTCCTAACCACGCGATTTCAGGAGATCGCCCTCACCACGGCGGTCGACGCCGCGGCCAGCGCCACGACCAGGACGAACGGGGCCCGGCGCCAGGTGGCGACCACGGCCACCAGGAGGCCGACGGCCCGGGCGTCGAGGACGAGGCGACGGTCACCCGCGAAGGTGTTGACGGCGACCAGGGCGGGCAACAGCGCCGCCGGCAGCAGGGCGGCGGCCCGCAGGGCGCGGCCCTCGGCCGCCCGGGGACCGAGGCCGACGAGGCCGAGGGCCTTGAGCCCATAGGCGGCGGCACCGAGGGCCACGATGGCGAGCCAGCTCATGCGGCGGTGTCCTCGTCGTCGGCGTCGCCGTCCTCGCCGGCCTCCCGGTCCTCCTCGGCCGTGCGGGTGAACAGCACGGCCGGGACGATGCCGAGGGCGGCGGCCACGATGGGCACGCCGGCGGGGGTCAGGGGGATGAGTGCCACGGCGATGGCGGCCCCGAAGGCGGCGGCCACCCGCCCCTGCCGGCCCCGCAGGTGGGGCACGGCCAGGGCCACGAACCCGGCGGGGAAGGCGGCGTCGAGCCCGAGCGCCCGGGGGTCACCGATGGCGCTGCCGGCCAGGGCGCCGACCAGCGTGCCGAGGTTCCAGCACACGAACACGGCGATGCCGGTGGCCCAGAACGCCGACTCCCGCAGGGGGCCGGCGGGCTGGGCGGTGGCCATGGCGGTGGACTCGTCGATGACCAGGTGCGCCGCCCGCAGCCGCCGCCCGAGCGACCGCTCGGCCAGCACGGGCGCCAACGCCACCCCGTAGGCGGC
>DATFRN010000237.1:0-2352 GCA_035263165.1 Acidimicrobiales bacterium | reverse complement strand
CACCGTCGACCGGGCCCGCTCGCCGCGGGGGTTCAGCGATCGCCGTCGCACCGGGTCGGGGCGATCGCCGTTCACTGTCGACCGGGCCCGCTCGCCGCGGGGGTTCAGCGATCGCCGTCGCACCGGGTCGGGGCGATCGCCGTTCACCGTCGACCGGGCCCGCTCGCCGTGGGGGCTCAGCGATCGCCGTCGCCCCGGCCCGGGGGCGATCGCCGTTCACCGTCGACCGGACCCGCTCGCCGCGGGGGCTCAGCGCCCGCCGACGCCCCGGCCGTCGGGGTGGGGGTCGGCGGAGTCGAGCAGGGCCGCCAGGCGCTTGGGCGCCACCTTGCGGTAGGCGTCCTCGACGATGCCGGCGATCTCGTCCCAGTCCGGCTCCCGGTCGAGGCGCACGCCCAGCCACCCGCTCGGCCCCACGTACGGCGGCCGGAAGAACCGCTCGGGCTCCTCGGTCACCATCGCCTCCTGCACCCCGGGCGGCGCCGGGCACCACAGGGCCAGCCGGCCGTCGCCGTGGTGGTCGTCGAGGTACATGGCCAGGGTCTTCTTGTCCCGGATGAACCACGCGGGCGAGCCGTGGCTCAGCCGCTCGGTCACCTCGGGCAGGGCCAGGCACACCTCGCGCAGCCGCACCAGCTCGGGTCGCTCGCTCCGCTCGCTCATCCCCCGAGTCTGCCGCGCCTGGCACGATGGGCGGCGATGACGACCGACTGGAACCCGGTGCTGCGGGGCGAGTTCGCCAAGCCGTACTGGGCCGAGCTGCAGCAGTTCGTGGCCTCGGAGCGGGGCCGGGCCACCGTCTACCCGCCCCACGAGGAGGTGTTCGCCGCCCTCCACCTCACGCCGTACGCAGGGGTCAAGGCGGTGATCCTCGGCCAGGATCCCTACCACGGGGCCGGCCAGGCCCACGGGCTGTGCTTCTCGGTCCGGCCGGGGGTGGCGCTGCCGCCGTCGCTCCAGAACATCTACAAGGAGCTCGAGTCCGACCTCGGCATCCCGCCGCCCGGTCACGGCTGCCTCGACTCGTGGGCCCGCCAGGGGGTGCTGCTGCTCAACGCCTCGCTGACCGTGCGGCAGGGGAGGGCGGCGTCGCACCAGGGCAAGGGGTGGGAGACGTTCACGGACGAGGTGCTCAAGGTGGTGAACGGGAAGCCCGAGCGGGTGGTGTTCATCCTGTGGGGGGCGTCGGCCCGCAGAAAGAAGGCCCTGATCGACACGTCGCGCCACACGGTGATCGAGTCGCCCCACCCGTCGCCGCTGTCGGCGTCGAGCGGGTTTTTCGGCAGCCGGCCCTTCTCCCGGGCCAACGCCGCGCTGGCCGAGGCGGGGCGGGAGCCGATCGAGTGGCGGATCCCCGAGCGCTAGAGCGGCCGGGGCGCCTCGAACGTCCCGGCCATCCGCTCGGTCCACGTGGACATGATCGCCGGCGCCGGCAGGCCGAGGCCGGCCAGGTCCTTGGCCAGGGGATGCGCCCCGAGCTCCAGCACGACCCCGTCGCCGTCGGCCCGCACCTGCGCCCCGCCGCCGCCCTGGCTGAACGGCGTGGCGTGCGCCACTCCGTCGATGTGGCTGTAGGTGGTCATGGGCAGGGGAGGCATCGTGTCGTCGCCGCCGCGGGGCAGGGTGAGCCGCAGGACCAGCTCGCCGTCCATCCGCAGCGTGGCGGTGACGTGGTCGGCGGCGTGGTCGAGCGAGATGTCCTCGACGGACTTGGGGAACCCCCAGATCGTGCGGCCGGCGGCGCAGGTGAACTCCTGGTCGACCGGCAACCGCAGGATGTAGGTCCCGGCCTCGCCCCCGCCCCGGGGCGTGACGAACAGCGTGACCCCGACCTCCAGGTAGTCCCCGAGGTCGTTGTCCCGGTAGTCGATGACGGCCAGGATGAGCTGGCACCGCCCGGGCGAGACCTCGACCACGCCGAACTCGTCGCCGGGCAGGAGCCGTTGCGCGGCGGCGGCATCGACGTCGAACATGGCGGTCCCGGCCGAAGCATCCCGCACGACGCACGGCATGCTGACGGATGTCCCGAGGATGTCGTAAGTCACAGCCATAGGTGAGCGCGCACCCTACCGGCCGGTTTCGAGCCCCGGCACGGCCCGGCTATGCTTTCTCGTCCACCGCATGCCCCCATCGTCTAGCGGCCTAGGACACCACCCTCTCAAGGTGGCGGCACGGGTTCGAATCCCGTTGGGGGTGCCAGACGAAAGACCTGGTAGAAGGCCCTCGGCAGAAGCCGAGAACCTTCCTAGTTCCTAGGCGTGCCATCCAACATGCCATCCAGCAACCACTCGGCGTAGGTTCCCGTGGCGATGGCGAGCGCACGACAGCTCCCCTCCGGGCGGTGGCAGCTTC
>DATFRN010000236.1:0-12399 GCA_035263165.1 Acidimicrobiales bacterium | reverse complement strand
CGACCCGGCGGCGGTGGCAGCGTTCCTGGCGACATGTCGTCGTCGCCGTCCGGCGGCGGCAGGGGATCGCCCACCCGGAACCCCGTGAGCGTGCCGCCGGTGCGGGCCACCGTGTAGTCGGCCAGGAGCCGAAGCCCCAGGCCCGCCGCCGTCGCCAGCACGGCCGAGACCAGCAGGGCGACGTAGATGGCCACGGCGTCGACCCGCCGCAGGAAGTCGATGTCGCGGCTGGGGGTGAGCGGATCGGCCGCCCCGCTGCCGCCGTTGAAC
Source organism: Acidimicrobiales bacterium (assembly GCA_035263165.1). Taxonomy (GTDB): domain Bacteria; phylum Actinomycetota; class Acidimicrobiia; order Acidimicrobiales; family VFJN01; genus ZC4RG19. The sequence continues at coordinate 12,129 of DATFRN010000236.1, read as the reverse complement.
ACCGCCTGCTGGCGGACCGTGATCCACAGCCAGGCGGCCGCGCCCACCACGCCGACCGCCACCATCACCGAGCCGGCGACGCGGGCGAACGCGGCGGCCCGGGCGACGGACGCGGCGTTGAGGTCCCGCACGTCGTCGAGCGTGAACATCTCCGGTGCGCTCATCGGCGCATCCTGCCAGCCCGCCGGGCCGGGCGGGCTTCAGCTGCCGCTTTGCTTGCAGTCGGTCGAGGCGAGCTTGTCCGCCACCGCGCCGGCGTCGGTCAGCACGTCCTGGAGGGCGTTGGCCGCGGCCCGGACGCCGCCGTTCGTCCCGAGGTCCGCCACCGCGGACTTCAGCTCGGACAGCGACGACTTCAGCTGGTCGATCTCGGGCTTGACCTCGTCGCCGGCCGAGTCGGCCAGGTTCGACAGGTCCTTGCCGATGTCGTCGATGGTGTTCGACAGCGACTCGCCGACGTTCTCGCTGGTGTCGATCTGCCCGAGCTTGGACACGGAGCTCTTGAGCTGGTCGAGGTCGTCGCACACCGGGCCCGATCCGGACCCCGACGCGGCCTCGGTGGTGGTGGTGGTGGTCCCGCCGGCGCTGCTGTTGTCGTTGCCCGAGTTGTTGTCGTCGCCGCACCCGGCGGCGAGCAGCACGACGGCGGCCAGGCCGGCGGCGGCCAGCCGGGCCCGGGTCCACGTCCCCGTGGTCATGGCACCTCCTGTCAGCGGCGGGAGGGCGCGGGGGACACCCGCGACCAGATCGCCAGCACGATGATCGCGCCGACGAAGGACCCGATCAGCCCGCTCGGCCTGAGAGCGAGGCCGTCGCCCGCCAGGAGGCTGCCCACCAGCCCGCCCACCAGCGATCCGACGAGGCCGGCGACCAGGGTGCGGCCGTCGGGCTTCGTCCCGAGGCCGAGTACCAGCTGGGCCAGCCAGCCCACGATGAACCCGAACGCCAAGATTCCCAAGATCAGCACCGGCGCAGCGTCACCCGCCGCGGAGGGGCGCACACCACCCGATCCGGGTGGTCCGGCCGCTCGGAACGCTCGCCGACAGGTCACCTCCTCCCGGCCACCGTGGCCTGTGCTTCCCGCTCTTGCTGCTGCGCAGCGGGCCGCTCGGGCCACGGCTGCGCCTCTCGGCGCAGCCTCAGCGATAGGCGGCCGCCTGGATGGCGTAGAGCTCGGCGTACTGGCCGCCCCGGGCCATCAGCTCCTCGTGGCTGCCGACCTCGACAACCCGGGCCGCGTCGAGCACGACGATCGTGTCGGCCATGCGCACGGTGCTGAACCGGTGCGACACCAGGATCGTGATGCGCCCGGTGGTCCGCCCGACCGCGGCCGTGGCCGCGTACCGCTCGAACAGCGCGTGCTCGGTCTCGGCGTCGAGGGCGGCGGTGGGCTCGTCGAGCACCTGGACGAGCGGCCCGTCGCGCATGAAACCTCGGGCCAGCGCCAGCTTCTGCCACTGCCCGAAGCTGACCTCGACCCCGTCGGGCCAGGTCGGGCCCAGCTGGGTGTCGAGGCCGGCGTCGAGCTGGGCGATCACGTCCTCGGCCCCCGCCCGTCCCACCGCCGCGGTCACGGCGCCGGCGTCGTCGAGCCGGGGCAGATCGCCGACCCCGACCGACTGCCGGGCGGCCAGCTCGAAGCGGAAGAAGTCCTGGAAGGCGCCGGCCAGGCGGTCGCGCCACTCGTCGGCCGGCATGCGGGCCAGCGGCGCGCCGTCGACCAGGATCGCCCCGCCGGTCGGCTCGTACAGCTTGCCGAGCAGCTTGACCAGCGTGGTCTTGCCGGCGCCGTTCTCGCCCACCACCGCCACCACCGACCCGGCCCGCAGGTCGAGGTCGACGTCGTCGAGCACGAGCCGGTCGGTGCCGGGGTAGGCGAAGGACACGTGGTCGAACCGGATCCCCTCGGCCAGCCGGTCGGGCACCGGCACGTCGGCGTCGGCCCGCAGGGCGGCCGCGTAGCGCTCGAGCCAGGCCAGCCGGCGGGAGCCGTCGAGCCAGATGCCCCGCAGGAACCCGATCTCGCCCACCGTGCCGCCGATGTAGGCCGACAGCCGGGCGCCGGCCGCCAGCACCAGCAGCACGCTGGCCGCCGGGGCGTCGAGGCCGGCGGCCACGTAGACCACCGCGCCGGCGTAGGCGGCGCCGAACACCGCCCAGCCCAGGGCGTGCCAGGCCGCGCTGCCCCACCGGGCCGACGACACCGGGCCGTACCACCGCTCCCAGGCGGCCCGGCGCTGCTCGACCAGCTGGGCCCCGATGCCGGCCACCCGCACCTCCTTGCCGGGCGGCGCGGTGGTGGCGGTCACGAACAGATGGCGGGCCAGGCGGGCGGGCTGGGCGGCCCGCTCCTCGGCCGAGCGCTCGACGGCGGGCCGCCAGGTCGACGTCAGCACCGTGGGCACCGCGAACACGGCCAGCAGCACCAGCACCGGCGACACCGCGGCCAGCAGGGCCACCGTGACGCCGAGGCGCAGGATCCAGCCCGCGGTCGAGAACAGCGACATGTAGGTGTGGTCGAGGACGAACACCTGGTCGCGCAGCACGGCCAGCCGGTCGAGGTGCTCGGGCCGCTCGTGGTGCTCGATAGTGGTCACCGACGCCTGGAGCCGGGCCACGTGGGTCTCGAGCGCCACCGTGACGCGGTCGCGGAAGCGGCGCTGGACCCGGCTGCTCACCACCCGCAGGAACCAGGTGGCCGCGGCCGACAGGGCCAGGCCGGCGGCCGCCACCAGCAGCACCGTGCGGTCGCCCTCGATCACCCCGTGGCCGAGCAGCGCCAGCCACAGCGCCAGCAGGGCGTCGGGCAGGGCGGCCGCCAGGTCGAGGCCGAACGAGGCCAGCATCAGCCGCCGCTCGGCCCGGTAGCCGAGCACGAGCATGCGCCACATGGCGGCCCAGGCGGGGGGCAGCTCGGTGTCGGCCGCCTTGCCGGGCTTGCGGTCGAGGCCGGTCACCGCGCCGCCCCGTCCGCCGCCGCCTCGACCGGCTCGTCGTCGAGGCCGTAGGTCCCCTCGTCCTCCCCGTCGCCGCCGTCGCCCCCGGCGCCGGCGCCGTCGCCGAACCGGGCGGCCTGGAGATCGAACATCGTGCGGTAGCGGCCGCCCTCGGCCATCAGCTCGTCGTGGCTGCCCAGCTCGACGACCCGGCCCGCCTCCAGCACGCAGATGCGGTCGGCGTGGCGCACGGTCGAGAACCGGTGGGACACGAGGATGGTCGTCACCCCGGCGGTGGCGGACAGGATCCGGTCGAAGATCTCGGCCTCGCCCCGCACGTCGAGCTGGGCCGTGGGCTCGTCGAGGATGATCACGCCCGCCCCCTGGCGCACCGCGCACAGCGCCCGGGCCAGCGCCACCCGCTGCCACTGGCCGCCCGACAGGTCGGTGCCGCCGTCGTAGCCCCGGGCCAGCACCGTGTCGAGGTCGGCCAGCCCGGCGGCGCCGGCGTCGGCCAGCGCGGCGAGGACGACGTCGTCGGGCGCCCCGGCCGGCGCCACGTTGTCGCGCAGGGGCAGCTCGTAGCGGACGAAGTCCTGGAACACCGCGGTGACCCGCTCGCGCCAGCCGGCCAGGTCGAGGCGGCGCACGTCGACGCCGTCGACCAGGATCGCCCCGCCCTGGGGGTCGTGCAGCCGGCACAGCAGCTTGGCCAGCGTCGTCTTGCCCGCGCCGTTCTGGCCCACGATGGCCAGCGAGGTGCCGGCCGGGATCGTCAGGTCGAAGCCGTCGAGCACCGGCCGGCTGCCGCGCTCGTAGGCGAAGGTCAGGTCGCGGAACTCGATCTCCCGGGCCGGCATGCCCGCCGCCGGCTCGTCGCCCACCTGGACCGCGCCCTTGGGCGCCATCGCCGTCGCCAGCCGCAGCACCGCCGCCACCGGCGCGGCCGCGCCGTCGAGCGCCCAGTTGAGCCCGCCGAAGGCGATGAGGCTGGTGCCCACCGCCACCTGGGCGAAGACGACGACCTGGTCGAGGTCGAGGCGACCGCCGTAGGCGGCGTCGGCCAGCGACCAGAACACGAGGAGGTTGGCCGCCGTGACCAGGGCGACGCTGGCCAGCACCGACCGCTCGCGCAGGCGGGTGGCCCGGTGCTGCAGCTCGTAGAGGAAGCGGCGCCGGGACACGAACCGCTCGACCGTCCAGCCGGCCAGCCCGAACAGGCGCAGCTCCTTGGCCGCCGGCGGGTCGACCGCCAGGCGGTAGGCGTAGTCGGCGTGGCGCTGCGCCTCGCGCACTTCGTCGGTGTTGCGGTCGCGCCAGACCGCGCTCTCGCGCAGCAGCCAGTGGGTGGCCAGCCAGGCGCCGGCCAGCACCGGCGGCGCCCACCAGGCGTAGCCGAACAGGACGACGGCCGACGTGAGCCCGGCCACCAGGTCGACCAGCCCGGCGGCGATGAAGTCCATGCTCACCGCCATGGGCGGGCCGCTGATGCCGAGGTCGAAGTCGCGGGCCATGGTGAGGTCGTTGGCCAGGTCGGGGTCCTCGAGGTGGCCGATGCCGGGCGGCGCCACGCAGGCCTGGGTGAGCTCGTCGTTGAGCCAGGCCGAGGTGCGGTCGCCGAGGTTGGCGCTGACCGCCGTGTGCACCGGGGTGAGCACCTGGAGGGCGACGAACACGACGCCCACGACGGCGAGCGGCAGCGCCAGCGAGTCGCCGCCCTGCACGGCGCCGACGAGGGCGCCCATGGCGATGGCGAACACCGCCGGCAGCGCACCGCGCGCCACCAGCACCCCCCACCAGGCGTAGGCCAGCGGGCGGTCGGCGCGGGGCAGGACGGCGAAGAACTGCCACTCGGGACGGGAGCGTTGTCGACGGAACATCGGAGCCTCTGCCGTGTTCTATCCCATGGCTGTGACAGTCTCGGTCGGGCGGTGTGATTCGTTAGACGAACTAAGCATTTGCCCGGTAGCCTGGGCGGATGCCCCGCTCGACCGTCGCACCCTCCCCCGATGTCCGCGACGTCGGTGCCATGGCCGCCCAGCTGCGGGTGAGCGCCACCCGGCTGGCCCGGCTGCTGCGCCGCCAGGGCGACACCGGCCTGTCGCCGAGCCAGCTGTCCGCGCTGACCGCCATCGAGGCCCACGGGCCGCTGACGCTCGGCGCGCTGGCCGAGCACGAGCGGGTGGCGCCGCCGAGCATCACCAACGCCGTGGCCAAGCTGGAGCAGGCCGGGCTGGTGACCCGGCAGGCGTGCGCCAGCGACCGGCGGGTGGCCCACGTGTCGACCACCCCGGCCGGCGAAACGCTGCTGGCCGACGTGCGGGAGCGCAAGGACGTGTGGCTGGCGGCCCGCCTCGGCGAGCTGGACCCCGACGAGCGGGCCCGCCTGGCGGCCGCCCTCGACGTGATCGACCGGCTCACCGGGCGGGCGCAGGGATGAGGTCCGTGCGCGCCGCGACCCGGGACGTCTTCCGTTCGCTCTGGATCCGCAACTTCCGGCTGTTCTTCGTCGGCCAGCTCATCTCCCAGGTGGGCAACTGGCTGACGCTGGTCGCCCAGACGCTGCTGGTCCTCGAGCTGACCAACAGCGGCATCGCCCTCGGCATCCTGGCCGCCGCCCAGTTCGGGCCGATCCTGGTGCTCGGGCCGTGGGCCGGGCTGGTGGCCGACCGCTCGGACAAGCGGCGGCTGCTGCTCATCGTCCAGACGCTGGCCATGGCCCAGTCGTTCACGCTGGCGGCGCTGGCGGCCAGCGGGCACCCGCCGGTCGGGGCCATCTACGCCGTGGCCGTGTTCGGCGGCATCACGATGGCGTTCGACAACCCGACCCGGCGCAGCTTCGTGGTCGAGATGGTGCCCGAGAGCGACATCGCCAACGCGGTCAGCCTCAACAGCGCGCTGATGACCTCGTCCCGGGTGATCGGCCCCGCGCTGGCCGGCCTGCTGGTCGTGACCGTGGGCTACGGCTGGGCGTTCGCCGGCGACGGGCTGTCGTACATCGCCGTGCTGGCCGGGCTGCTGATGATGCGGCCCTCCGAGCTGCGGCCGGCGCCCGTGACGCCCAAGGCCAAGGGCCAGGTGCGGGAGGGCTTCCGCTACATCCGCCGCATGCCCGAGCTGTTCGTGCCGATGGCGATGATGGCCGTGGTCGGGACGCTGTCCTACAACTTCCCGACCGTGTTCCCCCTGTTCGTGACCCGCGACCTCGGGGGGAGCGACGCGCTGTTCACGGTCTTCTTCTCGGTCGTGAGCCTGGGGTCGCTGGTCGGCGCGCTGACCATGGCCCGGCGGCCCGACGTGGGCGTGCGCCACGTGAGCCTGGCCGCGATCGGGTTCGGGACCGTGCTGGCGGTCATGGCGCTGGCGCCCTCGCAGGCGTTCGCGCTGGCGCTGGCGCTGGTGATGGGGTTCTTCTCGATCACGTTCGTGGTGTCGTCGACGGCCATCGTGCAGCTGCGGGCCGCGCCCGAGATGCGGGGCCGGGTGCTGGCGCTCCAGGCGATGCTGTTCCTCGGCAGCACGCCGATCGGCGGGCCGATCGTGGGGTGGGTGGCCGAGCAGTTCGGCGCCCGGTGGAGCCTCGCCCTGGGCTCGACGGCGGCGCTCGCTGCCGGGGCGTGGGGCCTGTCCATGCTGCGCCGGATGGCGGCGGCGCCGGGTCCCGCGGCGACGCTGGACGTGCCCGCCCCGCCGGACGGCCTGGTGGTGGCGGCCGCCGGCGGCGAGCCGCTCGAGGACCCCTACGAGGTGGCGGTCGAGGTCGCGGCGGACGCCGGGGCAGGGGAGATGCGGGGTACCGTGCGGGCGTGAACCCGGGCGGACCCATCCTTCCTGCGCTGACCGACCAGATGGCCGAGCTGGCCGCCATCCTCACGCCGCTGGACGCGGACGGGTGGGCGGCGCCGTCGCGCTGCCCCGGCTGGTCGGTGAGCGATGTCGTGCTGCACCTGGCCCAGACCAACGAGATGGCGATCGGCAGCCTCCAGGGGCGGATGGCCGAGGTGGTGGCGGCGCTGGCCGAGGGCGCCCCGGCGACCGCCGACGTGGACGAGGGCGCGGCGGTGATGGTCGAGCGCGAGCGGGGCGCGTCCGGCCCCGAGGTGCAGGCCCGCTGGCAGGCCGGCGTGGACGAGCTGCTGGCCGGGCTGGCCGCCGCCGACCCGGCCGCCCGGGTGACGTGGGTGGCGGGCGAGCTGTCGGTGCCGACGCTGGCGACGACCCGGCTGGCGGAGACCTGGATCCACACGGGCGACGTGACCTGGGCGTTCGGCCAGGACCCGGCGGCGACCGACCGCCTGTGGCACATCGCCCGCCTGGCCTGGCGCACGCTGCCGTACGCGTTCCTGCGCGCCGGCCGCCCGGCCCCGGGGCCGGTCACGTTCCGCCTGCGGTCCCCGGGCGGCGACACCTGGGTCTTCGAGTCCGACGACCCGCCCGAGGACGCCGACCCGACGACGGTCGAGGGCGACGCCCTCGACCTCTGCCAGGTCGCCGGCCAACGCGCCGCCGCCGCCGAGACGACCCTCTCCGCCAAGGGCCCCGACGCGGAGGGCGTCCTGGAGCTGGTCCGGACCTTCGCCTAGCGGCCGGCCGGTGCACCAGCGATTCCGCATGGCGGCGTGGAATACCGCCCGCCGCGAGCCCGGCGCCCAGCTCGATCACCTGGCCCACCTGTCGCCGGACGTGGCCGTGTTGCCGGAGCTGGCAAAGGTGCCGATGGTCGCACCGGCCCGCGGCTCCTTCGTGGACTTCGGCGCGCCCGGCGCGCCCGGCGTCGGCGTCGTGGGCCAGGAGCCGTGGACGATCGCCGGCCACTGGGGCGACATCCGCTCGGGCCCGCTGTCCCACCTCCCGATCGTCGAGCGGCTCGGCGAGCTGGGCCTGCACTCCGGCTACCACGCCCATCGGGGCGTCGCGCAGGGCGAGGACGAGGAATCGACGTACTGGCACTCCGGTGGCGGCACCTACATGATCGACCACGTCTTCGTGCCCCGTCCGTGGCGCATCCACAACGTGGTCGTCGGTGCCGAGCGGCCGTGGCGCTCGTGGTCCGACCACGCGCCGGTGCTCGTCGACGTCGAAGCCCCCTAGGCTGGCCCTCACGGCGATGGGGCTCGCCGAAACCGCCCGGTCCGGGCTGATGGCTCCTGTGGCGATCTGACGCGTGTGCGGAGGAAACCCGATGGTGCCGATCGAACCCGACCTGGACCCTGGCGAGCAGACCGACGCGACCGCGGCCGGCGTCCCCGGCCGGGCGGCGCCCGGGCGGCGGGTCGAGGCGTCCGTGCTGGCGGCCATCGCCCTCGGTGGGGCGCTCGGGGGGCCGGCGCGGTACGGGATCGCCCAGGTCGTGCACGTGGCGCCCGGGGGGATGCCGTGGGCGACGCTGGTCACCAACGTGTCCGGCAGCTTCGTGATCGGGCTCGTCCTCGCCCTCGTCCTCGAGCGGTTCCCCCCGACCCGCTACCTGCGGCCGTTCGTCGCCACCGGGTTCCTCGGCGCCTACACCACCTACTCCACCTTCGCCGTCGAGACCGCTGTCCTGGTCAAGGACGGCCACGTCCCCGTCGCGCTCGCCTACGTGGTCGCCAGCCTGGTGGCAGGCTTGGCCGCCGCCCGGGCCGGGCTGTGGGCCGGGCGCAGCCTGCCGCTCCCGCACCGAGGAGGCGCACGATGAAGCTCGAAGGCCACCAGAGGCGGCTGACCGTCTTCGTCGGCGAGTCCGACCACCACGGCCGGACGCCGCTGGCCACCGAGATCGTCCAGCGGGCCCACGCGGCGGGGATGGCCGGCGCGTCGGTGTTCCGGGGGATCGAGGGCTACGGCGCCTCGAACCACATCCACACGACCCGCATCCTGTCGCTGTCCGACGACCTGCCCATCGCCGTGGTCATCGTGGACACCGACGACCGTATCCAGGCCTTCCTCCCCGAGCTCGACGAGCTCATCACCGAGGGCCTGGTCATCCTGGACGAGGTCGAGGTGGTCAAGTACGTCGGCCGACCCGCCGAGGGCCGATGAGCCCGGCCGCCTGGCTCGCCTTCGTCGTGGCCAGCGCCGTCGGCGCGCCCGTCCGCTACCTCGTCGACGCCGCCATCGGCGACCGCGCCCGGGGGGCGTTCCCGTGGGGCACCTTCGTCGTCAACGTCACCGGCTCGCTGCTGCTCGGCTTCCTCACCGGCCTCGCCCTCTACCACGGGTTCCCGAAGACCCCGAGGCTCGTGCTCGGCACCGGGTTCTGCGGCGCCTACACGACCTTCTCCACCCACACCTTCGAGACCGTCCGCCTGCTCGAGGACGGCGCCGCCCCCGAGGCGGCCCTCAACGCCCTCGGCACGCTCGGGGCCGGCCTCGCCGCCGCCGCCCTCGGCCTGGCCCTCGCCACCCTCTGACCGGCTCGCCGCTGCTCACCCCCCGGGGGTGACGCCACACCAGGGGTCGCGGTGCGACGCTGCCAGCCGGACCCCAGGCATCGGGGAGGGCGAGCCATGACAGAAGACATCACGCCGGACGCCGGGGCCGACGGCGACCACGCGGAGCTGGAGCGGCTCCGGGCCGAGGTCGAGGAGCTCCGCGCCCAGCAGGCCGATCCGGACGCCGACGGTAAGGCCGACGGCGGCACCCGGCCCCACCGCGCCCGCCGGAGCCTGCGCTGGACCGCGTGCGCCATCCTCGTCGTGATCGCCTCGCTGCTCAGCATCGTCGCGGTCGTCGCCCGCTACGCCCGCAGCCAGATCCTCGACACCGACCGGTACGTCGCCACGGTCGGGCCGCTCAGCGAGAACCCCGCCGTCGAGCGGGCCATCGCCAACCAGGTCACCAACGAGATCTTCAGCCGCCTCGACGTCGAGGACATCACCCAGCAGGCCCTGGCCAAGCTGACCGAGCTCGGCGCGCCCGAGGTCATCGAGGGCCTGGCCGTGCCGATCTCCAACCAGGTGGAGGGCTTCGTCCGCCAGGAGGTCAACCAGGCGGTCCACTCGCCCAAGTTCGACGAGCTGTGGCTGGAGGCCAACCGGAACGCCCACCGCAAGGTCGTGGCGGTGCTCACCGGGCGGGGCACGGACGCGGTCGACGTCAAGCAGGGCCAGGTCACGGTCGACCTGGGGACGATCGTGGACCGGGTCAAGCAGCGGCTGGTCGACCGCGGCTTCGGGTTCGCCTCGCGGATCCCGACCGTCCACTCGGACTTCGTCCTGATGCAGTCCGACCAGCTGCGGCGGTCCCAGCGTGCGGTGCGCCGGCTCGACCGGGTGGCCACGGTGATGCCGTTCGTCGTGCTCGTCCTGGCGGCGGTGGCCGTGTTCGTCGCGCCGAACCGCCGGCGGGGGCTGCTCATCGCCGCCCTCGGCCTCGTCGCCGGCATGGTGCTGCTGGCCCTCGCCCTCGTGCTCGCCCGCAACTGGTATCTCGACAACGGGAGACCGCAGAACATGACGCCCCAGGAAGCCGTGGGCGTGATCGCCACGCTGCTGGCGCCGCTCCGCCTCGCCATGCGGGCGGTGCTGGCGCTCGGCCTCGTGGTGGCGCTGGGCGCCTTCATCACGGGGCCGTCGGGCGCGGCGAGGGGCATCAGATCGTTCTTCGGGCGCCTGCAGGAGCGGGTGCAGGGGCGGCTCGAGGGCGACCGGGCCCCCTCGGCCGTCGAGGCGTGGATCGGTGCCCACAAGATGGCGCTACGCATCGCCGTCATCGGCGTCGCCGTCCTGGTGCTCGCCTTCTGGACCTACCCGACCGGCGCCCTGGTGATCGGGATCACCCTCGTCGTGCTCGTCTGCCTGGCCCTGATCGAGGTGTTCGGCTGGACCAGACCCGAACCCGAGCCCACCACCCCCGCGGCGGGGTGACCGGCTAGAGCAGCCAGGCGACCTCGGTCTCCAGCTGGTCCTGGTCCTCGTGCCAGTCGCCGTAGACCTCCCAGCGCTGGCCGGTCACCTCGTGGCCGTTCTCCTCGCACCAGGCCCGGACCGCCTCGTGGGCGGCCGGCAGGTCCTCGTACGACCCCCGGTGGACGGTGCGGGCCACCGTGCCGCCCGGCAGCGCCGACGGCTCGACCCGGCCGGCGGGATCGAACGGCCCCGCCACCTCGACGCCGACCTCGACGTTGGGAACCGTGTCCTTGTAGAGGATCACGTTGCGGCCGCGGGCCGGCCGGCCGGCGCCCAGCACCGCCCACACGTCGTCGAACGCCGCCCCGGCCGCCGCCGGCAGGTCGGGCCACGTCGTCTCCAGCGCCACCACCGCCGTGAGCCGTTCGGGGGCGTCGACGACCTCGATCTCCCACGCCATGTAGCGAAGCTAACGCGCGACGCGAGTGCCCGCGCTGCGTGCGCCGGCCTACACGTTCAGTTCGCTCTTGGTCCGGCCCTTGCTCGACCAGTAGCTGTCGGTCCGGCCCAGGCGGAAGCGCTCGGGCTTGTCCTCGTCGGCCAGCACGTCGGTCTCCAGCCACAGGCGCTTGAGGTGACGGATCCTCCCCGCCGCCCGGTCGTCGGTGTAGGCGTCCCGGCCGTGCAGCACGTGGTAGCTGTTCACGAACTGCATGTCGCCCGGCTGCATGCCCATGGCCACCGTGTACTGCGGGTCGCGGCACATGGCGTCGAGCCGGTCGAGGGCGGCCCGGGCCTCGGGCGAGGGCCGGGGGGCGTCCTCGTGGCGCCGCGACGCCTCGATGTAGGGCCGGATGTAGCGGACGAACAGCCGCTCGCCCACCCGGCTGAACACCGGCATCGTGTACCAGGCCCGCGACCCCGGGGCCTGCTCGCCCCGCAGGTCGTAGGGGAACGGCTCGTACAGCAGGGCCGCCACCTCGGGGTCGTCCCGCACCAGGTCGTTGTGGATGGTGACCGCGTTGGCCACCAGGCTGTCGCCCCCGCCGGCCCCGGCGTCCAGGCAGAACAGGCCGACCAGGTCCGACCCGTCGGAGTGGAACGGCAGGGCGATGCCGCCCAGCTCGTTGCCCCGCGACGTGGGGTCGTCGATCGCCTTGCCCTGGTCGGTGACGTCGCCCAGCAGGTGGCCCTTGGCGTTCTGCGGCCACGGCTGGCCGAGGTGCATGCCGACGCCCCAGTAGACGGCCGAGGCCCGGTCCTTGGTGTAGCGCTCGACCGGCACGCCCCGGATCAGGACCACGCCCCGCCCGTTGACGAGCTCGTCGGCCAGCCGCACGAGCTCGGGGCCGAGCGTGGGCAGG
>DATFRN010000235.1:0-9540 GCA_035263165.1 Acidimicrobiales bacterium | reverse complement strand
CGGTCGACCTCCCACTCGGGGAAGCGGGTCAGCAGCTCGTCCAGCGCCACCCGCCCCTCCAGCCGGGCCAGGGCGGCGCCCAGGCAGTAGTGGATCCCGTAGCCGAACCCGAGGTGGCCGGTGGGGTTGCGGTGGATGTCGAAGCGGTCGCCGTCGGGGAACCGGCGGTCGTCCCGGTTGGCCGAGCCGACCAGCAGCAGCATCACGCTGCCGGCCGGCACGGTCCGGCCGTGGTACTCGACGTCGCGGGCGACGGCCCGGCCGATGTGGGGCGCCGGCGGCTCGTAGCGCAGCAGCTCCTCGATCGCGCCCTTGAGCAGCGTGCGGTCCCCGGCCAGCTGCTTGCGCTGGTCCGGGTGGTCGGCCAGCACGGTGCCGGCCCAGCCGATGAGGCGGGTGGTGGTCTCGTTGCCGGCCCCGGCGATCACCATCACGTAGGTGAGCACCTCGTCCCGGGTCAGCGTGCGGGTCGTGCCGGTCTCGTCCTCGAACTCGGCGGTGAGCAGCTCGGTCATCAGGTCGTCCGACGGGTGGTCGGCCCGCCAGGCGACGTAGTCGGCGAACATGTCGGCACCGATGTCGAGGCCGCCCTCGACGGCCATCTTCTCGCCCGGCCGGGTGCGCAGGTTGGCGTCGGCCCGGTCGCGGATGGCGGACTGGTCCCGCTCGGGGATGCCGAGCAGCATGCCGATCGTCCACATCGGCATCAGGGCGCCGAGGTCGGCGATGAGGTCGAAGCGCCCGGCCCCCACCAGCGGGTCGAGGCAGCGGGCGCAGAACTCCCGCACCTTGTCCTCGAGGGCGGCCATCTTGCGGGGCGTGAACACCCGCGACAGCAGGCCCCGGTGGATGTCGTGGATGGGCGGGTCCTCGAAGATGAGCGTGCCCGGCGGCAGCTCGACGCCGGCCTGGATGATCTCGATGATGGCGCCGCGCCCCGACGGGAACGTCTGCCAGTCGACCAGGCCCTTCTCGACGTCGGCGTGGCGGCTCAGGGCGTAGAAGTCGTGCTCCTCGTCGTAGTAGAGGGGCGCCTCCTCCCGCAGCCGCCGGAAGGCGGGGTAGGGGTCGCGGTTGAGCTCGGGGTCGTAGGGGTCGTAGCCCAGGCCGTCCGTCGTCATGCCACCAACATAGGTGAGTGATCGCTCACAAGCGCTATGGTCCGGCGTCGTGAAGCCGGCCCCGTTCCAGTACCACGCCCCCGGCACCGCCGACGAGGCGGCGGCGGCCCTGGCCGAGCTGGGCGACGAGGCCAAGGTCCTCGCCGGGGGCCAGAGCCTCGTGCCCCTGCTGGCCCTGCGCCTGGCCGTCTTCGACCACCTCGTCGACGTGGGGCGCATCGCCGGCCTGCAGGGGATCGAGCGCCGCGACGGCCACCTGTGGGTCGGCGCCGCCACCACCGAGGCCGCCGTCGAGCGCAGCGCCGAGGCGGCGGAGGCGGTCCCGCTGCTGGCCCGGTCCACCCCCTTCATCGGCCACACGCAGATCCGCAACCGGGGGACGGTGGGCGGTTCGCTGGCCCACGCCGACCCCGCCGCCGAGTACCCGGCCGTGGCCCTCGCCCTCGACGCCGAGCTCGAGGTGCTGTCGGTGCGGGGCCCGCGGACGATCGCCGCCGCCGACTACTTCACCGGCCTGTGGACCACGGCGATGGCGCCCGACGAGCTGCTGGTCGGCGCCCGCTTCCCCGTGTGGTCCGGCCGCTGCGGCTGGGCGGTGAAGGAGCTGGCCCGGCGGCACGGCGACTACGCCATCGCCGGCGCCGTGGTCGGGGTCGAGCTGGGCGACGACGACCGGGTCCGGCGGGCGGCCATCGGCCTCATCGGCCTGGGGTCGACGCCCGAGCGGGCGGCCGCGGCCGAGGCCGAGGCCGCCGGGCGCCCGGTCGGCGAGATCGACGCCGCCGCCCTCGGGCAGGCCGCGGTGGCCGGGCTCGACGCCGTGCCGGCCGACCTGAACGGCTCGGCCGCCTACCGGCGCCGGGTCGGCGCCACCATGGTGTCCCGGGCGTGGGCCACCGCCTGCGAGGAGGCCCTCCGTGCATGAGGTCCCGGTCGAGATCGTCGTCAACGGCCGGGCCCACCGGGCCGAGGTCGAGCCCCGGCTGACCCTGGCGGACTTCCTGCGGGAGCGCTGCGGGCTGACCGGCACCCACCTCGGCTGCGAGCACGGCGTGTGCGGCGCCTGCACGGTGCTGGTCGACGGCCAGCCGGTGCGGTCGTGCCTCCAGTTCGCCGTCCAGGCCCGGGGGGCGGAGGTCACGACGGTGGAGGCGCTGGCCGCGCCGGACGGCGAGCTGTCGCCGGTCCAGGCCGCCTTCCGCGACGCCCACGGGCTCCAGTGCGGCTTCTGCACGCCGGGCTTCGTGGTGACGGTGACCGCGTTCCTGCGCGACCACCCCGACCCCAGCGACGCCGAGATCCGCGACGCCCTCAGCGGCAACCTGTGCCGCTGCACCGGCTACCAGGGGATCGTGGCTGCGGTCCGCCTGGCAGCGACTTCCGTGGACGTTTCTGGTCGACTCCCAACCAGAAACGTCCACGGAATGGTCAGCCCAGCACCTCCGCCGCCCAGCTGAGCAGCGGGTCGGCCAGCTGCGGCCAGCCGGAGAACAGGCCCCCGTCGCCCCGGTTGCGGGCGGCCTGGCGCTCGACCCACTCGCGATCGCCCCACGGCGGCTCGACCAGGCGGGCGTCGGGCAGCAGCGCCGCCAGCGCCTCGGAGGTGGCCCGGGTGTGGTTCATGTCGCTCTCGCCGCTGCGGAACACCAGCGCCGGCCGGTCGAGGGACCGGGCCAGGTCGTCGTCGAGCCCGGGGACCAGCTGGTCGCCGCAGGGGCAGTAGGCCAGCATCCACCGCTCCATGGTGGCGATGAACTCCCGATGGTCCTGGGCCAGGAGGCGGTCCCGGTTGCGGGGGTTGCGGTCCTGCACCGCGGCCCACTCGGGCAGGGCGGCGACCGCGGCCATGCCGCCGTTCCAGCCCGCCTTGATCGAGCCGCCGCAGTAGTGGGTGCCCAGCGTGAGCAGGCCGTAGGGGCCGCCGCTGATCCACCAGGCGGCCACGGCGGCGGCGACGTCGGGGTGGCGGGCGGCGGCCAGCAGCGAGACCCGGGCCCCGCCGGAGCCGCCGGCGATGACGGCCGGGCCGAGGTCGAGCCGGCGCAGCAGCCCGGCCAGCGCGTCGGCCTGCATCTCCGACTCGGACGCCCCGGCGAAGCACACGTCCGACGCCCCCGTGTTGGGCCGGTCCCAGACGACGGCGGCCGCCCCGCCGGCCGCGAGCGCCTCCGCCAGCTCCCGCACGCCCGGCGTCTCCCGGTCGTAGCGTCCCCCGGGGGTGATGATCCACGGCCGCCCCTCGCCCACGATGTCGTAGGCGATCTCCAGGCCGTCGACGCTGGCAGTCGGCATCGGCCGACAGTACCATCGGCCCTGATGTCAGGGAACGCTCACTCACTTGTGACGCACTGGATCGGCGGCCGCCCGGTCCCCGGCGCCTCGGGCCGCACGGCCCCGGTCTACGACCCGGCCCGGGGCGAGCAGGTGGCCGAGGTGGCCCTGGCCTCCGCGGCCGAGGTCGACGCCGCGGTCAAGCAGGCGGCCGACGCCGCGGGGGAGTGGGGCGAGACCTCGCTCAGCCGGCGGGCCGCCGTGATGTTCCGCCTGCGCGAGCTGCTCGACGGCCGCCGCGACGACCTGGCCGCGGCCATCACCCGCGAGCATGGCAAGGTCCGGTCCGACGCCCTCGGCGAGGTCGCACGCGGCCTCGAGTGCGTCGAGTTCGCCTGCGGCATCCCCCACCTGCTCAAGGGGACGCTGAGCGCCGAGGCGTCCGGCGGCGTCGACGTCCACACGCTGCTCCAGCCGCTCGGCGTGGTCGCCGGCATCACCCCGTTCAACTTCCCGGTGATGGTGCCGCTGTGGATGCTGGCCAACGCCGTCGCCTGCGGCAACGCCTTCGTGCTCAAGCCGTCCGAGAAGGACCCGTCGCCCTCGCTGCTGCTGGCCGAGCTGGCGGCCGAGGCCGGGTTCCCCGACGGCGTGGTCACGGTCGTGCAGGGCGACGCCGAGGCGGTCGACGCCATCCTGGCCGCGCCCGACGTCGCCGCCGTGTCGTTCGTGGGCAGCACGCCGATCGCCCGCCACGTCTACGAGGCCGGCACCCGGGCCGGCAAGCGGGTCCAGGCGCTGGGCGGCGCCAAGAACCACATGGTCGTGCTGCCCGACGCCGACGTGGCGGCCGCCGCCGACGCCGCGGTGTCGGCGGCCTACGGGTCGGCGGGCGAGCGCTGCATGGCGATCTCGGTCGTCGTCGCCGTGGGCGGGGTGGCCGACGAGCTGGTCGGGGCCATCGCCGATCGCATCCCCGGCGTGGTGATCGGCCCGGGCGACGACGAGGCGTCGATGATGGGCCCGCTGGTCACCCGCGAGCACCGCGACCGGGTGCGGTCCTACGTCGACGGCGCGGCGGGGGAGGGGGCCCGGGTGGTCGTCGACGGCCCGGCCCCGGACGCCCCGGGCTTCTGGGCCGGCTGCGCGCTGGTCGACGGCGTCGAGCCCGGCATGCGGCTCTACGACGACGAGATCTTCGGGCCGGTGCTCAGCGTCGTGCGGGTGCCGACCTACGACGAGGCGGTGACGCTGGTCAACGCCAACCCCTACGGCAACGGGGTGGCCCTGTTCACCCGGGACGGCGGCGCGGCCCGGCTGTTCCAGCGCCAGGTCGACGTGGGCATGGTCGGCATCAACGTGCCGATCCCGGTGCCGGTGGCGTGGCACTCGTTCGGGGGCTGGAAGGCGTCGCTGTTCGGCGACAGCGCCATGTACGGCCCCGAGGGCGTGCGCTTCTACACCCGCCCCAAGGTCGTCACCACCCGCTGGCCCGACCCGGCGTCGAGCGCCATCGACCTGGGGTTCCCGACGACCAGTTAGCGCCGGCGGCGCTACCCGGTCCGGATCCAGACGGCCTTGGTGTTGAGGTACTGGTCGAGCGCGTCGGGGCCGCACTCGTGGCCCCAGCCGCTCATGCGGTAGCCGCCGAACGGGACGACCGGGTCGAACAGGTTGTAGGTGTTGACCCACACGGTCCCGGTCCGCAGCTCCTGCGCCAGGCGGTGGGCGGTGCTCACGTCGCGGGTCCACACGCCCCCGGCCAGGCCGAACGAGCTGGCGTTGGACCGGGCCACGACCTCCTCGACCGTGTCGAACGGCATGACGCAGGCGACCGGTCCGAAGATCTCCTCCCGGGCGATGCGCATGCCGTCGTCGACGCCGGTGAAGATCGTGGGGGCGACGAAGTAGCCGGCGGCGAGGTCGCCGTCGGTCAGCCGCCCGCCGCCCGCCGCCACCTCGGCGCCCTCGGCCCGGCCGACGTCGAGGTAGCCGGTGACCCGGTCGAGCTGCTGGGCCGACACCACCGGGCCGACCCGGGTGGCCGGGTCGAGGCTGGGGCCGACCCGCAGGCCGCCGGCGAAGGCGGCCGCCCGCTCGACGAACTCGTCGTACACCGGCCGCTCGACGAAGATGCGGGTCCCGGCGCAGCAGGCCTGGCCCGAGTTGGCGAACACGCCCATGGCCGCCCCGGGAACGGCCCGGTCGAGGTCGGCATCGGCGAAGACGATGTCGGGCGACTTGCCGCCCAGCTCCAGGGTGACCCGCTTGAGGTTGCCGGCCGAGGCCCGCACGATCTCCTGGCCCACCGCGGTCGAGCCGGTGAAGGCGACCTTGTCCACCCCGGGGTGGGCGGTGAGGGCGGCGCCGACCGTCTCGCCCGGGCCGGTGACGATGTTGACCACGCCCGGCGGGGCGCCCACCTCCCGCAGCAGCTCGCCGATGCGGACGGCGACCAGGCTGGCCTCCTCGGCCGGCTTGAGCACCACGGTGCAGCCCGCCGCCAGCGCCGGCGCCAGCTTCCACAGCACGTTGCTGATGGGGCTGTTCCACGGGATGATCGACGCCACCACGCCGACCGGCTCCTTCAGCGAGTAGGTGAAGACCGGGAACGGCATCGAGTTGGGCAGCGTGTCGCCCTGGAGCTTGGTGGTCCAGCCGGCGAAGTAGCGCAGCACCTGCACGGCGTGGTCGGCCCCGGCGGCCGGGGCCCGGCCGATCGGGTAGCCCATGTCGACCGCCTCCAGCACCCGCAGCTCCTCGAAGTGGGCGGCGACCGCGTCGGCCAGGGCCAGCAGCAGGGCCTGGCGGGCGACCGGCGACGCCGTGCGCCACGGCCCCTCGTCGAAGGCCCGGCGGGCGGCGGCCACGGCCCGGTCGACGTCCGCCACGTCGGCCTCGGCGACCTCCGCCACGGTGGCGCCGGTCGACGGGTCGACGCTGGGGAACGTGCCCCCGGCCGCCGGCTCGACCCACTCGCCGTCGATCAGCAGCCGCTTGGGCGGCCCGGCCAGGAACGGCTCGACCAGCGCCCGCACGTCAGCCCTCCCCCGGGAGGTCGGCGGTGACCGTGGCCCGTTCGGGGTCGAAGCTGAGCATCCGGGCCAGGGGCAGGCTCTCGGGGAGGGGGTCGTCGTAGCTCCAGGCCACGTCGGCCACGGTGGCGTCGCCCACCCGGGCGCTCCAGTAGCCGGCCGTGCCCTTGTAGGGGCAGTACGTGGTGGTGGCGCTGCGCTCCAGCAGGTCCATGCGGACCTGGTCGGGGCGGACGTAGAGCTTGGGGGCCAGCGACGTCTCGTAGACGCCGAGGGTGTCGGTCGTGTCGACCAGCGTCTCGCCGCCGAGGACCACCCGCAGGCGCCGGGTGGTCCGGAGGCTGTCGACCCGGTGGTAGGGGTTGCGGGGGTGGCCGCTGACCCGCTCCTCCTCCTCGTACCAGGCGTCGGCGGCGTCCCAGGGGACGGCCAGGTGGCCGGGGGCGGCGGGCTCCTCGCCGGCGCCGATCGCGGCGCCGCCGGCGACGTCCTCCGCGGGGAAGGCGTAGGCCGGCGGGCGGCCGGGGCGGTGGACCAGGACGGCCCGCTCGCTGTCCACGAGCGTGTCGCCGCCCCGGGTGGCCCGGACCCGGCGGGGGAAGGGCTCGACGTAGACGACGCCCTCGGGGATCGGGGCGCTGAACCGCCCGGCCGGGCGGGCGCTGAGGGGGCCGCGGCCCGTGGTGAGGCTCACAGCGCGGTCCGGTCGTCGGCGGGCTCGGGGCTGTCGCCGAAGCCGCGGACCATGGCCTCGACGGTGAACGACGCCAGCAGGGCGCCGTCCTCGCCGTGGACGCGGCACTCGGAGTGGGTCATGCCGTCACCTGCGAAGGTCGAGAGGTGGTGGTACAGCATCCACCGGTCGGCCCGGACCGGCCCGTGGACGCTGATCGTGATGGCGTTGATGCCGGTCGAGAGCGTGCGATGGGCTTGATCCTGCCCGATGCCGGCGTGGGGGCGCAGGGCCGCGGCGATCGACATGTGCCCGGCGAACTGGGCCAGCAGCCCGGCGTGGAGGGGCGGGTCGTCGGGCACGGACCCGGGGCGGAACCGCACCCAGGCGTCGAGCACCGGCGGGCCGGCGGGGGCGGCGGGGTCGCCGGTGTAGGCGTCGCCCACCACCCGGACCTCCCGGCCGGTGACGCCCATGTCGACCGGCGTGGCGTCGTGGGGGCCGGGCACGTCGGGGGGCGGCGCCGCGTGCCGCACCACGTCGGGTGACGTCCGGTCGAGCAGCAGGGTGCCGGCGGCGCAGAGCCGGCCGTCCTGGGTGACCCGGGCGGCCAGGGCGGTGAACGTGCGCCCGGCGCTCAGCGTGTCGAGGTCGATGTCGAGCAACTGGCGGGCGTCGGCGGGGCGGGTGAAGGCCATCGCTGCGTGCACCGGCCGGCGGTCGGGGGCGTGGCGGCCGGCCGCGACGATGGCCTGGCCGAGCATCTGGCTGGCCTCGACGACGTTGCGGTACCAGTGGCCCCGGGCGGCGGTGCGGTAGCGGCCCGGCTCGCCCCCGGGCCGCACGGCCAGGAGGTCGACGAGGTGGGCGGCGTCGCCCCAGGTCGGGAAGCGGGTGGTGACGTCGCCCTCGGCGATCTCGACCCGCAGGGCCTCGTCGTCGAAGGCGACGTGGCCGTCCCGCTCGCCGGTGCCGGCCTCCCACCGGCCCGCCAGGGCCTCCAGGCGGTCCTCCCGGACGTCGGCCCGCGGGAACCAGAGGCGCGGCGGGCCCTCCGGCGGCTCCTCCCGGCGGGCGGCCGCCGAGTCGGCGACGAGCTCGTCGCCCCACCAGGCCCGGGCACGCTCTGACATAGGCGTCAGATCCGCACCCTAGGCGTGTCCGCTCCGGCCCGCCAAAGGCCGAGTTCACTGTCGGTGTCAGCGTCCGGCCCAGCGACACGAGTGTTAGTTCATGACTAGGGTTGGCCCATGGGTGACGCAGTCATCATCTCGACCGCCCGTACGGCCATCGGCACCGCGTTCAAGGGCACGCTCGTCGACGTCGACGCCATGACGCTGGGCACCACGGCGGTGGGCGAGGCGGTCCGCCGCTCGGGGGTCGACCCGGCGCTGATCGACGACGTGGTCATGGGCGAGTCCCGCTACGGCGGCGGCGACATCGCCAGCTACGTGGCCATCGAGGCCGGCATCGAGCACGCCGCAGGGCTGGCCCACAACCGCCACTGCGCCTCGGGCCTGGCGGCGATCTCGACGGCGGCGGGGTCGATCCGGGCCGGCATGGACCGGGTGGTGGTGGCCGGGGGCGTGGAGTCCGCGTCGACCGCGCCCCGCTTCACCCGGCGGGTGCCGGGCACCGACGAGTGGGCCGACTGGGCCCCGCCCAGCCACGTCGAGACGCCGGACGCCCCGTGCGAGGACATGTCGCTCACGGTGGGCTGGAACGCCGCGGTCCAGGCGGGGGTGAGCCGCGAGGAGATGGACGCCTGGGCGTTCCGCTCCCACCAGCGGGCCATCGCCGCCATCGACGCGGGCGCCTTCGCCGAGGAGGTCGTCCCGCTCGAGGTCACCCGCCGAGATGGTTCCGTGGTGTCGTTCTCGGTCGACGAGCATCCCCGGCGGGCGACGACGCTGGAGAAGCTGGCGTCGCTCAAGCCGCTGCATCCCGAGATCGAGAGCTTCAGCATCACCCCGGGCAACTCCTCGGGCATCAACGACGGCGCCGCCGCGGTGGTGATCGCCGACCGGGCCCTGGCCGACACGTGCGGCCTGACCCCGCTGGCGGAGGTCCGGGCGTGGGCGTCGGTCGGCGTCCCTCCGGCGGACACGGGCCTCGCCCCGACCCGCGCCATCCCGAAGGCGCTGTCCCGCGCGGGCCTGAAGATCGACGACGTGGACCTGTGGGAGATCAACGAGGCCTTCGCCGCCATGTGCGTCGGGACGACCCGCATCCTCGACATCGACGAGGACAGGGTCAACGTCCTGGGCAGCGGCTGCAGCCTGGGCCACCCGGTCGCGATGACCGGGGCCCGCATGGTGATCTCGCTGACCCACGAGCTGCGCCGCCGCGGCGGCGGCTGGGGCGTCGCCGCCATGTGCGCAGGCGGGGGGATGTCGTCGGCCGTGGTGCTGCAGGTCCCGGCCCCGTAGGGCTCAGCCCG
>DATFRN010000234.1:0-29074 GCA_035263165.1 Acidimicrobiales bacterium | reverse complement strand
ACCAGCGTGCCCGACCCGCCGAGCACGCTGACCCCGCCGACCACGGCGGCCGCCACCGAGTCGAGCTCGAGGCCCCGACCGGCCACGACGGTGATGGTCCCGAACCGGGACAGGAACAGGAACCCGGCCAGGCCCGACAGCGCCCCGCAGGCCACGAACGCCCCGAAGACCAGCCGCCGGGTGGGCAGGCCGGTCTGGGCCGCGGCCTCGGGGTTGGAGCCGATGGCGTAGAGGCGCCGCCCCCAGCGCAGCCGGGCCAGAGCCACCTGGAGCACGGCCACGATGGCGACGACCACGGCGAACACGACCCGAATGTCGAGGTCGCCGACGCTGAACAGCGTGCGGGTGGGCAGGTCGACCACCCACGACGGCAGCGAGTCGGCCGTGATCGTCTTGGCCTGGGCGTGCGAGACCAGCCAGCTGCGGTAGATGGCCAGCGTCCCCAGCGTGACGATGATCGCCGGCACCCGGCCGTAGGCGACGATGACGCCGTTGACCGCCCCGAGCAGCGCCCCGATCCCGACGGCCAGGCCGATGGCCAGGATCGGCGAGGCGTCGTGGTGGGCGGCGGCGAACTGGCCGGTGAGGTAGGCGGTCACGCCGACGATCGAGCCGACCGACAGGTCGATGTTGCGGGTGACGATCACCAGCGTCTGGGCCACGGCCAGCACCGCGGTGATGGCCACGCTGGTGGTGACCCGGTTGAAGAACCGGCCGCTGTAGTAGTCGTCGACCAGGAAGCCGAACACGACGACGGTCACGACGATGACCCCGAGGAGCGAGAGCTCCTTGAGCCGCTCGGGCCGGATCCACAGGGCGCCGGTCACGCCACCCCCACCGCCGCGGTCATCACCCGCTCCTCGGTCGCCTCGGCCCGCTCGAACAGGCCGGTCTGCTCGCCCTCCCGCATGACCAGCACCCGGTCGCTCATGGCGAGGACCTCGGGCAGGTCCGACGAGATGAGCACGACGGCCACGCCCCGGCCCGCCAGCTCGTCCACGATGCGGTGGACCTCGGCCTTGGCCCCCACGTCGATGCCCCGGGTCGGCTCGTCCAGGATGAGCACGGTGGGCTCGGTGTTGAGCCACTTGGCGAGCATGGTCTTCTGCTGGTTGCCGCCCGACAGCAGTCCGACCGGCTGGCCCAGGCCCTCTGTTCGGATGCCCAGCTCGCCCCGGAACCGCTCGGCCGCCGCCCGCTCGGCCCGGCCGTCGACCAGGCCCAGGCGGGACACGTAGCGGGCCAGCGCCGGCAGCGTGATGTTGGCGGTGACCGACTGGGACAGCGACAGGCCGACGTGGCGGCGGTCCTCGGACACGTAGGCGATGCCCAGCTCCATGGCCCGGCGGGGGTGGGTGATCGCCACCGGCGTGCCGCCCAGCTCGATCGTGCCGGTCTCGGCCGGGGCGATGCCGAACAGGGCGAGGGCGACGTCGGTGCGCCCGGCGCCGACCAGCCCGGCCAGGCCGAGGATCTCTCCCCGGTGGACGTCGAAGCCGACGCCGGAGAACTTGCCGGTCCGCCCGAGGTCGCGCACCCGCAGGACCAGCTCGCCCCGGTGGTGCTCGCTGCGGGGGTAGAGCTCGGCGGCCTCCCGGCCCACCATGGCGGCGATGACCCCCCCGGTGGTGGCGTCGGCCCGGGCCGACGTCGCTATGTGGCGGCCGTCGCGGAAGACCGAGATGCGGTCGGCGATGGCGAACACCTCGTCGAGCCGGTGGCTGATGAACAGCACGGCCACGCCCTCGTCCCGCAGCCGGCGGACCTGGCGGAACAGCCGCTCGACCTCGTGGGCGGAGAGGGCGGCCGTCGGCTCGTCCATGATCAGCACCCGCACGTCGAGCGAGATCGCCTTGGCGATCTCGATGGCCTGCTGGGGGGCGACCGGCAGGCCGGCGGCGGGCATGCGGGGGTCGAGATGGACGTCGAGCCGGGCCAGCAGCGCCTCGGCGTCGGCGCACATCTTCTTCCAACGCACGACCCGGCCGAGGTCCCGGTGGCCGATGAAGATGTTCTCGGCCACGCTGAGGTCGGGGAAGATCAGCGGCTCCTGGTAGATGGCGGCGATGCCCAGCCGCTGGGCGTCGGCCGCGCTGTGCAGGCTGACCGGCTCGCCGTCGACCAGCACCTCTCCCTCGTCGGGCTGGTGGACGCCGGTCATGATCTTGATCAGCGTCGACTTGCCGGCCCCGTTCTCGCCGACCAGGGCGTGCACCTCGCCCCGCCGCAGGTCCAGCGACACACCGTCGAGTGCCCGCGTCGCCCCGAACCGCTTGGCGATGCCCCGCATGGCGAGCACCACATCCTCGGGTCCCCCGGGACCGACCACCACACCCCCCGACATGGCGACGTTCGACAATGTTGTTTCTAACATTATCGCACAGAAGCGCACAAGGGTCCGCGGGTGGCCTTGCGCCGGGCTATCGGTAAGTTCTAACTTACGGTAAGTGGCTGCTGACGAAACCACGATCGACGGCTGGACGGCACTGGCCGACCCGTCGCGCCGGTCGGTGTTCGAGGCCCTGCGCGACGGCCCGTGCGCCGTCGGCGAGCTGGCGGCCCGGTTCCCCATCAGCCGGCCGGCGGTGTCGCAGCACCTGCGGGTGCTGAAGGCGGCCGGCCTGGTCACCGACCGGGCGGCCGGCACCCGGCGCCTGTACCGGATCCGGCCGGAGGGGGTGGCGGCCATGAGGGCCTACCTGGACCGGATGTGGGACGACGCACTCACCGCGTACGCGGCGACGATCGAGCGACAGAACAGTGAGGGAAACTGATGAGCCAGCAGACCTACGCACCGGTGGTGCGGACCGTGACCGTGGCGGCGTCCCGGGAGCGGGCGTTCCGGGTGTTCACCGAGCAGTTCGGGACCTGGTGGCCGAGGGAGTACAGCATCGGCGAGGCCGACATGGCCGACTTCGTGCTCGAGCCCCGGGTGGGCGGCCGCTGGTACGAGGTCGGGGTCGACGGCCGCGAGTGCGACACCGGCCGGGTGCTGGCCTGGGAGCCGCCCGAGCGGATCGTCGTGGCCTGGCAGCTCGACGCGTCCTGGCAGTTCGACCCCGACCCGGCCCACGCCAGCGAGTTCGAGGTCCGCTTCGTCGAGGAGGGGCCCGACAGCACCCGGGTCGAGCTGACCCACCGCGGCTTCGAGCGCCACGGCGACGGCGCCCCGGGCGTGCACGGCGGCGTGGACAGCCCGCAGGGGTGGAGCTACTGCCTGGAGCTCTTCGCCAAGGCCGTGGGCTGAGGGCTACCGTCTCCTCGACCATTCGGGGGGATGGATGGCTTGGATCACCGCAGGCGGCACCGACGTCCACGTCGTGGAGGCCGGTGCCGGACAGCCGCTCCTGTTCCTGCACGGCTTCGGGTCGTGCGCGGCGGCGTGGCACCGCCAGTTCGAGGCGTTCTCGGGGCGGTGCCGCGTCGTCGCCTACGACAGCGTCAACCACGGGCACTCGTCGGTCTCGCCCGAGGGCGAGCCCGAGCCCGACCGGGCCGACGAGCTCGAGGCCGTGCTGGACGCGCTCGGCATCGACCGGCCCATCCTGGCCGGCAACTCGATGGGGGCGCTCACCATTCTCCGGTGGGCGACCCGCCATCCCGACCGGGCCGTCGGGCTGATCCCGTCGGGCATGGGCGTCGCCCCGCCATCGGAGGGTGACGACGCCGAGGGCCCCGCCGCGGCCCGCCGGGCCCGGATGTTCGCCCCCATCGACGAGGCGACGCTGTTCATCCCGGCCGAGGGCGGCTTCACCCCCGAGTTCCCGGCGACCCATCCGCTGGAGTACGACCGCTACATCCGGCTGCGCTCGACCGCGACCCGCATCGAGGCGTCCCGCCACCCCCGCCGCCCGACGGCGGTCGATCCGGCCCGCGACGAGCTCGCGGACCGGGTCCCCCACATCACGTCCCCGATGCAGATCGTCGTCGGGGAGCGGGACTGGCTGCGGGACCACGCCCGCCACCTCCACACCCTGGTCCCCGGCTCGCTCTTCGCCGAGATCCCGGGCGCACCCCACAACGTGTATTACGAGACGGCCGAGGCCTACAACGCGGTGGTCTCGGCGTTCCTGGACGCGCTCGGCATCTAGGACACGTGCCGCAGGTGCGGCCAGGTGGCGGCCCAGGTGGTGCGCAGGCCGCGGCAGACCACGATCGGGGCGCCCTGGGCCTCGTTGTCGATGCCGCGGTGGTTGTCGACCCGGGCCACCTGGGTGCAGCGGGCGAAGTACGGGGTCAGCTCCTGCGGGTCGAAGCGGACGGCGACGACCGTGGCGCCGTCGTCGTGGGGGCGGCCGAAGTCGTAGTAGCCGTTGTGCCCCGAGTACGCCCGGGGCAGGCCCCGGGCCGGGCCGAACCGGTCGATGGCGCCCGCCTCGCCGTAGCTGGCCGTGAGGATCACCACGTGGTCCCGCTCGCCCGCCGGGAGGCGGTCGACCACCCCGGCGACCTCGTCGGTCAGGGCGGGCCAGCCGATGGTCTCGCCGATCCCGTCGTTGAGGGAGTTCGTGACCGGGGCGGCTGCCATCGGCAGCACCGGCAGGGCGAACACCGCGCTGACGGCGAAGTTGGCCGCGATCCAGCGGGCGAAGCCCGGGCCCCGCCGCGCCGCCTCCGGCGAGCCGGCCAGCGCCACCAGCAGGCTCAGCGGGGCGGCGTAGTAGGGGCGTCCGCCGGTGACGAACACGGCCGCCAGCCCGATCGGCCAGGCCCACAGCAGCGGCCGGAACCGCCGGGTCGCCGGGTCCTGCCCGAGCAGCCGGACGCCCCAGGCCCACATCGGCAGCAGCAGCGGGACGGTCAGCAGCACCTGCTGGGGCAGCAGGTTCGCCCGGTTCTCCCCGCCGATGCGCTCCTCGAGCGCACGGGCCATCTCCGCCTGCGGCCAGCCGTGGGTCGCCTGCCACACCAGGTGGGGCGCAGCGATGGCGACGGCGACGGCGGCGCCGACCGGCAGCCACGGGGTCAGCAGCAGGTCGCGCCGCCGCTCGATCACCAGCGCCACCACGACCGTGGCCAGCAGCATCAGGACCAGGTTCTTGTTGAGCATGGCCAGCCCGGCCACGGCCCCGATGGCGGCCCACCAGCGGGCGTCGCCGGTGCGCAACAGGCGGGTCACCAGCCACAGGACGGCCATCCAGGCCGTCAGGTCGAACGTGGAGGTCGACAGCAGGTGCCCGGCCCCGACCACGAAGCCGGCGCTGGCCGCCGCCCCCGCCCCGATCACCTGGGCCCGGCGGTCGCCGCCCAGCTCCCGCACGATCAGCCCGCACAGCACCACCGTGACCACGGTGGCGAGGGCCGGCGCCACCCGCAGGGCGACGAGGTTGTCCGGGGCGACCAGGTCGGCGATCCGGGCCATCAGCGGGGTGAACGGCGGCTGGTCGACGTAGCCCCAGGCCAGGTGGCGCCCGGCCTCCCGGAAGTACAGCTCGTCCCGGTGCCAGCCGTAGCGCCCGGCGCAGGCCAGCAGCACCAGCCCGAGCCCGCCGGCGATCGCCCACACCCACCCGGGCAGCGGCACCAGGCGGCCCGTCTCCTCCCGGCGGTCGTCGGCCGCCGCCCCCGTCCCCACCGTGTCCACGTCCGCGCCGTCGAGTGCCTGTGTGCTCATGCCCCGAGCGTGCGCCCGCCGCCCGCCCGGGTCATCCACCCACGGTCGGTTCGTGCCTCCCCCCGCGGGCTGACCTCAGCCACGGGGGAGCGCCGCCAGCGGTGGGGTCAACGAGCGATGTCGGCCAGCGAGATCGGCACGAGCGCCCGAGCGAGGATGCCCTGCCAGACCCCCGACGGCCGCTCGACGGCGACGTAGCTCTCCAGGCGCCAGACGCCGTGGGCATAGGTGAGCGGCCTGGCCGCGACCTCGCCCCCGCGGATGAGGACTTCGTAGCCGCCGTGGTTGCCGTTCGGATCGGCCAGGTGGAAGCTGCGGGCTGCCAGGACGTTCCCCTCCGGGTGGGCGACGTCGCCCGGCATCGAGATGTCGAGCCGCGCCCGGCCGAGCTCGTGCCGGTCGAGGAAGTCGATGAACTCCCGGACCTGGTCCGGATCGTGGAGGCCACCGCTGAACGAGGGGATCGACGGCGGCTTGGGCGATCGGGGCCAGAGCCATGCTGCCAGGGCTGCGACGACCGCGAGCGCCGCGGCGATCAGCGAGAGGCTCGTAGCGTCCACGTCAGGTGACCTCCGTTCGTTCGGTCAGCCACGGGGGAGCGCCGCCAGGAGGGCGGCCCAGCGGTCGGCGACCAGGGTGATCTCGAAGGCGGCTCGGCAGTGGTCGTGGGCGGCGCGGCCGAGGGTGCGGGCCTCGGGTAGCGCCCGGTCGATGGCCTCGGCCAGCGCCCCGGGCAGGTTGGGGCCGTCCGGAGAGACGAGGATGCCCGTGACCCCGTCCACCACGATCCCGGGGACGCCGCCGACCTCGGTCGCCACCGCCGGGACCGCCGACAGGCCCGCCTCGATGAGCACGCCCGGCTGGCCCTCCGTGCGGCTGGGGAGGACGATCAGGTCGGCCGCCGCCAGGACCGGGGCCGGGTCGGGGACCGGGCCGAGCACCTGGATGCGGCCCCCGGCGTCGGCCGCGGCCCGGGACGCCAGGGCGGCCCGCTCCGGGCCGTCGCCGGCGACCAGCAGGTGGACGCCCGGCCGGCCCGCCACCGCCTCGACGGCGGCGCCCACCCGCTTGCCGGCGTCGAGAGCCCCCACGTAGGCCACCACCGGCGCCGCCACCGGCAGGCCGAACCGGGCCCGGGCCGCGGCGCGGTCGTCCGGCGACGGCACCGGGCAGCGGCCCGCCGGCACCCCGTTGGGGATGACCGTCACCCGCTCGTCGGCCAGCCCGTACAGGCGGGCGAGCGCCGCCTTGGCCCCCGGCCACAGCGCGGTGACCCCGGCCATCCGCCCCAGCAGGAGCCGCGACCGCCGGCGGCGCAGCGCGCCCCCGGCCCAGGCCGACGGGTCGCCGATGCTGCGGTAGACGACCGGCGTCGGCCGGCCCGCCAGCGCCAGCGCGCAGGCCGGCAGCGACCGCGACCCGTGGGCCACCACCGCCCGGGCCCCCGCCGCCCGGCGGCGCAGCGCCCGCAGCGTGGACGGCGCCAGCGCCGAAGGCCCGAGCACCTCGACGTCGAGCGCCCGGTCCGCCGGCCCCGGGGCGACGGCGACGACCTCGGACGGCATCCCGTCCGCCCCCAGCGCCGCGGCCAGGTCGACGGCGAACGTCTCGGCCCCCCGGCGCCGGGCCGCGGCCACGACGTGGAGGATCACGGGGCGACCGGGCCGACCGGCACGCCGCGGTCCCAGCCCGACAGATCGCGGCCCAGCCACTCGGCCAGCGCGGCGTTGTCGGGCGCGAACCGCGCCCGCAGCGCCGCCGCCACCTCGGGCTCGATCGGCGGGTAGGCGCCCTCCACCGCGTTGAGCCGCCCGACGATCCGCCCGATGCGGAACGCCTTGGGCAGCCGCCGCCGCATGCCCCGCACCCGCATCGACCGGAAGCTGACGAAACGGTTGACCCGGGCGTCCAGCCGGCCGGGCACGTGCCCGTCGTCGACCCCCAGGTACCGGCACACCTCGCCGAACGTCGCCCCCGGCCGGTCCCGCAGGTCGTCGAGCAGCACCGCCCGCACCTGGTCCCGGGGGTACACGGCGTCGACGCCCCCCAACTGGGCCGCGTACCGCCCCCGGGCGAGGTAGTCCGAGGTGCCCTCGCCGGCCAACTCGTCGGCGACCGCCTCGGCGAACGTGCGCCCGTCCCGCTCGCGGGCATGCTCCATCCAGTAGTGCGAGTAGGCCCGCTCCACCGGGTCGCGCAGGATGGCCAGCAGCCGGGCCCCCGGGATGACCTCGCCCATGCGGGCCAGCGCCACGGGGTCGCTCATGTAGGTCGGCGTCGCCTCGCCCACCGCCGGCTGCCCGGCGTAGCCGTCGAACCGGTGGCCGTACCAGTCCAGGCCGTTGTCCCAGCGCCGGTCGAAGAAGTGGATCTCCTTGCGGGGCATGAACACCTGCGGATGGCCCTGGAGGTGCTTGTACAGCGACGTCGACCCCGACCGCATCGCCCCGATGATCACGAACGTGGGCAGCATCGCCGCCGGCCTCAGCCGAACCCGTAGCCGGCCAGCCAGTCGTGCCCCGCCATGCGGGCCTCGACGTCGGACCGCAGCGCCGCGCTCCACGGGGCGCCGTCCCGGGTGCGGTGAGGCGACCCGAACACGATCGCCGAGCACGCGGCCAGGTAGTCGTCGCTTGGATCGGCGCCGACGAACCGGCACAGCGCCGCCAGCTCCGCCGGGGTGTCGTCGACCAGGTCCTCCAGGCGCAGGCGGTGGAACCGGTCGGGCCCCAGTCCGGCCGTGACCGCGTCCACGGTGGTCGCCAGCGAGAAGTACTCGTCGACGTGGTCGGCCATGGCGCCGCCGCCCGCCCGCCGGTGCATGGTGGCCACGTCGTCGTAGGGGTTGCGGACCACCTGCACCACCCGCACCGGGACGCCGAGCCGCTCCTCCAGCCGGGCGAGCAGGCCGGGGTCGTCGCGCAGCCGGGCCGTGGTCATCCGCCCCCGCTTGTCGCCGACCACCTCGAGCCGCTCGTAGCGCCCCTGCCACTGGCCCGGCACCGCGTAGGAGTAGCCCCACGACTTTCGCCCCCGGGCCGCATCGGCCGCGCTGTGCTCCAGCACGAGCGTGAGCAGCTGGTCGCGGTGGTAGCCGGCCGCCAGGTACTTGAGCACGTCCAGCTCGTGGGCCACCACGATCCGGGGGTGGGCGTCGAGCAGGGCGCCGACGAGGCTGTGCCCGCTGCGGGGGTGGCCCACGAACACGAGGAAGCCCCGCACGGTGGCCAGGTCGTCGCGGCGCTGGCGTGCCTTCCAGGCCGAGCCCACGTACAGGGTCGGGTAGCTGCGGAACCCCGGCAGCGAGCGCACGCCGTCGACCAGGCGGGCCACCGACGGCCGGAAGTTGGCCTGCTTGGTCTTCACGCCCCCACCTCGTCGTAGCGGTAGCCGGCCAGCCAGTCGTGGGCCCCGGCCCGGGCGGCGATGTCGTCGAGCATCCCGGGCGGCCAGTCCGCCTGGTCGCGGCTGCGGTGGGGCGACGGGGCGACGAGCGCGGCGCAGGCGTCGAGGTAGCCGGCGTCGGCCCCCGGGTCGACGCCGAGGAACCGGCAGAGCCCGGCCAGCTCGCCGCGGGAGTCGGCCACCAGGTCCTCGTGGCGCACCCGGTGGAGGTCGCCGGCCGGCAGCCGGGCCGCCACCTCGTCGACCGTCGCCGCCAGCGTGAAGTAGGTGTCCACGTGGTCGGCCAGCGGCAGGCGGGGCGCCCGCCGGGCCATCGTGGCGATGTTGTCGAACGGGTTGCGCACGACGTGGACGACCTTGACCGGCACCCCCGCCGCGGCGCGCAGGTCGTCGAGCAGCCGGGGCCGCGCCCGCAGCCGCCGGGTCGAGCGGCCGCCCTTCTTGTCGCCCACCGCCACCAGCCGCCGGTAGCGGCCCTGCCACTGGCCGGGCACCGCGTAGCCGTAGCCGCTGCCCGACGTGTGCCCGGCCGCCACCCGGGCCCGCTGGTGCCGCAGCACCAGCGCGACCAGCCGGTCGCGGTCGAAGCCGGCCTCGACGTAGCGCAGCACGTCGAGCTCGTGGGCCACCAGAGCGTCGGGGTGCGCGTCCAGCAGCGCGCCCACCAGGCTGTGGCCGCTGCGGGGGTGGCCGACGAACTGGACCCAGGCCGCCATGTCGTCGGCGTCGGCGTGGAGCCGCCGGGCCGCGGCCGTCGTGGCCAGGTACGTGCCGGGGTAGCGGCGCACGCCCGGGAGCGCCCGCACCCTGCTCAGAACCCGTGCCCGAGCCCGCCACATCGTCGTCGACCTGCCCCCCGGGAGTTCGTGACGACAAAGGGTGGCACAGGCGGCGGCGGTGCGAAAGACTCCGGTGCGTGGTGGCGGAGGGGCAGCGCAGCCCCGTGCGGACGGAGGGCGGGCGTCGCGGGCGCCCCGGCCGGCGCGCGGCCGAGGCCGTCCACGGCGCCGTCGACACCGCCGCGGAGCCCGTCCATCGCGCCGTCGACACCGCCGCGGAGCCCGTCCACCGCGCCGTCGACACCGCCGCGGAGGCCGTCCACCGCGCCGTCGACATAGTCGTGGCCGGCGGCCTGCTGCTGCTCACCGCGCCGCTCACGCTGGCGGGCGCGGCCGCCGTGCGCCTCACGCTCGGCCGGCCCGTGCTCTTCCGCCAGGAGCGCATCGGCCGGGGCGGCGCGCCCTTCGAGCTGGTCAAGCTGCGCACGATGCGGGCCGCGCCGGCGGGCCAGGGCGGCCCCGAGTCCGACCGCCGCCGCCTGACCCCGCTGGGCCGGCTGCTGCGGGCCTCCAGCGTCGACGAGCTCCCGTCGCTGGTGGCGGTGCTGCGGGGAGACATGAGCGTCGTCGGGCCCCGGCCCCTGCCGGTGCGTTACCTGTCCCGCTACTCGCCCCGCCAGGCCCGCCGGCACGAGGTGCGGCCCGGGCTCACCGGCTGGGCCCAGGTCAACGGGCGCAACCGGGTCGGCTGGGACGAGCGCCTCGAGCTCGACGTCTGGTACGTCGAGCACCGGTCGCTGCGGCTCGACCTGCGGATCATCGCCCGCACGGTCCCGGTGGTGCTCGGGCGGACGGGCGTGAGCGCGGACGGTCACGCCACCATGCCGGAGCTGGCGGAGCGCACGAGCGGGCGCTAGGTCCCGAGCCATGGGCGCCCCGTTCACGGTGCTGCTGTCGTCGGCGGGCCGGCGGGTCGAGCTGCTGCGGGGGTTCCGGGCCGCGCTGGCCGAGCTGGGGCTGGACGGGCGGGTGCTGGCGGTGGACCGGTCGTCGTACTCGAGCGCGTTCCACGACGCCGACGCCGCCGCGCTGGTGCCGGGCTGCGACGAGCCGGGGTTCGTGCCCGCCGTGCTCGACCTGTGCGCCGAGCACGGCGTCGACCTGGTGGTGCCGACCATCGACCCCGAGCTGCCCGTGTACGCCGCCGCCCGGGAGCGGTTCGCGGCCGCAGGGGTGACGGTGGCGGTCTCGTCGCCCGAGGCCGTGGCGCTGGCGGCCGACAAGCGGGCGACCCACCGCTGGCTGGCGTCGCACGGGCTGCCGACGGTGGCCCAGGGGACGCCGGCCGACGTGGCCGCCGACCCGGCCGCCTGGCCGTTCCCGCTGGTGGTCAAGCCCCGGCGGGGGAGCGCGGGCATCGGCGTCGCCGTGGTCCACGACGCCGACGAGCTGGCCCTGGCCGCCCGGCGGGTGGGCGGGGCGGGCGGCTCGGCCGTGGTCGAGGCCCGGGCGCCCGGCGACGAGCACACGATCGACGTGCTGGTCGACAGGGGCGGGCGCTGCGTCAGCGCCGTGCCCCGGCGGCGGCTGGAGGTGCGGGCCGGCGAGGTGAGCAAGGGCGTGACCGTCCGCTCTCCCGCGCTGGAGGCCCTGGCCGTCGGGGTGGCGGACGCCCTGCCCGGCGCCTACGGCCCGCTCACCGTCCAGGCGTTCACGGTCGACGGCGACGCGGACCGCACCGCGGTCATCGA
The DNA here is from genome assembly GCA_035263165.1 of Acidimicrobiales bacterium. GTDB lineage: Bacteria > Actinomycetota > Acidimicrobiia > Acidimicrobiales > VFJN01 > ZC4RG19. Next base: position 17,525 of record DATFRN010000234.1, on the reverse strand, counting down.
GGTCAACGCCCGCTTCGGCGGCGGCTTCCCGCTGGCCCGGGAGGCCGGGGCCGACCACTGCCGCTGGCTGGTGGAGGACGTGGCCGGCCTGCCCTCCACCGCCCGGGCCGACGCCTGGCGGGACGGCGTGGTCATGCTGCGCTACGACGCCGCCGTGTTCGTCCGTCCCGAGGACGGCGGTCCGTCGTGAGGATCGCCCACCTCACGACCGTCGACTCCAGCCTGTGGTACCTGCTGCGCCCCCAGCTGCGGGCGGCCCTGGACGGCGGCCACGAGGTGCTCGGCATCAGCGCCCCCGGCCCGTGGGTGGCGGCGCTGGAGGGCGAGGGGGTCCGCCACGTCCCGCTGCCCTCGTCGACCCGGGGCATGGACCCCCGGGCCGACGTGCGGGCGGCCCGGGAGCTGTGGCGGATCCTGCGCCGCGAGCGGGTCGACGTCCTCCACACCCACAACCCCAAGCCCGGGCTGTACGGCCGGGTGGTGGGGCGCGTCGCCGGGGTGCCGCTGGTGGTCAACACCAACCACGGGCTCTACGCCACGGAGGGCGCCGGCCTGCGGCGGGCCACCGTGCTGGGGCTGGAGGGGATCGCCGCCCGGTTCTCGGACGCCGAGCTGATCCAGAACCCCGAGGATCTGGCCGTGCTCACCCGGTGGCGGCTCAACCGGCCGTCCCGCACCCGGCTGCTCGGCAACGGCGTCGACCTCGACCGCTTCCGCCCGCCCCGCGACGGCGCCGAGCGGGACGCGGCCCGGGCCCGCCTCGGCGCCGCGCCCGACCGGTTGGTGGTCACGATGGTGGGGCGGCTGGTGGCCGAGAAGGGGTTCCCCGAGCTGTTCGCCGCGGCCCGGGCGCTCGACGGCCGCCACCTCGTCGTGTGCGTCGGCCCCGACGACCCGGACAAGGCGGACGCCCTGCCCCGGGAGGCCGTGGCCGAGGCCGAGGCCGCCGGCGTGCGGTTCCTGGGCCTGCGGGACGACGTCGAGGTGCTGTACCGGGGCAGCGACGTGTTCGTGCTCCCCTCCCACCGCGAGGGCTTCCCCCGGGCGGCCATGGAGGCGGCCGCCAGCGGCCTGCCGGTGGTGGCCAGCGACGTCCGGGGCTGCCGCCAGGTGGTCGACCACGGGGTGACCGGCCTGCTGGTGCCCGCCCGGTCGCCGCGGGCGCTGGCGGCCGCCATCGGCGCCCTGAGCGGCGATCCCGACCGGCGGGCCGCCATGGGCGCGGCCGGCGCCGCCAAGGCCCGGGCCGAGTTCGACGAGCGCCGGGTGGTGGCGCTGGTGATGGAGACCTACCGCAGCGCGGGGCGGCGGCGGGGCCGCCGTCAGGACGAGGCCCGGGCGTAGCGCAGGCGGTTGAGCACCCGGCGGGCGGTCTCCTCCAGCGCCATGCCTCCGGCCGCCTTCCGGGTGAAGAAGCGCATGCCGTCGCTGCGCTGGATGGCCGAGCGGGCCAGTCGGTGCGGGTCGGTGGCGCCGTAGGGGTTGGGCCGGCTGCCGCCCAGCGACGCCGACCGGAACCGCGCCCGCACCAGGACCTCCACCGCCGGCGCCGGCGGCACCGCCTTGGGGTAGGCGAGGTGGTCGGCGGCCACCCCGGCCCGCTCGCCGATGAGGTCCCGGGACCGGTCGAGCTCGTCGCTGGCCTCGGCCGGGCCCAGCCGGTCGAGCAGCGCGTGGGTGTGGGTGTGCGAGCCGAGGGTCACGAGCCCGCTGGCCACCGCCTCCCGGGCGCCCGCCCAGCTGAGCGGCCGCCCGTCGTGGGGGAAGTCCCGCCCCCGCTCGACGAAGTCGGTCGACAGGTAGAACACCGCCGGCACGCGGTGGCGGGCCAGCACGGGGAGCGCCACGTCGACGAGGTCGGCGGTGCCGTCGTCGAACGTGACGACCACGGGGTCGACGGCCGGCCGCTCGGCGGCGGGGGCGGCGAGGGCGGCGAGCGCGTCGTCGAGCGTGGCCGCCGCGCCCGAGGCGGCGAGCGCCGCCATCTGCTCGTCGAACAGCCCGGGTGGCAGGTCGACCTCCAGTCCCGACCCGCCGCCCACACGGTGGTAGATGAGCACGACGACCCCCGGCCCGGGGCGGCGCACCCGGTCGACCAGCGCGGCCGCCTCCTTCACGCCCCGCCCGGCCACGGCCCTCACCGCCATCCGGCTCACTGTAGGTGGCCCGGTCGGTACCATCGGCCGGCGTGGGCGGGACCCTCGTCGCATGCGTGGCGGAGAACAGCGACCCCTGGTACCGGGAGGCACAGAACCTGGTCCTCTCGGTGCGCCGGTTCGGCGGCGCGCTGGCGGACGCGCCGGTGGTGGTCTGCTTCGTCGGCGACGTCGACGGGCGCTACGAGAAGGGCCTGGCCGCGCTGGACGCGGAGGTCCGGGTGGTCGAGCGGTTCGACCCCCGCAGCCCGGCCAGCAACAAGCTGCGCATGCTCGAGCTGGCGGGGACCCACGACTTCGACGTGCTGCTGGCCATCGACACCGACACGCTGGTCGTGGGCGACGTCGGCCGCTACGGCGACCCGTCGGCCGTGGCGATCAAGCCCGAGAACCTCGACCCCTACCCGCCGGGGACCTGGCGGGCGCTGTACGCCCACCTCGGCGTCCCCGAGCCCAGCCGCTCGCAGGTCACCACCTCGACCGGCCAGGTCAGCCACCCGTACTACAACAGCGGCGTCCTGTTCGTGCCCCGCGACCGGTGCGCGCCGCTGCTCGCCGCCTGGGCCCGCCGGGTGGCCGACGTGCTGGCCGTCTACGACGCGCGGCCCGACATCGTGGCCCCGCCCCAGCGCCACTGGACCAACCAGCTGGCGCTGGCCCTGGCCGTGGTGGGCGACGGCATCCCGGTCACCCCCCTGCCGGTGGCGGCCAACCTGTCGACCACCGTGCGGGTCCACCCCCTGTTCTCGCACCAGGTCACGCCGCCGTTCGTCCTCCACTACCACAACGAGATCGACCACCGGGGCTTCGTGCTGCGGTCCCGCAACGCCGCGCTCAACCCGCTGATCGACGCGGCCAACCGGGCCCGGGCCGAGGCCCTGGGGCCGGCGTACGACGGGCTGCCGGCACCGCCGGCCGTGCGCCGGGCGCTGCGCCGGGTCGAGGGCCGCCGCTGGTACGAGACGGGCCCGGTGGCCGCGGTGCGGCGCCACCGCCTGCTGGCACCCGTGCGGCGCCGGGCCAAGCGGCTGGCCAAGGGGCGGGCGTGAGCAACGGCCCGGCGGCGTTTCCGTTCGTCGTCGGCTGCGGCCGGTCGGGGACCACCCTGCTGCGGGCCATCCTCGACTCCCACCCCGACGTGGCCGTGCCCGACGAGGTGTCGTTCGTCGTCCGTTTCGCCCGGCCCCACTACGCGCTGCGCTACGGCTGGCCCCGCGGCTACGACCCCGCGGCCGCGGCCGGTCTCCTGCTGGGCAACGAGTCGTTCCGCCGCTGGGGCCTGCCCGACGACGAGGCCCGGGCGGCCCTGACCGGACCGCCCGCCCCCACCTCGTACGCCGCCACCGTGCGCCGGGCCTACGCCGCCTACGCGGCCCGGGCCGGCAAGCCCCGCTACGCCGACAAGACGCCCATGCACGTGCTCCACCTGCGACGGCTGGGGCGGATGTTCCCCGAGGCCCGGTTCGTCCACCTCGTCCGGGACGGGCGCGACGTGGCCGCCTCCTACCGCAGCGTGGCCTGGGGGCCGAGCGGCATCGACGACGCCGCGCTGCTGTGGCGGCGGCGGGTGTCGGCCGGCCGCCGGGCCGGGCCCCGCCTCGGCCCCGGGCGCTACCGCGAGGTGCGCTACGAGGACCTGGTGGCCGAGCCCGAGCGGGTCGTGCGCGAGCTGTGCGCCTTCCTCGACCTGACCTGGGACGACCGGGTGCTGAGCTACCACGAGCGGGCCGGCGAGGTCATCGCCGCCACCCGCTTCCCCGCGGCCCATGGCCGGCTGGCCCAGCCCCCGACGCCCGGCCTGCGCGACTGGCGCCGGGAGCTGTCGGCCGCCGAGGTGGCCCGGTTCGAGGCCATCGCCGGGCGCGAGCTGGAGGCCGCCGGCTACGAGCGGGCCGCGCCCGCGGCCGGGCCGGCGGGCACGGTGGCGGCCGCCGGGCGGGTCGTGGCCGACCACGCCCGGCGGGGCTGGACCCACGCCCGGGCCGGCGCCCGGGTGCTGGCGCAGAGACCGGCCCCGTGACCGCGCCCGCCGCCGCCACCCTCCGGCCCTTCGCGCCGGGGGACGAGCCGGCCGTGCTCGACCTGCTGGCGGCGTCCATGGGCTGGGTGCCCGACGGCACCACCGCCCGATTCTTCGCCTGGAAGCACCGGGAGAGCCCGTTCGGCCCCTCGCCGGCCTGGGTGGCCAGCGAGGGCGACCGGATCGTGGCCTTCCGGGCATTCCTGCGCTGGCGGTTCCTGGCCGGGCCCGGGGGCGGCGAGCTGAGGGCGGTGCGGGCGGTCGACACGGCCACCCACCCCGACCACCAGGGCCGGGGGCTGTTCACCCGGCTCACCCGCCACGCCCTCGACGCGGTGACGGCCGACGGCACCGCGTTCGTGTTCAACACCCCCAACGACCGCAGCAGGCCCGGCTACCTCAAGCTCGGCTGGCGGCCGGCGGGGCGCCCGGCGGTGCTCGCCCGCCTCCGCTCGCCTGCGGTGCTGGGCCGCCTGGCCCGGGCCCGGACGCCGGCGGGGAAGTGGTCCGAGCCGTGCGACGCGGGCGTCCCCGCGGCCGAGGCTGCGGCCGACCCGGCGCTGCCGGGGTTGCTGGCCGCGGCCGACCCCGGCGACGGTGTCCGCACCGCCCGCTCGCCCGCCTACCTGGCCTGGCGCTACGGCTTCGGCCCCCTCGGCTACCGGGCGCTGGCCGCGCCCGGCGGGCCGGAGGAGGGGCTGGTCGTGTTCCGGCTGCGGCGCCGGGGCCCTGCGCTGGAGGCCGCGGTGTGCGAGGAGCTGGTCCCCGGGGCCGACGCCCGCGCCACCGGGCGGCTGCTGCGGGCGGTCCTGGCCGCCACCGGGGCCGACTATGCGGTCCGCCTGGGCGGACCGGGCCGGCCCCGCGCCGGGTGCGTGCCGGTGCCCGGGCAGGGCCCCACCATGGTGCGCCGGGCGGCGGCCGTGGCCGACGACGCCCTGCCCCCGCCGGCCGCGTGGCGGCTCGGCCTCGGAGACCTAGAGCTCCTGTGACGGCGGACGTAGGCTGACGGCCGATGGGCGAGAGCGGCGACGGGCGGCCGGGCGAGGCCCCGGAGGCAGCCAACGCCCCGGGCGCGGGCGAGGCCCCGGAGGCAGCCAACGCCCCGGGCGCGGGCGAGGCCCCGGAGGCGGCCGACCGCCGGCTGAGCCGGCGGCAGATGCTGGCGCTCGGCGCGGGCGGCGTCGCCCTGGTGGGCGGCGGCATCGTCATCGGCCGCCAGCTGGGCGACGACGGCGACGCCGGCCGCCACAAGAAGAAGGACCGGGGCGAGAAGCCGCCGAAGGACAGGCGCGACAAGCGGGGGAAGACCGACACCACCCAGCCGCCGGCGAACGAGGACGCGGCGCCGCCGGTGGCCCACAGCGACGACCTGCCCAAGGCCCGCTGGAGCGACCCCGCCACCTGGGGCGGCAGCGTCCCCGGCAAGGGCGACGTCGCCACCGTCGACAAGCCGGTGCTGCTCGACGTCGACGCCGTCGTGGCCGGCGTGCGGGTGGCGCCCCGCGGCGACCTCGTGTTCGACCCCGCCGCCAGCCGCCGGCTCGACTCGACCGGCAACGTCGTGGTCGAGGGCCGGCTCCGGATGCGCCCCGCCGCCCCCCAGGTCCGCCACGGGGTCCGGTTCCTCGACGTGGACGAGAGCCGGTTCGTGGGCGGCCACTCCCACACCCCCCTGGCCACCGACGTGGGGCTGTGGGTGACCGGCGCCGGCCTGCTCGACGCCCAGGGCACCCGGAAGACCTCGTGGACCCGGCTGACGGGCGCGGCCGAGCGGGGTGACCGCACGGTGACCGTGGCCGAGGCCAAGGGCTGGCGGGTGGGCGACGAGGTCGTGGTCACCCCGACCGAGCCGGCCACGGTCGACGAGCACTGGGCCCACCACGACCGCACCCGCATCACGGCCATCCGGGGCAACCGCATCACGCTCCGCGACGCGCTGGAGCACCCCCACCCGACGGTGAGCCCGCGGCCCGGCGTGCGGTTCACGGCCGAGGTCCTCAACCTGACCCGCAACGTGGTGGTCGAGGGCACGCCCGAGGGCCGGTCGCACCTGATGATGCTCATGACCAGCCAGCCCCAGGAGGTCGGCTACATGAGCCTGCGGAACATGGGCCCCCGCAAGGCCGGCGACGAGGAGGTGCTCGGCCGCTACGCCATCCACTTCCACGCCGACTACGACGGCTCGCGGGGCACGCTGGTCGAGGGCGTGGTGGCCTACGACTCGACCGGGCACGGCTTCGCCTCCCACCTGTCCAACGGCGTGACGTTCCGCCAGTGCATCGCCCACAACATGGTCGACGACGCCTTCTGGTGGGACCTGAGCCTGAGCGGCGAGGGCCGCGACCTGGTCCCCTCGAACAACATCACCTACGACCGCTGCGTGGCGTCGTGCGTGCGCAGCGGGGCCAACTCCAAGTTCAACCTCACCGGGTTCCTCATGGGCGCGGGCGACGGCAACGTGGCCCGGGGCAACGTGGCCACCGGCGTGCAGGGCGGGGCCGAGTCGTCGACCGGGTTCCACTGGCCGTCCCACTCCCGCAACGACAAGACGTGGACCTTCGAGGACAACCTGGCCCACAACAACCGGCACAGCGGCATCTACTTCTGGCAGAACGGCGTGCCCCGCACGATCGTCGACCGGTTCACCGCCTACCACACCGAGCGGGGCATCTTCGCCGGCTCGTACTCCAACCTGGTGAGCTACCGCGACTGCACGATCTACGGCTGCGAGAAGGTCGGCCTGGTGATCTCCGCCCTGCCGTCGCGGGAGGGCCGGCGCACGGGCGAGACGATCACCTACGAGAACATGTACATCGACCAGGCCGGCCTGTCCGACTACGCGGTCGAGATCACCAAGCACATCTCCCGCGGCGCCAGCGACCGGGTCACGAAGGTCAGCGGCTGCACCTTCAAGGGCGGCAACAAGGCGCAGGTCGGCCTGCCCGACGGCGGCGACCACCCCCAGCGCTACGACTTCGTCGACTGCACCTTCCAGGGCAACGCCTTCTGGCTGGCCACGGACGTCCCCCCCGACACCAACCTCCAGGTCCAGGGGCCCACGGGCAACTTCGCGGTCCGGCGCTCCGACCAGAAGGGCGAGGACCGGCCGTCCTGGAACGCGGTGGTCGCCGAGGCCTGAGTCACCAGGCCGGCGCGTCCGCCCCGAGCAACGCGGCCAGCGCCGCCGGCTCGCCGGCGAACTCGGCCGCCAGCCGGACGCGGGCGGCCTCGCTCATGGCCGCGGGGGGCGGGGCGCCGTGGCCGCCGCTCACGTTGCCCAGCGGTGCGGGCGCCCGGGGGGCCAGGCCCAGGTGGCCGGCGATGCGGGCCAGCGTGGGCCCCGGCTCGGCGAACAGGTCCTCGCTGCGGACCACCAGCAGCCTCTCCCGCGGGTAGGCGTCGAGCCAGCGGGCCAGCTGGCCGGCGTAGCGGCCCCGGGCGGCGTAGGAGTAGCGCAGCAGCGCCTTGGGATCGTGGTCGGGGTCGTCGGCCAGCCGGGCCAGATCGGGCGCCAGGCGCTCCTCCTCGGCCGCCAGCGCGTCGTCGAACGGCAGGTTCTCGTAGCCCAAGCGCACCATGTGCTGGTAGTGCGACCAGGCCCGGGCCACCGGGTCGCGCAGCAGCACGACCAGCGCCGCCCGGGGCACCAGCGCCCGGGCCCGGGCGGCTGCGAGGGGGTGGAGCAGGTAGTCGGGCGTGGCCTCGAACGCCACCCGGCGCCCCCCGGGCCCTGCGGCCAGCGGGAAGTGGGCCCGGTACCAGCGGACACCCCGGTCGTGGTAGCGGCTGAAGTACTCGACCTCCTTGCGGAAGCTGGGCGCGGCCCCCGGGTGGGCCCCGAGCGCCCGGTACAGCGAGCTGGTCCCCGAGCGCTGGGCGCCGATGACCAGGGCGTCGGGCAGCCGGCGCCAGCGCCCGGTCGGCACCCGGTAGCGCAGCCGGCCACGGGCGATGCGATGGCGCACGCCGACCGGCACCCGGGATCGCACCTGGTCGCGCACCGCCATCGGTCCCAAGCCTTCCACGGAGCGTAGGTGTCCGGTAGCTTCCTGGTGTTCTCGGCGTGGAGGGCGACGGGTGGACACGGCGGCGATCGACGCACAGGTGCGGACGTTGGTGGCGGAGCGGCTGAGGCTGGCGGACGCCGCGCTCGACGGGCCCCTCGACCCCGATGCGTCCCTGCCCGAGCTGGGCATCGACTCGACGGGGGTCATGAGCCTCGTGGTCGGCGTCGAGGAGCGGTTCGACATCGAGGTCCCCGACGGCGACATCACCACCGCCAACTTCGGGACGCTCCGGGGGATCACCGGCTACGTCGAGCGGATGCTGGTGCGCCGATGACCGACACCCCCGGCACCCTGCCCGGGCTGCTGGCCGCCACGGTCGAGCGCCAGGGCGCCCGCCCGGCGCTGATCTCCGGCGACCGCCGGCTGGCCTGGGACGACGTCGCCGCCGACGTCGGGCGCCGGGCCGCCGGGCTGGCCGCCCGCGACGTCGGGCCGGGCGACGGGGTCGCGTTGGTGCTGCCCAACGACGTCGAGTTCGTGACCACGTTCCTGGCCGCCGGGCACCTCGGTGCGGTGGCGGTCCCGCTCAATCCGCTGTTCACCGTGGCCGAGCTGGGCCGGCACCTGGCCGGCACGGGCGCCCGCGGCATCGTCACCACCGGCGCCCTGCGCCCCGCCCTGGCCGCCTGGGCGGCCGAGGCCCCCGACGCGCCGGCCGGGCTGTGGGTGGCCGACGTCGCCGACCTCCCTTCCGGCGGCGTGACCCCGCCGCCGGCGGCGACGGCCGACGGGCCCGCCCTCCACGCCTTCTCGTCCGGCTCGACCGGCACCCCCAAGGGCATCCTGCGCACCCAGGCCCAGCTGGTGGCCGAGGCCGATCAGTTCTACGACACGGTGAAGTTGGCCGAGGACGACGTCATCCTGTCGGTCGTCGCCCTGTTCCACGCCCATGGGCTCGGCAACTGCCTGCTGGCCGCGCTGCGCTCGGGGGCGGCGATGGTGCTGGTCGACCAGTTCCGCCGGGACGCGGTGCTCGGCGCCATCGAGCACGAGCGGGTGAGCGTCTTCCCGTCGGTGCCGTTCATCGGCCACACGCTGGGCGAGACCCGGCGGGCCGAGCGGGCCGACACCCGATCGCTGCGCCTGTGCTTCACGGCCGGGGCGCCGCTGGCCCGGGCCACCTACGACCTGTTCGGGGCCCGGTTCGGCGTGCCGCTACGCCAGCTCTACGGCTGCAGCGAGGCCGGTTCGGTCACGATCAACCTCGACGGCGACGCCGACGCCCTCGCCGGCTCGGTGGGCCGGCCGATGAAGGGCATCGACCTGGTGGTGGCGGGCGAGGACGCCGCGGCGCCCCTGGCGGCCGGGGAGACCGGGGAGATCGCCTTCGCCAGCCCGGCCGCCGCCACCGGCTACGTGGGCGGCGAGCCCGACGCCGGGCGACCGTCCTTCGCCGGCGGCTGGTACCGCACCGGCGACCTCGGCCACCTCGACGCCGCCGGCAACCTGTACGTGACCGGCCGGTCCACCCTGTTCATCTCGACCAGCGGCTACAAGGTCGACCCGGTCGAGGTCGAGGAGGTGATCTCCGGCCACCCGGCGGTCGCCGAGGTCGTGGTGGTCGGGGCGCGGGGCCCGCTCGGCGACGAGGTGGTCAAGGCGGTCGTCGTCTGCGGGCCGGACGCAGGCGACCCGGGCGGGCTGCGGCGCGAGCTGGTGGCCCGGTGCGGCGGGCGGCTGGCGGCGCACAAGGTGCCCCGCATCGTCGAGTTCCGCGACGAGCTGCCCCGCAGCCCCCTCGGCAAGATCCTCCGCAAGTACCTGGTGTAAGGAGGAAGGATGGCGGACATCGTCGACCTCTCGGCGCTGCTCGAGCAGATCCGGGGCTTCTCGCCCTTGCAGCGGATCCTGCTGGCCACGGCCGGCACGCTGCAGGGGGCGCTGTCGGCGTACTTCGGGGCGCCGGTGACGATCGAGGTGCGCTCGCAGTCGCTCCAGCACACGACGGTGCACCGGGAGGTCGACCTGGTGTGCAAGGAGCTCGACCTGGTGGCCTGCTCGGCCGTGACCGAGATCGAGGTGCGGGACCCCCGCATCCGCGAGCTGATCGCCGACGGCACCGTCGGCCTCGGCCAGATCGTCGCCCTGCTCGGCGTGCGGGCCAACTTCGAGCTGGTGGACGTGGGCAGCGACGACGGGACCTTCTGGCGGCGCTACCACATGGCCGGCGACGGGTTCGACTACCTGATCACCGAGACGTTCCCGGTCTGGCTCTACGGCGGCACGTGAGCCGACCGCCGTTCCCCTTCTTCGTGGGCTGCGGGCGGTCGGGCACGACGCTGGTGCGCGCCCTGGTCGACGGCCACCCGGCCATGGCGGTGCCGCCCGAGTCGCACTTCGTGGTGGCGCTGGCCCCGCGGCGGGGCGAGGTGTTCGCCCCCGGCGCCTTCGCCGACGCCCTGGCGGCCAGCGACCGCTTCGCCCTGTGGGGCATGGACCGGGCCGCGGTGGCGGGCGCGGTCGAGGCGGCCGGCGCAGCCACCTACCCCGACGCCGTGCGGACCGTGTTCGCCGGCTGGGCGGCGGACCGGGGCAAGGCCCGCTACGCCGACAAGACGCCGGGGTACGTGGTCCACATCCCGGCGCTGGCCGCCCTGTTCCCCGAGGCGACGTTCGTGCAGGTGGTGCGGGACGGGCGGGACGTGGCCGCCTCCTTCGTCGAGCTGGGGTGGGCGGCGGGGGTGACGGAGGCGGCGCTGCACTGGCGCCTGCGGGTGCGGCGGGGCCGGCGGGACGGCCGGGCGCTCGGCTCCGGCCGCTACCACGAGCTGCGCTACGAGGACCTGGTGGCCGACCCGGAGGCCGCCCTGCGCCGGCTGTGCGACCAGATCGACGTGGCCTGGGACCCGGCCATGCTCGACCACCGGGCCCGGGCGGCGGACGTGGCCCGGACGACCAGCCACCCCGACTACCACCGCCGCCTGGCCGCCCCGGTGACCGCCGACCTGCGGGACTGGCGCCGCGACCTGCCGGAGGCCGACGTGGCCCGCATCGAGGCGGTGGCCGGCGACGCGCTGGCCGAGCTCGGCTACGACCGGTCCGGGCTCCGGCCGCCCACCCGGCTCCGGGCCGAGGCCGCCGCCGCCCGCGCCCGCTGGGAGCTCCACCGGGCCCGCAACCGCCTCAGGCGCTGAGGCCTGCTCGCCTTCGGCGAGGAGGCCCGGTGCGGGGGCGGGGGCGGTGTGGCTCAGGCCCCCATCGCCTCCAGGCGCTCCGCCAGCGCGCCCATCGTCAGCGTGTCGAGCGCGCCCCGGTCGCGTAGCCGGGCGGCGTCGGCGCAGATGCGGTCGAGGGCGGGGACGACGCGGTCGGGGTCGGCGGTCACGTTGCTGGGGTGGAACCACAGGTGGAACAGCGACCGCTCCCGGGCCGCCTGGCGGAGCCGGGCCCGGGGGGCCCGGGCCCACAGGGCCACCGGCAGGCGGGAGCGCCGCTCAGCCGGGGCGAACAGGAACGTCTGGGGCACGTTCCACACCCCCGACGGGTGCCGTTCGGGCACCGCCGCCGACCCGGCCAGTGGGCGGGCCCGCTCGGCCAGCCGGAGCGCGGCCCGCACCGCCGCCGGCCGGCCGGCGAACGGCGGCCGCGGGCGGCCCCGGTAGCAGGCGAACCCGGCCGGGGCCAGCGCCTCCACGTGGCCGACGGCGTTGCGGGGATAGACGAACGACCGCAGAGCCAGCCCGTCCGCCCCGGCCAGCGCCCGGCAGGCGACCAGGTCGGAGGCGAACGCCGCCGGCGAGCAGCCGGGCTCGCCCGCCAGGGCGTGGGCGAACGAGTGGCAGCCGATCTCCTGGGGCACCGGGCAGGCCCGGATGGCGGCGACCACGTCCCGGCCGTACCACGACGGCGCCTCGGACCGGGTCGAGCACGGGTCGACGTCGAACCAGTCGCCGTCCAGCCACGGGTAGTCGGGGCGGACGACCTCGGGGTGGGGCCGGCCGCCGTCCCGGTCGCAGGCGTCGAGGAACAGGTGGCCGACGACCGCCCAGGTGGCGGCGATGCCGTGGCGGGCCAGCACGTCGAGGACGGAGGCGATGGCCTCCCGCTCGTGGTCGAGCCCGGGGTCGGGCGGCCCGCCCCGGCGGTGGGCGCCGCCCCAGGCCATCTCGGTGTCGATCGAGACGACGCACACGCCCCGGGGCAGCGGCGTGCTCACGGGGCGCCGACCCCGGCCCGGGCCCGCGACGCCAGCAGGTCGGCCAGCCCGTCGGCCACCGCCGGCAGGGCGAAGCCCGCGGCCCAGGCCCGGGCGGCGGCGGCCTCGCCGTCCCGGTCGGGCGTGCGGGCGGCGGCGACGATGGCGTCGCCGAGGGCCAGCGCGTCGCCCACGGGGGCGAGGCGGGCGAGGCGGCCGTCGTCGGTCAGCTCGGCCACCGGCGGGATGGCGAACGCGGCCACCGGCGTGCCCAGCACCAGCGCCTCCAGCACCGCTCCCGGCGACCCCTCGGACAGCGAGCTGAAGGCGAACACGTCGGCCGCGGCCACCAGCGCCCGGGCGTCGGGCCGGTGGCCCAGGAGGTGGACGGTGCCGCCGAGGTCGTGGCGGGCGACCGCGGCCCGCACGGTCCCCTCGGCCGCGCCGGGCGCCCCGGCGATGGCGAGATGGGCGCCGGGCAGCTCGGCCCGGGCGGCGGCGAACGCCTCGACCAGCAGGTGCTGCGCCTTCTCCGGCACCAGCCGGGCGACGTTGACCACCAGCGGCCCGTCCTCGGGCAGGCCGAGGGCCGCCCGGTCGGCCCCGGCTGCGTCGCCCGGGGCGAGGGCGATGCCCCGGGGCACGACGGTGGCCCGCTCGGGCGGCAGGCCGAGCAGCCGGCAGTTGGTGGCGAGGGCATAGTGGCTCACCGCACGGAAGTGGACGTCACCCCGCCCGGCCGACCACCGGGCGACGGCCTGCATTGTGCGCCCCCGCCAGCCGGCCACGCCCGGCTGGAGCGCCCGCTGGAGGGCGAGGTCGCCGGTGCGGTTGAACGTCGACAGGACCGGCACGCCGAGCGGCCGGGCGGCCAGCTGGCCGACCAGGTTGCCGGAGAACAGCGCGGTGTGGACGATGTCGGGCCGCCGCTCCCGCAGCACGGCCCGCAGCCGGCGGGCGGCCAGCGGCCAGGTGCGCCCGGCGGTCCGCCCCCGGTACCCGAGCGCCGTCACCGGCACCCCGGCCGCCGCCAGCCGGGGCGACAGGTCGTCCCGCTCGTACAGCCGGACCAGGCTCTGGTCGACCCCGCCCCGCTCGGCCAGCGCCACCACCTCGTCGACCAGCCGGTTCTCGGCCCCGCCGGAGCCGGCCAGCGAGTCGACGACGTGGACGACGGCCAGCGCGCTCACGCCCGCCGTCCGAACGTGGACGCAGCCCAGGCCTCGACGGCGGCGATCATCGCCTCCTGGGTCTCGACGCTGGTCAGGCCGTGGACCCGCCCCGGCACGACGGTGACCTCGACCAGCCCGCCGGCCTCGGCCAGCAGGGGCCCGAGGGCGGTGGCCCGCGCCCGCTCGAAGTCGGCGCCGTAGGGGTCGTCGCGGCCGTAGACGAACAGGACCGGGATGCGCCTGTCGACCACCGCCCGCAGGTGGGCGACGAAGCGGGGACTGAGCCACTCCGGCGCGGCCCCGCCGGTCGAGGCCGGGGCCGGGCCCCGGCCGGGACGCAGCTTGCCGCCCGCCACGCTGGCGAACGCCCTCAGCGTGCGCCGCAGCGCCCGGCGGCGGGCCGGGTCGCGCAGCACGGCCCACAGCCGTCCGAGGCGGGCGCGCCGGGCGAAATGGCCCAGCGGGCGGCGATCGAGCCGCCGGGCGACCTCGTAGTCGAAGACCGGCGGGACGACCAGGGCCAGGCCGGCCACCCGGTCGCCGGCCGCGGGCCCGGCCGCGTAGGCGAGGGCGGTGCGGGCCCCGAAGCAGTTGCCGATCAGCACGGCCCGGCACCCCTGGTCGGCGACCCAGTCGACGACGGCGCCGGCGTCGGCCGTGTAGGGCCGGTCCAGGCGGACGACCTCCTCGCCGGCCCCGCCGCTCTCGGCCAGGCCGTGGTAGCTGAACCGCACGGCGTCGAGCCCGTGGCCGGCCAGGCGCCGGGCCAGCGTCACCTGGGTGCGGCGGGGCCCGGACGACGGGCGCCACCCCGCGCCCCGCAGCAGCACCGCGGCCAGGCCCAGCGGCTCGCCGGTGGCCTCGGTGACCACGGCCAGCAGGTCGCCCGTGGGCGCCCGCACGTAGGCCGGGAACTCGTCGGCCGCGGTCGCCGGCGGGCCGGGCGCCGGGCGGACGTCGGGGGCGGTGCTCACGCCGCCGTCATCCCGGCCCGGGCCGCCAGCCAGGCGGCGGTGGTGTCGAGCACGGCGTCGGCCGGGGCCCGGCGATCGGGGATGAACCACCACGACTCGTCGCACGGGCACACGGCGGCGGTGACGTCGATCGCCCGCTCCCGCCAGGCGGCGGCGGCCGCCGCGTAGGGCGGGGTCAGCTCGCCCGGCGCGAACTGGACCAGCAGCAGGGGGCGCGGCCCGCCGGCCACGGCCTCGCCCAGGACGGGGACGTCACCGGCGTCGAGCAGGGCCGGCCCCACGGGGATGCCGAGCACGTCGACGTAGCCGGTGCGGGCCCGCTGGTCGTCCGGGCCCTCGGGGGCGGCGCCGACCTTGCCGACCCGGTGGACCGCCCGGGCCCGCAGGCCACCCCGCAGGTACGACCGCAGCGACGGCACCGGGTCCCACATCACCAGGGGTGACCCGCCCTCCCCGTCGGCCACGGCCGCGGCCAGGGCCGACAGCCGGGAGCCGACCAGCGCCACCGCCGCCGGGCCGCAGGTCTCCCGCAGCCGCTCCACCGCGGCCCGGCAGTCGTCGACCAGCGCGGCGAACGACAGGTCGGCGCGGTCGCCGTCGCTGTGGCCGGTGCCCCGCGGGTGGAAGCGTTGGACCGGGAGGCCGGCCGCCGCGAGGCGGCGGGCCAGGCGCACCTCCCGCTGGTAGTTGGCGCCGAAATCGGCCAGCACCGGCGGGCAGATGACCACCGCCAGCGGCGCCCCGGCGGCCGGCCCGTCCATCGGCAGGTGGCGGCAACCGAACAGCCGCTCGGGCGCGCCGAAGAACTCGACCTCCTCCCGGATGCCGAGCCCGCGGTCGACCCGCTCCGCTCGCGCCGCCCGCGCCAGGCGGCGCCCGCCCCTCGATGTCACGACGCGTAGTCTTCCCCACATGGGCGGGCTGGTGAAGGCCGCGAACCGGGGGCTCGTCGGTCACCTGAGCCCGGGCGCCCGCAAACGCATCGCCGGCGTGATGGGCGGGCGGGCGCTGGCCTGGTACCGACGGCGGCGCGCCGACGTGGTGCTGGTGTCGTTCCCGGCCTGCGGCCGCACCTGGCTGCGGGTCATGCTGGGCCGGGCGCTCCAGGCCCACTACGGGCTGCCCGCCGAGGCCGACGTCGTCGAGCTGCACCACCTGGCCGAGCTCGACGCGCGGGTGCCCAACGTGCTGGTCACCCACGACGACGACCCCCAGTGGCGCCGCCCCGAGGAGGTGGGCCGGGACAAGTCGGCCTACCGCCACCAGCGGGTGCTGCTGCTGGTGCGCGACCCCCGCGACGCGGTCGTGTCGCTCTACCACCACAAGACGGGCCGCCGGGCCGCCTTCGCCGGGACGCTGGCCGAGTTCCTGGACGAGCCGGTGGGCTCGATCGGCTCGCTGCTGGCCTTCTACGACGCCTGGGCCGCGGCCCTCGGCGTGCCGGCGGCCACGCTGGTCGTGCGGTACGAGGACCTCCACGCCCGGCCCGAGGACGAGCTGCGCCGGGTGCTGGCCTTCGCCGGCGTCGGCGACGTGGCCGACGCCACGGTGACGGCCGCCGTCGACTACGGATCGTTCGCCAACATGCGCCGGCTGGAGGAGGCGGGTACGGCGGCGTCGGACAAGCTGCGCCCGGTGCGGGCCGGCGACCCGGCGTCGTACAAGACCCGGCGGGGCACGGTCGGCGGCCACCGCGACGAGCTGACCCCCGACCAGGTCGCCCACCTCGACCGGCTGGTCGCCGACTCGCCGGGCGCGGCCCGGCTCGGCTACGGGGCGGCGGGGTCGTGACCGCGGCCCCGGTCCCGCCGCCGTTCCTGTTCGTCGTCGGCTGCGGCCGGTCGGGCACGACCGTGTTGCGCACGGCGCTCGACGCCCATCCCGACCTGGCCGTCGCCCACGAGGGCCGCTTCGTCGCCCCGCTGGCGCTGCGCCGGGCCCGCTACGAGCGGCCCGAGGGGTTCGCGCTCGACCGCTTCGTGGCCGACATGGTGGCCGACCGGGCGGTCACCGCCAACCTCGGCTTCGACGAGGACG
Source organism: Acidimicrobiales bacterium (assembly GCA_035263165.1). GTDB lineage: Bacteria > Actinomycetota > Acidimicrobiia > Acidimicrobiales > VFJN01 > ZC4RG19. Next base: position 961 of record DATFRN010000234.1, on the reverse strand, counting down.
GCCTGCGGGCCGCGCTGGCCGGCGGCGACGGGTCGCCCCCGGCCGACTACCCCGACGCCGTGCGCCGGGTGTTCGCCGGCTACGCCGCCCGGGCCGGCAAGGCCCGCTACGGCGACAAGATGCCCGGCTACGTCGTGCGCATCCCGCTCCTGGCGGCGCTGCTGCCCGAGGCCCGCTTCGTCCACATCATCCGCGACGGCCGCGACGTGGCGCTGTCGACCCGCCCGCTGGAGGGCCGGGGCACCGACGTGGTGGCGACTGCCCTCAACTGGCGCACCCGGGTCGCCGCCGGTCGCGGCGACGGTGCCGCCCTCGGCCCCGGCCGCTACCACGAGGTGCGCTACGAGGACCTGGTGGCCGAGCCCGAGCCCGCCCTGCGGGCGCTGTGCGCCTTCGCCGGGCTGCCCTGGGACGGGGCCACCCTGCGCCACACCGAGCACCCCGAGGCGACACCGGCCAAGGTGCGGGACAACCCCCGCCACGCCCGGCTGGCCGAGCCGCTGTCGCCCGGCGCCCGCGGCTGGCGGACCGCCATGGACGGGGCCGACGTGGCGGCGTTCGAGGCGGTGGCCGGCGACCTGCTCGACGACCTCGGCTACGAGCGGGCGGCTGCCGCCGCCCGCGTCCCGGCCCGGGCGAGGGCCCGGGTGGCGTGGGGCCGGGCCGCCTGGCAGGTGCGCCGCACCCGCGCCCGCCTCCCCGGCGCCGCCCGTCGGGCGGTCGGCGGCGGTCAGGGCACCAGGTAGAGCCGGAGCGGCGCCCGACGCCCGCCGGCTGGTGCCGGCCTGTCGGCGCGGCCCGGTGCGGGCGGGGCGGTGGCGGCGTCGGCCTCGGGTGTCGGGCGGTCGGCGGCGGTCAGGGGGCAGGTAGCGCCGGAGCAGCGCCAGCGCACGCCGGCCGGTGCCGGCCTGTCGGCGCGGCCCGGCGTGGGCGGGGCGGTGGCGGCGTCGGCCTCGGGTGC
>DATFRN010000233.1:0-17208 GCA_035263165.1 Acidimicrobiales bacterium | reverse complement strand
GTTATGGGCGAGAGCGACGCCGCCTGCCTGACATCGGCTGCCGCCGGTGACCCCGAGGCGTTCGCCCGGCTCTACCGCCGCCATCGCGCCGCGGTGACCGGCTTCGCGGTCCGGCTCGGTGCGTCGACGGACGACGTGGCCGACATCGTGTCGGAGACGTTCGTCGTCGCCCTGGCCCGGGCCGGGCGCTACGTCCCGGTGTCGGACACGGCGCGGCCCTGGTTGCTGGGAATCGCCTGGCGGGTCGCCCAGCGCGGGTTCCGCCACCGCGTCCGGCAGCACCGGGTCCGCCGGCGGCTGGGGTCCGCCCTGCCCCGGTTCACCGGCGACGAGGCCGACGCCGTGGCCGCCGCCATCGACGCCGCCCGCCTGGCCGACGAGGCGATGCGCGCGCTGCGCCGCCTGCCGCGGGCCGAGCGCCAGGCCGTCGAGCTCGTGATCCACGCCGGCCTCTCGCCCACCGAGGTGGCCGGCGTGCTCGGCATCAGCGCCAACGCGGCCCGCCTGCGGCTGTCCCGTGCGCGACGGCGGCTGCGGGCGGCGTGGCCGGGCGCGGCCAGCATCGCACCCGACCTGGAGGAGACGACCTCATGAGCACCGGCACCGCCCCGGAGACCCCCCGCTTCGACGCCGAGCTCGAGGGGGCGCTGCGCTCGCTCGCCGCTCCGCCCGTCCGGGCCGGGGCCCGCCGCCGGGGGGCGATCGCCCTCGCCGTCGCGGTGGCCGTCGTCGTCGCCCTGGTCGCCTTCGGCGCGTGGAGCGGCCGCCGACCGGCGAGCGAGGTCACCGGCGATGCGGGGACGGCGGCCGCCACCGGTGTCGTCGTCCCCGGCCGGCCGGGGGGCGCCGCCCCGTGCGCGGCGCCCGGCGCGGGCGCCTACGGCGCGAACCCCGCCCATCCCGAGCGCGCACCGCGGCAGGCGACGGCGACGTTCCCCGGCGGCGTTCGGTGGGCGCTCTGCGGCGCGGACCCGTCGTACTCGGGCGACGTGCTCAACCTCCGCAGCGGAGACGGCGGGGCGACCTGGTCGGTCACCGCGACGCCGATCGCGATCAACCTCCTCCACGCCGGCGACACGCTGGACGTCCGCTTCGCCGACGCCTCACGGGCCGAGGTCCACGTGGTCAGCGCGGTCGCCGACCGGGACGACCGCTACGTGACCGCGGACGGCGGCCGCACGTGGCGGCTCGCCCGGTGACCGCCCCCGGCCGCCGCCGTCAGCCTGTGGGCGGGCGGTACTCGCTCAGCGTGAGCGTCGCGCCCTGGGGGTCGCGCACCACGCCCTCCCGGGTGTAGGGGGTGTCGAACAGCGGGACCACCACCGTCGCGCCCAGCTCGGTGGCCCGGGTGACGGCGGCGTCGGCGTCGGCCACGGCGAACGTCGCGCCCCACCGGTTGCCGGCGCCCTCGTCGGGGCCGAGCAGAGCGACGGCGTCGGCGAAGCCGCCGGGGGCCTGGTCGGCCGCCTGGCGCTCCCGGATCTCGGGATCGGCGGCGGCCAGGAAGTCGCCGTAACCCGGCTGGCGGAAGTACGAGCCGATCTCGGTGCCGTCCGGCAGTTCGAAGCGCTCCCGCACCCAGCCGAACACGGCGCCGTAGAACCGCTCGGCGCCGGTCGGGTCGGCGGTGTGCAGGATGGTGAAGTTCCAGGAGCCGGGCACGTTGGTGGCCTGGATGCCCCGGTTCTCGGCGGCCTGCCACAGGCCGAACACCGCCCCGTCGGGGTCGGCGCACAGGGCCGAGCGGCCCGCCCGGGGGATGTCGGCGGGCGGGTTGAGGATCTTGCCCCCGTTGGCCTCGACGGCCGCCGCGGTGGCGTCGGCGGACTCGACCCAGACGTAGCCGGTCCAACCCTCGGGGGCTGCGTCGCCGGGCGGCGGCGTGCCGACCGCGGCCGCGATCTCGCCGTCGAGCAGGGCGTAGGCGTAGCGGAAGGGGGCGTCCGCGGGTGTGCGGACCTGGTAGGTCCAGCCGAAGAGGTCGGCGTAGAAGGCCATGGTGGCGTCGGCGTCGGGCTGGAGCAGGTCGATCCAGCACGGCACCCCGGGAGGGAATCCGTTGCGTGCGAGCATGCCCCCACGGTAGGGACCCAAACTGGCCACCCTGTGGCCACTTCCGCCGGAACCTGGTCAGACGGCCGGCGCGGGCTCCCGGCGCTCGCCCTCGTCGCCGGCCTCGCCGCCGGGGCCGGCGGGCGGCGGCTCGTCGGGCGGGATGTTGGGCACCAGCAGCGACAGCAGCGCCCCGATGGTGACGACGACACCGGCGAAGGCCACCGCGGGCGGGAGGCCTCGCCCGCCTCCCGGTGCGCGTGGCCCAGCAGGCGCAGGGCGCCACGCGGCTGCCCCTCGCTGCGGCTCGCCACGGCCGCGTGCTCGAGCTGCACCAGGGCCGCCGCCAGCGAGCCGCCGAACGCTGCCGGGAACGTCCTGCGGTCCATGCCGTCATCCTGCCACCGCCTGCCGGCGTCGCCGGGCGTCGCCAGCAGCCTGTCGAGCTCCCCCAGCGAGACGCCCAGGGCCTCGGCCAGCGGCGGACGAGTCCACGGCTGGGGCAGCGACGTCCCCTGCTCCCACCGACCCACGGTCGTGCGGTCGACGTGGAGCAGCTCCGCGAGCCCCTCCTGCGACAGACCCGCCGCCCGTCGCCGTACCGCCAGATCGTGTCGAGTCGTGTACCCAGCGTAGGCACCCGACTGCGTCAGCGATCCGGGGCGCGGGCCGCCTGCCGGGGCCACCGGGCGTGTGTCGCCGGCGCCGGCACATCGCCCCCGACAGCAGCAGAGCCGGCCCCGAAGGACCGGCTCTGACCTGGTCGGGCTGGCGGGACTTGAACCCGCGACCCCTTGACCCCCAGTCAAGTGCGCTACCAAACTGCGCCACAGCCCGACGGGGATCGTCATGCTAGCAAGCGCCCCCTGCGGGCCGGCCAGCTAGTGCGTGATCCAGTGGACGATCCAGCCGCCGATCTGGATGAAGCGGTACGTCAGGTACACCACCACCAGCACCAGCAGCAGCTTGAAGTGCCACGGCGTCCGCTCCTTGGGCTTCGCCTCGTCGGAGCCGGCGCCCGGCTCAGGCGGCGGGTCGGCCACCACCCGGCCGCAGGTCGGGCACGAGCCGTCCGGGCCCAGGCTGTTCGGGTTGTAGAAGCGGCTGCAGGTCTCGCACCACGGCATCGGTCGGCGCCCGCTGGCGGGGTCAGGCGGGGTGGAGACGACTCCGGGGTCCCGCAGCGGCAACCCGCGACGGTACGACGTGACCGACCAGGTCGGCCACCTGAGCCGACGCCGCCAGCACGCCCTCCAGCGAGATCCCCGTCGCCACCCCCAGGTCGTCGCACAGGTGCACCAGGTCCTCGGTCGCCAGGTTGCCCCCCGCCCCCGCCGCGAACGGCGACCCGCCCAGCCCGCCGACCGCGGTGTCGAACCGCCGCACGCCGAGCGACATCGCCGCGTAGGCGTTGACCAGCGCCGTCCCCCGGGTGTCGTGCAGGTGCAGCCCCACGGCCGGCCCCGTCTCGGCCACCAGCTCCGCCACCCGCCGGGGCGTCGCCATCCCGGTCGTGTCGGCGTAGGTCAGCGCGTCGGCCCCCGACGAGCGGGCCCGGGCGCCGAGCGCGGCGACCTCGCCCGGCGCCATCTCCCCCTCGTAGGGCGACCCGAAGGCGCACGAGACCACCACGTCCAGCGCCACGGATGGCCCGACCACCGCACGCACGGCCGCCACCTGCCCCAGCGACTCCTCGACCGACATCCGCACGTTGCGCTGGCTGTACGCCTCCGACGCCGACACGGTCAGCGTCAGCGCCGACAGCCCGGCCGCCAGCGCCAGCTCGGCCCCCTTGGCGTTGGGCACCAGCGCCACGTACCGGACCCCGTCGGGCGCCGGCCCCAGCGCCGCCATCACCTCGCCGGCCCCGGCCATCGCCGGCACGGCCTTGGGCGACACGAACGCCGCCACCTCGATCGTCGCCACCCCGGCCGCCACCAGCGTCGACACCAGCTCCACCCGGGCCGCCACCGGCACCGGCGCCTCGGGCTGGAGCCCGTCCCGGGGCCCCACCTCCCGGATGTCGATGGAGACCGCCGATGCGGGGCCGGTTCGCTCACTTCGCTCGCTCATACCGGCGGCACCCCGTGGCGGCGGGCGGAGAACGCCCGGTCCTTCCCCGACGCCAGCGCCAGCCGCCGGATGACCTCGCCCCGCAGCTCGCCGAAGTCGACCACCGCGTCGATCACCAGCTCCGACGCCAGCCGGTACAGGTCGACGTCGGCCTCGTACCGGGCCCGCTCGGCGTCCACGAACGCCCGCCGCTCGCCCTCGTCCTCGATCGCCGCGATGCGGTTGGCGAACACGGCGTTGACCGCCGCCTCGGGCCCCATCACCGCGATCCGGGCCGTGGGCAGGGCCAGCGTCGCCTCGGGCTCGAACGCCGGCCCCGACATGGCGTACAGCCCGGCCCCGTAGGCCTTGCGCACGATCACCGACACCTTGGGCACGGTCGCCTCGCTCACCGCGGTGACCATCTTGGCCCCGTGGCGGATGATGCCGGCCCGCTCGACCTCGGTCCCGACCATGAACCCCGGCACGTCGGCCAGGAACACCAGCGGGATGTTGAAGGCGTCGCACAGCCACACGAACCGGGCCGCCTTGTCGGCCGAGTCGACGAACAGCACCCCGCCCTTGTGCATCGGGTTGTTGGCCACCACCCCGACCGGCCGCCCGTCCAGCAGGCCCAGCCCGGTCACCAGCTCGGGGGCGAACAGCGGCATGCGCTCGAAGAACGACTCCTCGTCCAGCAGCCCGTCGATCACGTCGTGCACGTCGTAGGCCACCTGCTCCTCGGCCGGCACCAGCGAGGCGTCCAGCGGCCGGGCCTCGGGCCGGGGCTCGAACACCGGCGGGTCCGACCGCCAGCTCTGCGGGAAGTAGTGGAACCACGCCTTGGCCTGGTCGAGCGCGTCCTCGTCGTCGACGGCCAGGTTGTCGCCGCAGCCCGACACCGTGGCGTGCATGCGGGCCCCGCCCATCTCCTCGAGCGACGTGACCTCGCCGATCACCATCTCGGCCATCCGGGGCGAGCCCAGGTACATCGAGGCGTTGCCCTCGACCATGATCACGATGTCGCAGAAGCTGGGGATGTAGGCCCCGCCCGCCGCCGACGGGCCGAACAGGCAGCAGATCTGGGGCACCCGCCCCGACAGCCGCACCTGGTTGTAGAAGATCCGCCCGGCGCCCCGCCGCCCGGGGAACAGCTCGACCTGGTCGGTGATGCGCGCCCCGGCCGAGTCGACCAGCCAGAACACCGGCAGCTCGTGGCGCAGCGCGTGCTCCGTGAGCCGCACGATCTTCTCGACCGTCCGCGCCCCCCACGACCCCGCCTTCACCGTGGGGTCGTTGGCCATCACGCACACCGGCCGCCCGTCGACCCGCCCGACCCCGGTGACCACCCCGTCGGCCGGCAGGTCCTCGGCGTCGCTGTTGGCCAGCAGCCCGTCCTCGACGAACGAGCCCGCGTCGAGCAGCAGGTCCAGCCGGTCGCGCACGAACAGCTTGTTCTGCTTGGCCAGCTTCTCCCCGCCGCGCTCGAGGTTCCCGGCCCGCGCCCGCGCCGCCCGGGCGGCCAGCTCCCCGCTCGTGTGGGGGCCCTCCGTCACGAGCGGCGGATGGCGAGGATGGCGACGTCGTCACCCATCGCCTCCGAGGCGAAGTCCCGGGCCGCCTCCAGCAGGTTCTTGCACAGCACGCCGGCCGCCACGTTGGGGTCGCGCCGCAGCGAGTTGGCGATGCGCTCCTCGCCGAAGATCTGCTCGCCGTTGCGCACCTCGGCCAGCCCGTCGGTGTACAGCAGCAGCAGGTCGCCGGTCTCGAGCCCGATCTCCCGGCTGTGGTAGCCGCCGTTGGGGTCGAGCATGAGCAGCGGCCCGGTCGACCGCAGCGGCCGCACCTCGCGCTCGTGCCACAGCCAGGCCGCGGGATGCCCGGCCGAGGCGAAGCGCAGCGTGCCGGCGTCGGTGTCGAACACCACGACCACCAGCGAGATGAACTCCTCGCTGCGCTCGGGCGCCGCCATCTGCCGGTTGAGCTCCTCCAGCGCCTGGGCCGGGTCGCGGTACTGGCGCAGGAACACCCGCAGCAGGTACTTGGCCTGGAAGGCGGTGATCGACGCCTCGATGCCCCGGCCGGTGACGTCGCCGATGACCGCGGCGATGCGCGACGGCCCCACCCGGAACACGTCGTAGAAGTCCCCGGCCATGACGCCGGTGCCGGCCTGGTACACCCGGCCCAGCTCGAACCCGGCGAAGTCGGGCAGCTCGTCGGGCGCCAGCCGGGCGGCCCAGCGCTTGGGGGCCAGCTCCTCCTGGCTGAGCACCTCCTCGGCCTTGCGCTCGAGCTTGGTGCGGTCCTCGGCCAGCCGGGCCTCGCGGGCGAAGTCGCGCCCGTAGGCGATCGACAGCGCCACCGGCACCAGGATCAGGGCGAACAGCAGGCTGGGGATGTGGTCGCCCAGCACGACGACGGCGGCGGCGGCCACGGCCAGCACGCCGTAGAGGCAGGCGGTGTGGAGGTCTTTGCGGAAGGCCGAGCGGGCCAGCACCGTGACGTCGGCGTCGACACCCCGTTCGGCCTCGACACGCTTCCAGACGACGTGCAGGCGCCGCGTGGAGCGGGCCCACACCAGTGCGGCGACCAGTGAGGCGACCCCCACGAGGGCCAGGATCGGTTTCATGTCGGAGCCGATCGTAGGCGCGCTCGCGAGGCCCGCGTACCCACTGTCACGCGTCTGTCACTCACCGCGCCGCCGTATGCGCAGCTTGACGGGGGTGGCACCCAGGTCGAACGCCTCCCGCAGCTTGCGCTCCAGATAGCGGAGATAGGTGCGGGGCAACTCGCGGTTGACGAACAGGGTGAAGGTCGGCGGATGGGCCGCCCCCTGGGTGGCGTAGAGGACCCGGGCGCCGCCGGGGGCGGGCTGGGCGTCCTGGGCGGCCCGCAGCGCGGCGTTGACCTGGGCGGTGGGGATGCGGCGCCGGTAGGCGTCGACGCTGGCGGCCAGCGCCGGGTACAGCTTGTGGACGCCCTTGCCCGACAGCGCCGTGATCGGCAGCACGGGGGCGTCGCCCACGAACCGCAGCTTGTCCTCCACCTGCCACCGCAGGTCGGCCCGGCCCGCGGCGTCGAGCAGCTCCCACTTGTTGAGCAGCACGACGATGGGGCAGCCGGCGGCGTCGATGCGCTCGGCCAGCCGCTGGTCCTGGCCGGTGACGCCCTCGGTGGCGTCGATGACCAGCAGCGCCACGTCGGCCTCGTCGACGGCCTGGAGCGCCCGCACCAGCGAGTAGTACTCGGTCCCCTCCCCCACCTTGGACCGCCGGCGCATGCCCGCCGTGTCGACCAGCCGCAGCGGCCCGAGGTCGGACTCGACCACGGTGTCGATCGTGTCCCGGGTGGTGCCGGGCATGTCGTGGACCACCGCCCGCTCGTCGCCGGTGAGCCGGTTGAACAGGGTGGACTTGCCCACGTTGGGGCGCCCGACGATGGCCACGGCCACCGCCCCGTCGCCGTCCTCGCCGCCGCTGGCGGGCTCGTCGCCGGCGACCGCCTCGTCGTCGGTGGCCGGCGGCAGCAGGCCGACGACCACGTCGAGCAGGTCGCCGGTGCGCCGGCCGTGGAGGGCGCTGACCGGGTACGGCTCGCCCAGGCCGAGCGACATCAGGTCCCAGATCTGGTTCTCGCGGTTGGTGTCGTCGACCTTGTTGGCCACCAGCAGCACCGGCTTGCCGGACCGGCGCAGCAGCTCGGCCACCCGGGCGTCGTCGTCGGTCACGCCGGTGACGACGTCGACCACGAACAGCACGACGTCGGCCTCGGCGATGGCCCGCTCGGACTGGGCGCTGACCTTGGCGTCGAGCGAGTCGCCGCCGGCCAGCCATCCGCCGGTGTCGACCAGCCGGAAGCGGCGGCCCAGCCAGTCGGCCTCGACGTCCTTGCGGTCGCGGGTGACGCCGGGCCGCTCCTCGACGATGGCGGCCCGCCGGCCCAGCACCCGGTTGAGCAGGGTGGACTTGCCGACGTTCGGGCGGCCGACGATGGCCACCACGGGGATGGCCACCTCAGCCCCGCTTCCCGGCCAGCGCGGCCCGCAGCGCCCCGCCGTCGGTGGGCACGACCTCGACCGGCCGGGGCAGGTCGGCCGGGGCGGTGCCGTCGAGGAAGACGCCCTGGGTGAGGCACACGTCGGGCAGCAGGTAGCGGTGGCCCGCCGGCTCGGCGGCCAGGACCCGGGCCAGGTCCTCGCCCACCATGAGCCCGGTGACGCCGATGTTGCCGCCGAAGTAGCGGTTCTCGACGGCCACGATGCGCACGTCGTCCCGGCCCAGGCCGGCCACCAGCGGCGCCAGCACCCGGGCGCCGTACGGGCCGGTGAGGATGGCGACCGGGGCGTCGCGGCGGGGCCCGAGCCGCACCAGCTGGCCCGGGGTGGCCCGCACGCCCCGGTAGGGCTCGTAGTCGGCCTCCCGGGACCCCGAGCCGTCGCCCGCCCCCATGCCGCAGCCGGCGTCGGCCGAGCGGAAGAAGCCGCCCCGGTCGGGGTCGTCGTCCCGCCGGACCGTGGCGCCGCCGTCGCCGGCACCGGTCAGCTCGGCCTCGAAGGCCCGCGCCATGCCGATGCCGTCCTCGTACATCGGGAAGTCGCCGTAGTGCTGTGCCGGCGGGAAGGGACGCCCCGCCAGCAGGTAGTACTCGTCGGCGGCGAACACCAGCCGGCGGCCGAGCACCGTGGCGTAGACGTCCTGCCAGTCGGCCACGGCGTCGACCACCGCCTCCGCCTCCTCGACGGTGTGGGGCCGCATGCGGGCCTCCCGGTTGAACCGGGACACGCCGAGGGGCACGACGGCCAGCGACGCCAGCTCGGGGAAGCGGTCCAGCACGCCGGCCAGGGTGTCGTCGAGCACGGCGCCGTCGTTGAGGCCCGGGCACACCACGACCTGGCCGTGGACGGCGACGCCGTGGTCGAGCAGCGCCCGCAGCCAGCGCAGGCTCGTGGCGCCCCGCCGATTGCGCAGCATCTCGGCCCGGACGCCGGGGTCGGTGGCGTGGATGCTCACGTACAGCGGGCTGAGCCCCTCGCTCACCACCCGCTCGAGGTCGGCCTCGGTGAAGCGGGTCAGGGTGGTGAAGTTCCCGTAGAGGAACGACAGCCGGTAGTCGTCGTCCTTGAGGTACAGGCTGCGGCGCAGGCCCGGGGGCAGCTGGTAGATGAAGCAGAACTCGCAGTGGTTGTCGCAGGTGCGCACCCGGTCGAACAGGGCCGAGTGGACCTCGACCCCGAGCGGCTCGCCCGGCCGCTTGTCGACCTCGACCGCCATCTCCAGGCCGCCCCGGCGCACGTCGAGGGCCAGGTGGCCGCCGTCGACCAGCGACCGCCACTCGAGCAGGTCGCGGGGCACCTCGCCGTCGATCGAGGCGATCTCGTCGCCCTCGACCAGACCGACGGCCTCGGCCGGCGATCCGGGCGCGACGGCGACGACTCGGGGCGCGGACATAGACCTGACAGTTTACGGCCTGAGGCTGCGCTGCAGGCGCAGCCGTGGCCCGAGCGGCCCGATGCGTAGCAGCAAGAGCGGGAGACACAGACCACGGTGGCCGTGATGACGTGCCTGTCCGCGCACGGTCTGGAGGGGCCATCCCTGGCCCTTTCCGTGCCCGTTCACCTGCCGGATCCTTACCTCATGGGTGTGACGCACGGCTGGGCCACCGCCACCGGCCCCCGGCCCGACAACCAGGACCGGTGCGCGGCGGGGCCGACGTGGGCGGTGGTGAGCGACGGGGCCGGGGGGCAGCCGGGTGGCGCGCTGGCCGCCACCCTCACCGTCGACGCCGTCGGGTCCCGGCTGGCGACCGCCGGCCCGGCGCCCGACGAGGCCCTGGTCCTCCGGGCCGTGGACGCCGCCCACGAGGCCGTGCGCGACCGCCAGGCCGCCGACGGCCGGGTGGCGACGATGGCGGCCACCCTCACCCTCGCGGTGGCGGTCGAGCCCGGCGGCCGGCTGTGGCTGGTGGCCAACGTGGGCGACTCGCCGGCCTGGCTGGTCGGGCCGACCGTCGCCGTCCGGGTGACCGAGGACCACAACGCCGCCGCCGAGCTGGTCCGGGCCGGCGTCCTGACCGCCGAGGAGGGCCGGCGCTCGCCCGGGCGCCACCTGATCACCCGGGCCATCGGGGCGGCCGAGGCGCCGGCGGCCGACATCGCCCTGGTCCCCCTGCCGCGGGGCGGGCGGCTGGTCCTGGCCAGCGATGGCATCGGCGTGCTCAACGGGGAGGCCATCATGGAGGTCGTGGCCGACACACCCGAGCCCCCGACCATCGCCCGCCGGCTGGTGGCCGAGGCGCTGGCCGCGGGGGCGACCGACAACGTCACCGTCGTCGTGGTGGGCGCCGGGGACCCGTGACCCTCCGGGTGCGGGCCCACCCGGGACCCTGGACCGCCAGCTTCGACCGCCCCCGGGTGGTGCGCATCGGGCGGGCGCGGCACAACGACGTCCGCATAGGGCACCAGCGGGTGCAGGGGCGGTGGACGGTCTCGGCCGCCCACGTGGAGCTGAGCTGGGACGGCGCCCGCTGGCGCACGCTCAACGTGAGCGACAAGCCGGGCCTGCTGACCGTGTACGAGCCGGGCTACGAGGAGGTCCCCCTGGAGCCGGGCCGGGCCTGGGTGCCGGTCCGCCACCGCTGGAGCTACGGCGTGGGCCGGCCGGGCCAGCGGTTCCACGTGGTCTGCGTGACCAGCGACCACCAGGGCCCGGCCACGCTGCCCGGCCCGCTGCTGCTGCCGGCCGACGAGGATGACCCTCCGGAGGAGTCCACGGCCGGCCTCGACGGCGCAGTGGTGCTGACCCTGACCCCGCTGGAGCGGGCGGTCGCCCGGGCGTACTACCGGGACTTCGCCCGCCTCCCCCGCCCGGCGACGCTGGAGCCGAGGGCCCACGACGAGGCGGCCAACCGCCTCGGCCGGTCCCGCGACTCGACCCGCAAGGCCATCGAGCGCCTGAACGAGAAGATCGCCACCGCCCACGACGCCCCCGCCATCGCCACGGGCCGCAACGTCTCCGCCGAGATCGGCCGCTGGCTCGCCCGCAGCGGCATCCTCGACCCGGACCTGGTCCAGGCGGAGTAGCGGTCAGCGGGGGTCGAGCGCCCGGTCGGCGAGCGGCGGCGGTTGGTCCCCAAGGGCGTCCCCAACGGCGTGGCAGTAGGCGCTGAAGGCGTCGCCGGGGCCGACGTTGCCGCCGCAGGCCGGGGCGATGGCCACCGCCGCGACCGCCAGGGCCGCCGCCGCGGCCGTGCGCTCCGCCGTTCATGGGCGCCATCGTCCGACGGAGGGCCGCCGGCCGGGCCTCGCTAGCGTGGTCCCGGATGCCGGTCGACAAGGTCCTGCTCGCCGCGCCCCGGGGGTTCTGCGCCGGGGTCGAGATGGCCATCAAGGCCCTGGCCTGGATGGTGCGCGCCTTCGAGCCGCCCGTCTACTGCTACCACGAGATCGTGCACAACCGGCTGGTCGTCGACCGGTTCCGGGACCTCGGGGTCGTGTTCGTCGACGACATCGCCGATGTGCCGCCCGGCCGGCCGATCATGCTGTCCGCCCACGGCTCGGCGCCCGAGGTCGTCACCGCCGCCCGGGAGCGGGGCAGCTACGTCGTCAACGCCGTCTGCCCGCTGGTCACCAAGGTCCACCACGAGGTCAAGACCCGGGCCGGCAAGGGCTACCGCATCGTCTACGTCGGCCACGAGGGCCACGAGGAGGCCGTCGGCACGATGGCCGTCGCGCCCGACGCCATCGACCTGGTCGAGTCGGTCGAGGCCGTCGACGCCCTGCCCGCCGCCGGCGGTGACGAGCCGGTGGCGCTGCTGGCGCAGACCACCCTCTCCCACCGCGAGTGGTCGGCCATCGCCGAGCGGGCCGCCGAGCGCTTCCCCGGCCTGTGGCGCCCCGGCCGCAGCGACCTGTGCTTCGCCACCACCAACCGCCAGTCGGCCCTGGCCGAGATCGCCCCTCGCTGCGACGCCGTGGTCGTCATCGGCTCGGCCAACTCGTCCAACACCCGGGCACTGGAGAAGCTGGCCCGGTCCTCGGGCTGCGCCCGGGTGCTGCGCATCAACACCCCCGACGAGCTGCCCGGCGACCTGGCCGGCACGATCGGGGTGACCGCCGGCGCCTCCGCCCCCGAGGAGCTGGTCGAGGCCGTCATCGCCCGCCTCGACCCCGCCGAGGGCGTCGAGGAGGTCACGATCACCGACGAGGACGAGTACTTCCCGCCGCCCCGCGAGCTGCGCGACCTGCTGGCCGGCGTGGACGTGGCCGCCACCTGGGCGCTAGGCGGCGCGGTCCCCGGCCGGCCGGTGGTCAACGACCGCCAGCTGGCGGCCAGCGACGTGCTGGCGATGCTGGCCTGAGCCCGAGCGCTCAGCCCGCGGCCTGCTGGGCCTCGGTGTAGAGCGCCTGGAGCCGCTCCCGCAGCTCCTCGGTCATCTCCCGCACGGCCCGGCGCTTGACCCGCCCCGAGCCGTCCCCCGCCGGCGGCCGCACGGGCTCGCCCACGATCATCACGACCTTGTGCGGCTTGATCATCTTCGACCCGAGCGGCATCACCTTGTCGGACCCGCCGATGCCGAGCGGCACCACCGGCACCCCCATCCGGGCGGCCACGTAGGCCGGCCCGTCGAACAGGTCCTCGACCACGGGCCCGCTGCGCCGGCTGCCCTCGGGGAACATGACCAGCGACTCGCCGTTCTCGATGATCTCCATGCAGGTGCGCAGCGACTCGCGGTCGGCGGTGCCCCGGTGCACGGGGAAGGCGCCCAGCAGGGAGAAGAACTGGCCGAGCCGGGGGTACTTCCAGATCGACGCCTTGCCCATGTAGCGCATACGGGGCCGGCGCACCATGGCGGTGAGCAGGAAGTCGATGTTGGACCGGTGCACCGGCGCCAGCACGAACGGCCCCTGGGTGGGCAGGTGCTCGGTCCCCCGCACCTCCAGCCGGAAGATGACCTTGGCCAGCCCGGCGGCCAGGCCCCGGAGCGCGCCGTAGGACGTGCGCTCCAGCCGGGTGGGCGGGTGGACGTCGACGGCCTCGACCCGGGCCTCGGGCTTGTCGCCCGCGGCGTCGGCCGCGTCCGGCGGGGCGACGTCAGCCATCGGGCAGCCTCCCCACCAGGTCGTCGACGATCTGCTCGACGGTCATGTCGCTGGTGTCGAGCTCGAACGACCCGTCGGCCCGCAGCAGCGGGCTGACGTCCCGGCCCTGGTCGAGGGCGTCGCGCCGGGCCATGTCGGCGGCCACGGTCTCGTAGTCGAGGTCGGTCACCTCGGCGGCCCGGCGCTCGGCCCGCACGTCGGGGCGGGCGTTGAGGTAGGCCTTGAGCGCGGCGTCGGGGAACACGACCGAGCCGATGTCCCGCCCCTCGATCACCCCGCCGTCGTGGGCCTGGGCCCACTCCCGCTGGCGCCGGACCAGCTCGCGCCGCACGCCCGGGTTGGCGGCCACCAGCGACACCGCCCGCGAGACCTCGGGCCCCCGGATCTCGATGGTGGCGTCGACGCCGTCGACCACGACCTTGTCCGGAGCCACCTCGAACTCGACCGCCGTGGCCAGCCGTTCGACCGGCTCGACGTCGGCGGGGTCGATGCCCCGGCGCAGCGCGGCGAACGTCACGGCCCGGTACATGGCCCCGGTGTCGAGGTAGTCGAGCCCGAGGCGGTCGGCGAGCCGCCGGGCGACGGTCGACTTGCCGGAGCCCGCCGGCCCGTCGATGGCGATCACTCTCACGAGGACCGCACGTTAGAGCGTGCGCGGTTCACTTGCGCCATCCCAGCCGCCGGGGTCTGTGCTCCCCGCTCCTGCTGCTTTGCAGCGGGCCGCTCGGGCCACGGCTACGCCTTTCGGCGAAGCCTCGGACTTCCCAGGCCGTCCAACGCCGACCAGAAGCCGGGGAACGTCTTGGCCACGCAGCCCGGCCCGGCGATCGTCACGCCCGGCACCCGCAGGCCGGCCAGGGCGAAGCTCATGGCCATGCGGTGGTCGTCGTAGGTGGCGACCTCGCCCCCGTGGATGGCGCGCGGCCGCACCACGAAGCCGTCGGCCTCGGCCTCGGCGCCCACCCCCAGCCGGCCCAGCTCGGTGACCACGGCGGCGATGCGGTCGGTCTCGTGGCCCCGGATGAACCCGACGCCGGTCACCCGGGTCGGACCGTCCGCGAAGGCGGCCAGCACGGCCAGCGTGGGCGCCATGTCGGGCATGTCGGCCAGGTCCACGTCGCCCAGCCCGGCCAGCCGGCCGCCGGGGTCGCCGGCCACGGTGGTGGCGGTGGCGGTGCGCTCGACCGTCGCGCCCATGCGGGCCAGCAGGTCGGCGAAGCGGGCGTCGGCCTGGCGGCTGCCCTCCCCCAGCCCGGCCACGGTCACCCGCCCCCCGACCAGGGCGGCCGCGGCCAGCAGGTAGGCGGCGGACGAGGCGTCGGGCTCGACCGTGTAGTCGCTGGCCCGGTACGCGCCGGCGGGCACGACGAACGCCGGCCCCGGCGCCTCGGCCACCTCCACGCCGAAGGCGGCCATCACCGCCCCGGTGAGCTCGACGTAGGGCCGGGACACCAGGCGGGTGGTGACCTCGATCCGCAGCCCCCCGCGCAGGTAGGGCGCGGCCAGCAGCAGGCCGGACAGGTACTGGCTGGACTCGTCCCCCGCCACGGCGACTGTGCCCCCGGCGGCCGGGCCGCCGCCCGGGCCGGGCGCCGTGATCGTCACCGGCAGGCACCCGGGCGCCCCGTGGTGCTCGACGCCGGCCCCCAGCGCCCGCAGCCCGTCGAGCACCGGCCCCATGGGTCGGGCCCGCAGCTGGGCCGCGCCGTCCAGCGTGTAGGCACCCGTCCCCAGCGCCACCACCGGGGCGAGGAACCGGGCCGTCGTCCCCGACTGGCGCATGTCCAGGGCCAGGGGCCCGGGGCGCAGCCGCCCGCCGGTGCCGGCCACGGTCAGCCGGGTGCCGCCGTCGGCCCGCTCGACGCCGGCACCCAGCGCGGCCAGCGCGGTGGCCATCGCGTCGGTGTCGTCGGCCGCCAGCGCCCCGGTCAGCGTGGACGTCCCGTCGGCCAGCGCCGCGCAGGCCAGCGCCCGGTTGGTCAGGCTCTTGGACCCGGGCACGGTGACGGTGGCGTCGAGCGGCCCGGCCGGCGGCACGACCGCCCGGGGGGCGTCGGGCTCAGCCATCGATCGGCAGCACCGCGGGCCGGTAGCCCCGGGCCAGCAGGCCCTCGTGGAAGACGTCCGCCGACGAGCTGGCGATCAGCATGACCAGCACGCCCTGGGGGCCCTCGGTGGAGTGGGCGATCTCGAGGTCGACGATGTTGACGTCGAGGTCCGCCGCCAGGATGGCCACGTCGGCCACCACCCCGGGCCGGTCGGGCACCGGGATGCGGACCTCGCACAGGTCGGCCGCGGTCGTGAACCGGGCGGGCAGGTTCATGCGGGCGGAGCGGGCCTGCTCCAGCGCGGCCAGCAGCTCCTTGCGGTCGTCGGCGGCCACCAGCTCGCGCACCCGGCCCAGCGCCGTCACCAGCTCGTCGAGCACGTCGAGGATGGCGGTCCGGTTGTCGCTGAAGATGTCGGGCCAGATCACCGGGCTGCCCGACGCCACCCGGGTCATGTCCCGGAAGCCGCCGGCGGCCAGGCGCAGCAGCGCCCGGTGCTCCTCGCTGCGGACGTCGGCCAGCTGCATGAGCGTCGCCGCCGCCAGGTGGGGCACGTGCGACACCACCGCCACCAGCTCGTCGTGGCGCTCGGGGGTCAGCGCCACCACCTCGGCGCCGAGCGTGCCCACGATCTGGCGCACCTGGGCGTAGGCGGCCGCGTCGGTGCCCTCGGTGGGCGTGAGCACCCAGGTGGCCCCCTCGAACAGGTCGGGCGAGGCGCCCTCGACCCCCTCCTGCTCGGAGCCCGCCATCGGGTGCCCGCCCACGAAGCGGCCGTCGGCCACGGCCTCGACCACCGACGACTTCACCCCGCCGACGTCGGTGACCAGCCCGCTGCCGCTGCCGAGCGCCCGGCGGGCCTCGTCGGCGATGGCCGACACGGGGGTGGCCACGAACGTGATCGTGGCCAGGGCGTCGTCGCCGACCTCGTCGAGCGCGCCGAGCTCGAGGGCCCGGGCGGCCCGCTCGGGGTCGCGGTCGCGGCCGGTGACGTGCCAGCCCACCCGGCGCAGGCGCATGCCGATCGACCCGCCGATGAGGCCGGTGCCGACCACCACGGCGCGGCCCGGTGCGGGCGGGCGTCCGAGGACCACGTCAGCCGCCGGCCATCAAGCCGGAAGGTCGTCGCGCAGGCCGCGCGCGCCCTCGAGGTAGACGTGGTGCAGCTGGTCGCGGGCGACGTCGGTGCTGAGGTGGATCAGCACCCGGATGCAGCGGGGCGTGCCCCCCTCGATGTCCAGCTCGCGGGCGCACATGAGCGGGATGTCGCCCAGCCCGAACTTGCGGGCCGCGGTGGCGGGGAAGGCGCAGTGGATGTCGTCGGTGGCGGTGAACAGCACGCTGATGAGGTCGTCGTGGTGGATCGGGTTGCGCTCGAAGAGCGCTTCGAGCAGGGCGATCACCCGCTCGTACAGGTGCTCGGTCTCGTCGCGATCGACGGTGGTGGCGCCCCGGAGGGCGCGGACGGCGAGGGACATAGACCCCGGAAGATTAGCGGCGCCGGGGGCGACGACCGCGATCCGGGACGGCCGCCCGCTCCAGCGCCCGCACCTCGGCCTGGGTCAGCGCCCGCCACTCCCCGGGGGCGAGCCGGCGCTCCGCGAGCGGGCCGATCCGGGTGCGGACCAGGCGCCGCACCGGGTGGCCGACGGCGGCGCACATGCGCCGGACCTGGCGGTTGCGGCCCTCGTGGATGGTGATGCGCAGGGTGTGGGGGTCGACCAGGGAGACCTTGGCCGGCGCGGTCACGCCGTCCTCCAGTTCGACCCCCTCCCGCAGCCGCCGCACGGCGCCCCGCGACGGCGTGCCCTCCACCTCGGCCAGGTACTCCTTGTCCACCCCGAAGGACGGGTGGGTCAGGCGGTGGGCCAGCTCGCCGTCGTTGGTCAGCAGCAGCAGGCCCTCCGTGTCGGCGTCGAGCCGCCCGACCGGGTAGACCCGGGCGTCGGCCGGGACCAG
>DATFRN010000232.1:0-60120 GCA_035263165.1 Acidimicrobiales bacterium | reverse complement strand
CCGCACCGAGTGGACCGGGATGCCGCCCGGCCCCTTGGCCCCCCGGGCCCCCGGCAGGGTCTCGGTGCGGGTCGGATCGGCGGCCCAGCGGTCGGAGGCGGCCGCCATCCGGGCCACGGTCAGCAGCGCGGTGCCCGAGGGCGCGTCGACCTTGGCGTCGTGATGCAGCTCGATGATCTCGGCCGTCTCGAACCAGCGGGCGGCCAGCTCGGCGAAGCGCATCATCAGCACCGCGCCGATGGCGAAGTTGGGGGCGATGATGCAGTTGCTGTGGGTGAACATCCCCCGCAGCTGCTCGTGGTCGTCGCGGGTGAACCCGGTGGTGCCGACCACCGCGTGGACCCCGTTCTCGGCCGCCCAGGCCAGGTTCTTGCGGGCGGCACCGAGCACGGTGAAGTCGACCACCACGTCGATGCCGCCCTCGGGCAGCGCGGTCGGGTCGGGGTGGATGTGGACGTCGACGTCGACGCCGGTGACGTGGCGCAGGTCCATGCCCGAGTGGTGGGGGTCGATGGCCGCCACCAGGTCCAGGTCGGGGTCGCCGGCCACCGCCCGGCACACCGTCGCCCCCATCCGCCCGCCCGCGCCGAACACGCCCACTCGTACGGTCATGGCCGCACCCTAGCGGCCAGGGGAAACACCCTCGGTGGGGACACCGGGGCGCGGGTAGGTTCGAACGGCCGTGTCCCCCCTCGCCTCGCTCGCCACCCTCACCGCCCGCGACCTCAGCGTCGCCGCCGGGCCCCGGCCGCTGCTGGCCGGGGTCGACCTCGTGCTCGCGCCCGGCGCCCGGATCGGCCTCGTCGGGCCCAACGGGTCGGGCAAGTCGACGCTGCTCCGGGTGCTGGCCGGGCTGCGCCCGCCCGACGGCGGCCGGCTGCGGCTGGCCCCGCCCACCGCCACCGTCGGCTACCTGCCCCAGGAGCCGGCGCCCCGCCCCGGCGAGACCGTGCGGGCGATGCTGGCCCGGCGCACCGGCGTGGCCGAGGCGTCGGCCGCGCTCGACGCCGCCACCGTCGCGCTCGGCGAGGGCGACGGCACGGACGCGGAGGCCTACACCGGGGCGCTCGACCGGTGGATGGCGCTGGGCGGCGCCGACCTCGACACCCGGGCCGGCGCCGTGGCCGACGACCTGGGCCTGCCGGCCCGGCTGCTCGACCGGCCGGTGGCCTCGCTGTCGGGCGGGCAGGCGGCCCGGGCCCAGCTGGCGGCCCTGCTGCTGGCCCGCTTCGACGTCTTCCTGCTCGACGAGCCGACCAACGACCTCGACCTGGCCGGCCTCGACCGGCTGGAGCGGTTCGTCACCGGCCTCGACGGCCCGGTCATGGTCGTCTCCCACGACCGGGCCTTCCTCGAGCGGACGATCACCGCGGTCGCCGAGATCGATGCCCACGCCCACGCGCTGACCCGCTACGAGGGCGGCTGGCTGGCCTACCTCGACGAGCGGCGCCTGGCCCGCGAGCACGCCGAGCAGGACTACCGGGTCTACCAGGAGCGGCGGGCCACGCTGGCCGCCCGGGCCCGCACCCAGCGCCAGTGGGCCGACAAGGGCGTGCGGGTGGCCAAGCGCTCGGGCGAGACCGACAAGTTCATCCGCTACCGCAACGCCCAGAGCTCCGAGCACGTGGCGGCCAAGGCCAAGATCACCGACAAGGCGCTGTCCCGGCTGGACGTGGTCGACAAGCCGAGGGAGGGCTGGGACCTGCGGCTCACCATCGCCGACGCCGGGCGGGCCGGCGACGTGGTGGCCCGCCTGGCCGAGGCCGTGGTCGAGCGGCCGAGCGAGGACGGCGGTCCCCCGTTCGTGCTGGGGCCGGCGTCGCTGGAGGTGCGGTGGGGCGACCGGGTGGCGGTGGTCGGGGCCAACGGGTCGGGCAAGTCGACGCTGCTGGCTGCGCTGCTCGGCCGGCTGCCCCTGGCGTCGGGCACCCGCTGGCTGGGGCCGAGCGTGGTGGTGGGCGAGATCAGCCAGGGCCGCGACCTGTTCGCCGGGGCGCCGACGCTGCTCGACGGGTTCCACGCCGCCACCGGGGTCGCCGACCGGGCCGCGGCCCGCTCGGCGCTGGCCAAGTTCGGCCTGGGCGCCGACCACGTGAGCCGGTCGCCCGAGACGCTGTCGCCCGGTGAGCGCACGCGGGCCACGCTGGCCGTCCTCCAGGTGCGGGGCGTCAACCTGCTGGTCATGGACGAGCCGACCAACCACCTCGACCTCGAGGCGGTCGAGCAACTCGAGACGGCGATCGAGAACTTCCCCGGGACCGTCCTGCTCGTGACCCACGACCGCCACATGCTCGGCGCCGTCGGCGTCGACCGCGTGGTCGACGTGGCGGGCGGCGAGGTGCGCGAGCGGCCCTAGGCCCTCATACCCCGGCGGCGTATCAGGCCTCGCCCGCCCGGCTCTACCCCCATGCACGCTCCGACCTGCAAGGGGATCAACCATGGACGTACCCGACCTCTCCATCCCGGTCGTCGCCGACGCGCTCGCCGCGTTCGGCGAGGGCCAGGGCGGCCACTCCGCCCGGATCAACCTCGATGTCCCGCTCCCCGGGGCCCACACGATGAACCGGGTGGTCCCGCTGGAGCTCGACAGCAAGGCGTTCGACCCCGCCGCCGGCCAGGCGGGGACCTCGCTCGTCGAGCAGGGCGTCGTGCAGAACGAGGGCGATCGGACCCAGATCGACCGCGATCGCCTCGCCGAGTTCTACCGCCGGGCCCTGCCGGCGACCGTCCGGCCGTCCCTGCGCAACGTCGCCCTCGTCGGCGGCAACGTCGCCCCCCTGCTCGGCGGCCAGCCGCGCGTCGACGCCGCCGCCGCGGACGGGACCGCCGACCTGCTCGAGCGGCGGGCGCTGGTCAACGAGCGGGACGACGTCGTCATCCAGAGCCAGCGGATCGACTCCTACATCGACGGCCTCACCACCAGCGTGGTGGCGACGCCGCTGGTCCAGCGGGCCCCGAGCCTGACGCTGCCCGTGCGCGGCCTGGGCGACAGCATCCACCACATCGCGTTCGATCCCGTCGCGCCGCCGACCCCGACGATCGCCCTCGTCGAGACGTGGGAGCTCCGCTTCTACCTGGGGGACTACGGCCTCGGCCGCACCCTCCAGACCTTCTCGCTCCTGCCCGGCGAGAAGACGACGATCACGATCGAGACCTGGCGGTCCGCGTCGGCGACGCGCGACGACGCCACGTCGATCTTCGACTCGTCCGACACCGCGGCCCAGACCCGCTTCACGACGGGCGTGATGAGCTCCACCGGCGCGGCGTTCCAGAGCCAGGGCGGGTTCTCCGCGTCGTTCGCGACCAGCGCGTCGGCCGGCACCAGCGTCTTCGGGCTGGTCACGGGATCGGCGTCGGCCTCCGCCGGCTTCACCGCCAACCACCAGGACGCGAGCCAGCGGTTCAGCAACCAGGTGAGCCAGACGGCGGCGGAGCACGCCGCCCAGGTCAACAACAGCCGGCGCCAGTCGGTCTCCGCGTCGTCGTCGACCGCGAGCGAGGCGGGGACGGCGACGAGCACCGTGCGCGAGCTGAGCAACACCAACCTCCGCCGCGTCCTCAACTTCGTCTACCGCGAGCTGAACCAGACCTACGACACCTACGTGGTCCTGCGGGACATCCAGGTGGCGTTCTACAACGGCAACCCGGGTTCCGCCGAGATCGTGCCGATCTCGGACCTCGGCCGGCTGCTGGCCAAGCACGTCGCACCGCGCCAGCGCGAGGCCGTCGCCCGCCAGGTGCTCAGCCTGTGCGCCCAGCGGATCGACGTGAACGAGGACCTGGTCACGACCCTCCAGGTCGGCGTCAAGCCCAGCGGCATCCGCTACGCCTGGAAGGACGCGACGCTGGAGGCCGACGGCACCCTGCAGTTCGAGGGGTCGGTCCTCGATCCCTCGGTCCGCTGGCGGTTCGACCACGGCGCCCTCTCGGACAACGGCGACGGGCCCGAGATCCAGGGCGTGATCATGGACAGATCCAGCGTCGTGCTGCGCACCGACAACCTCGTGGTCGAGGCGCTGCTCGGCCAGGCGGATGCGGTCGACCCCTACGTGTCGGCGCTGCAGGCCCTCGACCTCGTCGACCGGGACGCCAGGACCGACACCCGGGTCGCGAAGACCAAGCACCGGACCGACGCCCTCGACCTGGTGGCGGCCCAGGACGCCGACGAGCGGGTCGAGACCTGGCAGAAGCTCTTCCCGGACGCGCCCGAGATCCAGGTCGTGCCGGTGGCGAGCGTCCTCGACGGCGACGGCACCTGAGCGGACCGCCGGCCGGCGGTCCGCCGCCGGCCGGCGTCAAGTCAGGACGGCGTCGTCCACGTGGCCGACGACGGCCAGCGCGCGGGGGCCGCCGAAGACGCGGGCGGCCACCGCCGCGACGTCGTCGGCCGTGACCGCGTGGACCCGGGCCAGCTGCTCGTCGACGGTGACGATCTCGTCGCGGGCCATCAGGCTGCGGCCCAGGCGGGCCATGCGTGAGCCCGAGTCCTCCAGGCCCAGCACCAGGGAGCCCTCGATGAAGCCCTTGGCCACCGCCATCTCGCCCTCGGTCACGCCCGAGGCCACCAGCTTGGCCACCTCGTCGTCGACGACGCTGAGCAGCTCGCCCACCCGGGACGGCGCCGTGCCGGCGTAGATGCCGGCGCAGCCCGCGTCCTGTTAGGTCGAGGCCCACGAGTACACCGAGTAGCACAGGCCCCGCTCCTCGCGGACCTGCTGGAACAGGCGGCTCGACATGCCGCCCCCGAGCACCTGGTTGGCGACCATGAGGGCGTAGCGGTCGTCGTCGAAGTGGTCGACGGCCCGCCACCCCATGGCCACGTGGGCCTGCTCGGTGGGGTCGTCCAGCACGGCCCGGGGCTCGACGGCGTCGGCGGGCCGCTCCCGCACCGGCCGCTCGCCGCCGTCCTGCGCCCCCAGGGTGGGGCCGAGCGCATCGACCACCCGGTCGTGGTCGAGGTGCCCGGCCGCCACCACCACCAGGTTGCGGGGCCGGTACCAGTGGGCGAAGAAGTCGGCGATCTCGTCGCGGGTGGCCGCCTCGACCGTCTCCCGGGTGCCGAGCACCTCGCGGCCGAGGGGGTGGCCGGGGAACAGCGCTTCGGCGAGCAGCGTGTGCACGTGATCCTCGGGCACGTCCAGGTTCATCAGGATCTCTTCGAGGATCACGTGCCGCTCGGCCTCGACCTCGGGCGGCCGGAACGCCGGGTCGGTGAGGACGTCGCCCAGGATGGCGAACCCGAGGTCGGCCTGCGCCGCGGGCAGCCGCGTGTAGTACGCGGTGTGCTCGCGGTTGGTGAAGGCGTTCATCTCGCCGCCCACCGCGTCGACCGCCTCGGCGATCTGGCGGGCGCTGCGGGTCGACGTGCCCTTGAACACGAGGTGCTCGAGGAAGTGGGAGGCGCCGGCCAGCTCGGCGGGCTCGTCGCGCCCGCCGACGCCTACCCAGACGCCGAGGGACACCGACCGGGCCTCCGGCATCCGCTCGGTGACGATGCGGATGCCGTTGCCCAGCCGGGTCTCTCGGATGTCCTCTGTCGGTGCCGGTGCGGCGGTCGGCATGGAGGGTGGCTCCGGGCGGTTACCGGCGGGACCGCCGGCGCCCACCCCGGTCGCCCCGGTCGCGGTCGCGGCCGCCGCGGTCGCCGCGGCCCTCGCCCACCGAGGCGCTGGCCGGGCCGAGGTCGCCGAGCTCGCCCCGCAGCTGGGCGTCGAACTCGTCCTCGAAGCTCACCGACTCGCTGGCCGAGCCGCCCTCGGAGGATCCGCCGCCGTTGCCGCCGTGGGCCTTGGGCTCGGGCGACGACGCCAGGCTGAGCGACACCTTGCCGCTGGGGTCGACGTCGTCGACCCGCACCTCGACCTCGTCGCCGAGGTCGAGCACGTCCTCCACCCGGTCGATGCGCTTGCCGCCCCCGATCTTGGAGATGTGGAGCAGGCCGTCGCGGCCCGGGAGGATGTTGACGAAGGCGCCGAACTTGGTGATGTTCACGACCCGGCCCGGGTACACCTGCCCGACCTCGGCGGTCGGCGGGTTGAGGATGAGCTGGATCTGGCGCCGGGCCTCCTCGACGGCACCCTTGTCGGCGGAGCCGATCGACACCCGGCCGACCATGCCGTCGTCGTCGACGCTGACGTCGGCGCCGGTCTCGGTGGTGATGGCGTTGATGACCTTGCCCTTGGGCCCGATGACCTCGCCGATCTTGTCGATCGGGATCTCGAAGCTGACGATCTTCGGGGCGGTCTCGCCCACCTCGTCGCGGGGCTCGGCGATGGCGTCGTGCATCACGCCGAGGATCGTCGTACGGGCCTCGTAGGCCTGCTGCAGCGCCTGGGCCAGCACATCGGCGGGCAGCCCGTCGATCTTGGTGTCGAGCTGGAGGGCGGTCACGAAGTCGGACGTGCCGGCGACCTTGAAGTCCATGTCGCCGAAGGCGTCCTCGGCCCCGAGGATGTCGGTCAGGGTCGTGTACTTGCCCTCGGCGAAGATGAGGCCCATGGCGATGCCGGCCACCGGCGCCTTGATCGGCACGCCGGCGTCCATCAGCGACAGGGTCGAGGAGCACACCGACGCCATCGACGTCGAGCCGTTGGACGCCAGCACCTCGGACACGAGCCGCAGCACGTAGGGGAACTCGTCGGTGCCCGGCACCACCGGCAGCAGGGCCCGCTCGGCCAGCAGGCCGTGACCGATCTCGCGGCGCTTGGGGCTGCCGACGCGGCCGACCTCGCCGTTGGCGTGGGGCGGCATGTTGTAGTGGTGCATGTACCGCTTGCGGTCGCGGTTGCCCAGGTTGTCGAGGATCTGGTCGGTCTTGGGCATGCCCAGGGTGGTCACGTTGAGCACCTGGGTCTCGCCCCGCTGGAACAGGCCCGAGCCGTGGGCGGTGGGCAGCACGCCCACCTCGGCCGACAGCGGCCGGATGTCCTTGGTGCCGCGGCCGTCGATGCGGAGGCCCTCCTCGACCACCCGGCGCCGGACGATCTGCTTGAGCAGCGAGCGGGCCGCGTTGTTGATCTCGGACTGCTGGTCGGGGAACTCCTCGCCCAGCTCGTCGATGATCGCCTTGGCGGCCTCGCCCTGGGCCTGCTCGCGGTCGGCCTTGGCGGTGATGCCGGCCACCTCGGTGAGCCGGGCGGCGCCCACGGCCTCGACCCGGGCGGCCAGGTCGTCGCTGTAGTCGACCTGGGGCTCCCACTCGAGCGGGGTGATGAGGTCGGCGTTCTTGGCCGCGTCGACCAGCTGGAGCTGGGCGTCGATGGACTCGCGGATCCAGGTCTTGGCCGACTCCAGGCCCCCGGCGATGACCTCCTCGGTCACGAACGGGGTGCCGCCCTGGTACAGCTCCCAGGCCTTCTCGGTGCCGCCGGCCTCGACCATCATGATGGCGATGTCGCCGTCGTCGAGCTGGCGCCCGGCCACGACGAGCTCGAAGGTCGAGTCGTCGCCCTGGGCGTAGGTCGGGTGCGGGACCCAGCGGCCCTCGGACGACCAGGCGATGCGCACGGCGCCGATCGGGCCCTCGAACGGCATGCCCGACAGCATCAGCGCGGCCGAGGCGGCGTTGATCGCCAGCACGTCGTAGGGGTTCTCGCCGTCGACGGCGACCACGGTCACGACGACCTGGGTCTCGTTGCGGTAGCCCTTGGCGAAGCTGGGCCGCAGCGGCCGGTCGATGAGGCGGCAGGTGAGGATGGCGAGGTCGGTGGGCCGGCCCTCCCGGCGGAAGAAGCTGCCGGGGATGCGCCCGGCCGCGTACATCCGCTCCTCGACGTCGATGGTGAGGGGGAAGAAATCGATGCCCTCGCGCACGCCGTGGGAGGCGTTGGCGGTGACGAGCACCTCGGTCTTGCCGAGGCGGGCGAGGATCGAGCCCTGGCTCTGGAACGCCAGCTTGCCGGTCTCGAAACTCAGGGTGGCGTCGGTGCCGGATACCGGCGTCGACACGGCGATGGGATCAGCCATCGGTCGCTCTCCTTCCCGGCGGATCCTCCGCCGGATCGGGCAGCGGGGCCAGTTCCCAGTCGGCGCCCACCGCCGGCGGCGGGGGGTGGCGACTGGCAGCTGACCTTCACGCTGCCAGGGATGTTGTTGGTGTCAGTATGCGACAGAGCGGCCCCGGGGGGCCGCTCTGGGTGTGGTGGCCGCCTACCGGCGGAGACCGTTGCGGGCGATGATCGCCCGGTAGCGTTCGACGTCGTTCGAGCGGACGTAGTCGAGCAACCGCCGCCGACGGCCCACCAGCATCAGCAGGCCGCGCCGGCTGTGGTGGTCCTTCTTGTGCTTCGACAGGTGGTCGTTGAGGTGGTTGATGCGTGCGGTGAGCAGCGCGATCTGGACCTCGGGCGATCCCGTGTCGGAGTCGTGGAGCTTGTTGTCGGCGATGATGGCGGACTTCGCCGCGTCGATCTGGTCGGACACGCGTGTTCCTTCGTGTGGGTGACTGGTTACCCTGCCCCGCGACCCGCTCGGCTGGGAGTGCCGAGGGCGACACCGTCTCCGGAG
The DNA here is from genome assembly GCA_035263165.1 of Acidimicrobiales bacterium. Taxonomy (GTDB): domain Bacteria; phylum Actinomycetota; class Acidimicrobiia; order Acidimicrobiales; family VFJN01; genus ZC4RG19. The sequence continues at coordinate 51,615 of DATFRN010000232.1, read as the reverse complement.
AATCGTCTCTGGTGACCGGTACCGTCGCCCTGCGCCTGGTGCGGAGCGTCGAACAAGGTTATCAGCGTGCAGCGAGGATCGGCGAAATTCCTCGACCTCAGGGCTCGGCCCGTAGCGTCCGCACCACCGCGAAGGCGAGCAGCCCGGCGGCGAGCGCGACGAACAGCCCGCTCTCGGCGAGCTGCATCGGCCAGTAGTGACCGGGCGGGTGGTAGGTGATGACGGTCCGGAACCCGGCGCGGGTCATGCACCCGTCGATCGCCTGGGCCGACACCCGGGCGCACGACCTGGGCACCGCCAGGCGGACCCCGACGGCGTGACCGGACGGGTCGAGCAGGTCCGACTTCACCAGCCACGAGCCGGAGCGGAGCCGGGCGTCCGGGCCCGCCCCGCCGGTGCGGTGGAGCGGCGCCAGCCAGTGCGGGCGCACGAAGATCCCGACCGCCATCCGCACGGCGACGTAGCCGACCACGGTGGCGACGACGGCGGGCAGCGTCCGCCGCAGCGCGGCCCCGGCCGCCAGCCCCAGGGCCACGGCGAACAGCGTGAACGCCACCGGCGTCAGGTTCTGGGTGTCGAACTGGGCCCCGTGGAAGCGGTCGCCGCCCAGCGCGTTGGGCGTGCCCGACCACCAGGTCACCAGCGCCGACACCCCGGCGGCCAGCGCGACGCAGCCGCCGACGACGGCTGCCAGCTTGGCGGCCAGCCAGCGGCGGCGGGTGACCGACTGGGTCCACACCAGGGCGTCGGTGGCCAGGTCGGCCTCGCGGGCGATGAGGGGGGCGGCCACGAACGCGCCGAGCACGACCGGCAGCAGCAGCGTGAGGTGGACCGTGTCGATGATGGCGCCGTAGCCGTCGAAGAGGTGGTCGAGCAGGCGGGGGCCGGCGCTGCCGTCGTCGCGCACCGCCGCGCCGTACAGATCGGCCATGTGGACGCCGGTGATCGCGATCGCCGCCGCGAACACGGCCAGCGCGCCGGCGGCCCAGGCCACCTGGGCCCGGTGCTGGCGCCAGACGAGCCAGGTCATCGCCCCTCCCCCGCGCCGGCGAGGGCCAGGTCCGGGACGGTGCGGGCCGCCCGGGCGCCGGCCAGGTAGGCCAGCACGATGTCCTCCAGCGAGAGGTCGTGCAGCTCGCAGGCGGGGTCGGGCTCGGGCCCCTGGAGCCGCACGACGGCGGACGCCACGGGGCCGGCCGAGTCGTCGTCGACCACCCGGTGCCGCCGGGCCAGCGCCCGGCGGGCGGACTCGGGGCCCCGCACCAGCTTGTGGGTGCGGATGATCTCGTCGACGTCGTCGGCCAGCACCGCCCGCCCCTCGACCAGGACCACGAGGTGGTCGCAGATGCGCTCGAGGTCGGGGAGGAGGTGGCTGGACAGCAGCACGGTGAGGTCGTGGCCGGCCATCAGCACGGCCAGGCTGGCCAGGAACTCGCGCCGGGCCAGCGGGTCGAGCGCCGCCACCGGCTCGTCCAGCAGCAGGACCCGCGGCCGCTTGCCGATGGCCACCGCCAGGGCGACCTGCGCCCGCATGCCGCCCGACAGCTGCTCGACCCGCTGGTCGAGGGGGATGCCGAGCAGGTCGAGGCGGTCGCGGGCCAGGTCCTGGTCCCAGGCGGGGTTGAGCGCGGCGCCGAGCGCCAGGTGGGCGCGGGCGGTCCAGCGGGGGTAGAGCGGGACGTCCTGGGCCAGGTAGCCGACCGAGCGGAGGAACTCGGGGTCGTTGCCGTCGGGGGCCCGGCCGTCGACCGCGGCCCGCCCGGCGGTGGGCCGGGCCAGGCCGGCCAGCATGCGGATCAGGGTGGACTTGCCGGCCCCGTTGGCGCCGACCAGGCCGCACACCCGGCCGGCGGGGAGGCGGAAGCTGCAGTCCTCGACCGCCCAGCCCCGCCGGTAGCGCTTGCCCAGGCCGTCGGCCTCGATGGCGACGGTGGCGTCGGCGGCGGTCACGCGATCGCCTCCGCCTCGTCGCCGCCGGCGCGCAGGGCGGCCCGGACCATCGCCTCGATCGCCCGGTCGTCGACGCCGGCGGCCCGGGCCTGGGCCACCCAGCGGTCGAGCGCCCGCCCGAGCGAGGCCAGGTCGCCGGGCCGGGGGCCGTCGGGCCGGCGCAGAACGAAGGTGCCCGCTCCCGGCCGGCCCTCGACCAACCCCTCCCGCTCCAGCTCGCGGTAGCCCTTGAACACCGTGTTGGGGTTGATGGCCAGAGTGGCCACCACCTCCTTCACCGTGGGCAGCTGGTCCCCGGGCGCCAGCACGCCGGACACGATGAAGTGCCGCACCTGCTCGGCGACCTGGAGATAGGGCGGCACCCCACTCCCCGAGTCCAACCGCAGCGGGATCATCCCGGAATCACCAAATAACTAGTCACATAGGGATATTGCGCAGCCGGCCCGGGCCGTGTCAACCCGCCGCCGCGCCGAACCCGACCGACCGGGACCACGGGTCTGGCGGGTGGCTGTTCCTCGCCTCCGGCGAGACGACCCGGTGCCGCGCCGGGGCGGTGCGGGGCGACTCCCGGGCGTCGGAGGCAGGCGGGCGACGGCCGGCAATGGCAGGTGACCACCGGCCCGCCAGCGTTCGCGCCGGCCGCCGGGCGGTCACCGGGCCCCGGGTCACTGCCCCTGCCGGCCGTCGCCCGCCGGCGCACGACGCCCGTGAGTCGCCGAACACCGCCCTCGCCCCGCACCGGGCCTTCTCGCCGGAGGCGAGGCGACCCCGTGCCTGGCCCCCGCGGAGAGCTACGCGGGTTCCTGGACCGTCCAGCGGTAGCGGGCCTGGTGGTGGCGGGTCGTGCCGGTGCGCAGCTCCTGCGGGGGCGTCAGGCGCCGGACCCAGGCGTGGGGGCCGAGGAACGCCGACTCGACCTGCTCGGGCGACGCGCCGGGGTGGAGGCCGGCGGCACCGAGGGCGGCGGCGCTGACCCGGGCCAGGGGGCCGTCGAGCAGCTCGGCGATGATGGCCGGCAGCGTCTCGGGGTCCTTCAGCACCCAGCTGTGCGTCCCGCCCTTGACCGTGACCAGCGTGCCCGCCGACCGGCGGGCGGCGTCGACCGCGGTGGGGTACGGCACCGGCAGGTCGCGGTCGCCGTGGATCACCACCACCGGCACCCGGGCCTCGGCCAGCGCCTCGAGCAGCGCCCGGCTGGGCTCGGAGCGCATGAGCGACACGGCCGGCCCCAGCATCCGCCACGGCCGCCGGGCGTGGCCCAGCAGCGTCGGCCCGATCAGCCGGCCCAGCTTGGCCGCCTGGGCCGGGTTGGCCAGCCAGGGCAGGGTCGACAGCGTGTCGGCCACCAGCAGCACCGCCAGCCCGGCCAGCACCGGCGGGGCGAAGCGGGAGATGCGCACCAGCCGGTCCCAGCACTCCCCCACGATGGCGTCGATGAGCACGACCGCGATGGCCCGCTCGGGCTCGGCCGCGGCCAGCTGGGTCACGAGCCGCCCGCCCATCGAGTGGCCGGCGAACACGGCCCGCCGCACGCCCAGCTCGTCGAGCACCCGGGCCAGCAGGTCGGTGTAGGCGGCCAGGTCGTCGCCCCCCGGCGGCAGGCCCTGGGTGGCCCCGTGCCCGGCCACGTCGATGGCGATCACCTTGAACCCCATGTCGACCAGCCGCGACAGCGTCTGGGCGTAGAGGATGCCCTCGGCGGTGAACCCGTGGACCAGCACGATCGGCAGGCCCCGGCCGCACACGGCCACCCCCACGCGGTGCTCGTCGTCGAGGACGATCTCGTGGCGGGCGATGCGGGGCACCGCCACCGGACCACCGGTGCCCGGCGCGGCCCGGACCGGCCCCTCGATCGGCTCGGCCAGGTCCTCCAGCACCGAGTCGTCGAAGCCGCGCGGCGCGGAGGTGCCCGCGCCAGCCCCGGGGAGAGGGATGACGTCGGCGACCGGCTCACCCTCGTCGCTCGCCATGGGAAAAGGGTACGGCGTCACCTGACGCCGATCAGGTCATCCCCCGGTCAGTTCGATGACAAGATCCGGCGGGCCTCGTCACAATCACGCCCGATCTGCTCGATGAGTGCGTCGACCGATGCGAAGCGCACCTCGCCCCGCAGGTGGGCGACGAAGCGCACCTTGACCCGCTCGCCGTAGAGGTCGCCGGCGAAGTCGAGCAGGTGGGCCTCCAGCAGGCTGGCGTGGGCCTCGGCGTAGAACGTGGGCCGGCGCCCGAGCGAGATGGCCGCCTGGTGGACCGACCCGTCGGCCCGCTCGAACCAGCCGGCGTAGATGCCGTCGGCCGGCAGCAGGATGTCGCCCGGCACCGACACGTTGGCGGTCGGGAACCCCAGGTCGCGGCCCCGCTCGTCGCCGTGGGCCACCACGCCGCGGATCTCGTGGGGCCGCCCCAGCAGGGCGTTGGCCTCGGCCAGCTCGCCGGCGGCCAGGGCGTGGCGGATGCGGGTGGACGACACGCGGTCGCCCTCGGCGTCGGCCGCCACCCCCGCCCGGTCGACCAGGTCCAGGCCCTCGACCTCGAAGCCCAGGTCGACGCCCATGTCGGCCAGCAGCTTCACGTTGCCGGACCGGCCGTGGCCGAAGTGGAAGTCCTCCCCCACCACGACCATCCGGGCGGCCAGGCAGCCGGCCAGCACCTCCCGCACGAAGTCGTCGGCCGACTCCTGGCTGCGGGCCTCGTCGAAGGTGATCACCAGGCAGTAGTCGACCCCGGTGCCGGCCAGCAGCTCGAGCTTCTGGTCGAGGTCGGTGAGCAGCCGGGGGGCCGACTCGGGCCTGACCACCGAGGCCGGGTGGCGGTCGAAGGTGACCACGGCCGTGGCCAGGCCGCGCTCGGCGGCCCGCCGGCGGACCTCGGCGATGACCGCCCGGTGCCCCAGGTGGACGCCGTCGTAGGCGCCGATGGTCACCGCCGTGCCGGCGGGGGGACGCGGGCAGGCGGACAGGTCGCGCAGCACCTCCATCGGCGCGGCAGCGTATCCGGCGGGATCACCGGTTCCGTGGACGTTTCTGGTTGGGAGTCAACCGGATGCGTCCACGGAATCGAGGGCCTGGCGCAGGTCCGCGACCAGGTCGTCTGCCGTCTCGATGCCCACCGACAGCCGCACCAGGCCGGGGTCGACGGCGAGCGGCGAGCCGGCCGCCGAGGCGTGGGTCATGCGGGCCGGGTGCTCGATCAGCGACTCGACCGCGCCCAGCGACTCGGCCAGCGTGAACACCTCGGTGCGCTCGGCCAGCGCCAGCGCCGCCGGCTCGCCGCCCCGCATCACGCACGACACCATGCCGCCGAAGTCGCGCATCTGCCGCTTGGCCACGTCGTGCCCCGGGTGGCCGGGCAGCCCGGGCCACAGCACGCGCTCGACCGCCGGGTGGTCGGTGAGCACCTCGACCACGGCCCGGGCGTTGTCGCAGTGGCGCTCCATCCGCAGCGCCAGCGTTTTCAGGCCCCGCTGCACCAGGTAGCAGTCGATGGGCGACGGCACGGCGCCGACCGCGTTCTGCACGAAGCCGAGGTCCATGGCCAGATCGATGTCGTCGGTGGCCACGAACCCCCCGACCACGTCGGAGTGGCCGCCCAGGTACTTGGTGGACGAGTGCACGACCACGTCGGCCCCCAGCGCCAGCGGCTGCTGGAGGTAGGGGGTGGCGAAGGTGTTGTCGACCACCAGCCGGGCGCCGTGGGCGTGGGCCACCTCGGCGATGGCGGCGATGTCGACCACGTCCATGGCCGGGTTGGTCGGCGTCTCCGCCCACACCATGGCCGTGCCCTCGGGCCAGTCGCGGTCGAGGCGGGCGGGGTCGGTGAGGTCGACCGCCGTCCAGGGGTGGCCGCTGGCCCCGTAGACCTTGTCGATCAGCCGGAACGTGCCGCCGTAGGCGTCTCCGCCCAGCACGATGCCGGCGCCCCGCCGCTGGAGGCGCAGCACGGCGTCCTCGGCGGCCAGGCCGGAGGCGAAGGCCAGGCCGTGGCGGGCCCCCTCCAGCGAGGCCAGGCACATCTCCAGCGAGGCCCGGTTGGGGTTGCCCGACCGGCTGTACTCCCAGCCGCCGTGGCGGCCGACCGCCCGCTGGGCGAACGTCGTGGCCAGGCTGATCGGCGGCACGACGGCCCCCGTCACCGGGTCGGGGTCCTGGCCGGCGTGGATGGCCCGGGTCTCGAAGCCCCGGGCGGCCCGCCGCGCCACCCCCTCCTCGTCGGGCGGGCCCCCCCGGCCCTCCCGGCCCTCCCCGGCGGTCACGACGCCGCCCCGGCCAGGTGGCGCAGCACGTCGGTGCGGCTGAGCACGGCCCGGGGCCGGCCGCCGGCCAGCACCACCAGCGCCGGGGCGTGGTCGAGCAGCTCGACGGCCAGGGCGATGGGCTGGCCCACGCCGATGGTGGGCAGCCGGGGCCCCATGGCCTTCTCGACCGGCTCGGCCAGCACCGAGGCGTCGTGGAAGGCCCTGTCCATCAGCGCCAGCTCGTCGACCGCCCCCAGGATCTCGGCCGCGGCCAGCGGCATCTCGCCCTTGGCCACCGGCAGCTGGGACAGCCCGTAGCCCCGCATGACGTTGACCGCCCGCTGCACGGTGTCGTCGGGGTGGACGTAGACGAGCGGCGGGATGTCGGCGCCGCGGGCCTCGAGGATGTCGGCCACCGTGTGGGCCCCGCCCCGCAGGAACCCGTAGCCGGCCATCCAGTCCTCGTCGAAGATGCGGGACAGGTAGCCCCGCCCCGAGTCGGGGACGAGCACGACCACCAGGCCGTCGGGGCCCAGCTCGCGCCCGACCTCGAGGGCGGCGGCGACGGCGGTGCCGCCCGAGCCGCCGATGAGCAGCCCCTCCTCGCAGGTGACCCGGCGGGCCATGAGGAAGCTGTCCTCGTCGCTGACCGGCACCACCCGGTCGACCAGCGAGGGGTCGTAGGTGGTCGGCCAGAAGTCCTCGCCGATGCCCTCGACCAGGTAGGGCCGCCCGGAGCCGCCGGAGTACACCGAGCCGGCGGGGTCCGCCCCCACCACCTGGACGGCGTCGCTCTGCGCCTTGAGGTAGCGGCCGACGCCGGTGATGGTGCCGCCCGTGCCGACCCCGGCCACGAAGTGGGTGATGCGGCCGGCCGTCTGGCGCCAGATCTCGGGCCCGGTCGAGCGCTCGTGGGCCCACGGGTTCCAGCGGTTGCCGTACTGGTTGGGGCGGAAGGCGCCCGGCGTCTCCTGCACCAGCCGCTCGGACACCGAGTAGTACGACCGGGGATCGTCGGGCTCGACCGCCACCGGGCACACCACCACCTCGGCCCCGTAGGCCTCCAGCAGCCGCACCTTCTCGGGCGCCACCTTGTCGGTGACCACGAAGATGCAGCGGTAGCCCCGCTGGGCGGCCACGATGGCCAGCCCGACCCCGGTGTTCCCCGACGTGGGCTCGACGATCGTGCCCCCGGGCCGCAGCTCGCCGGCCGCCTCGGCCTGCTCGATCATGGCCAGGGCCGGCCGGTCCTTGACGCTGCCGCCGGGGTTGAGCATCTCGAGCTTGGCGGCCACCGTGCAGGCCAGGCCCTCGGTGACCCGGTTGAGCCGCAGCAGCGGGGTCGAGCCGATCAGGTCGATCAGCGAGCCCGCGATCTGCGGCTCGTCGGGCATGTCTCGGTCGTCCACGGACGCCTCCTCGTCGAAGCGGTCCCCAACCGATCCAGAGGCTAGCCATCCTCCACGCACCCCAACGACGGCCCTAGCCATCCTCCACGAGCACGCAGCGCGTGCCCCGGTAGATGGTGGCCATGCACTTGTTGCAGTGGACGCACAGCGACTCGCCCTCGTGCCCGGCCTGCCACCGGGACACCAGGTCCGGCTCCCGCAGCAGCGCCCGGCCGAGGGCGACGAAGGCGAACCCCTCGTCGAGCGCGTCCCGCACGGTGTCGAGCCGGTTGATCCCGCCGAGCAGGATGATCGGCACGTCCAGCGCGGCCAGGAACTGGCGGGCGTAGGGCCGGAGGAAGGCCTCCTCGAAGGGGTACTCCTTGAGGAACGCCTTGCCCGCCACCCGGAACGCCGGCCGCACGGCCTTGGGCATGGCCCGGGCCATCTCCGCCACCGGCGCCTCGCCCCGGAACAGGTACATGGGGTTCTGGAGCGAGCTGCCGGCGGTCAGCTCGATGGCGTCGACCGTCCCGTCGGCGGCCAGGAGGCGGGCGAAGGCCAGGCTCTCGTCCAGCCACAGGCCGCCCCGCACGCCGTCGGCCATGTTGAGCTTGACCAGGACCGCCAGCCGGTCGCCCACGGCCTCCCGGGCGGCTGCGACCACGGCCCGGGGGAACCGGGACCGGTTCTCCGGCGACCCGCCCCAGTCGTCGCTGCGCCGGTTGAGCCGGGGGCTGAGGAACTCGCTCGGCAGGTAGCCGTGGCCCAGGTGGACCTCGACGGCGTCGAAGCCGGCCTCGGCCGCCAGCGCCGCGGCCCGGCCGAAGTCGGCGATGATCCGCTCGATCTCCCCGCCCGTCACCGCCCGGGTGCGGCGCATGGCCAGCGGGCTGAACACGGGCGACGGCGAGAGCGCCTTGATGCCGGTGCCGGCCGCCACCGCGCCGGCGTGGCCGAGCTGGACGTTGACGGCCGCGCCCTCGGCGTGGACGGCCTCGGCCAGCCGGGCCAGCCCGGGCACCAGCTCGGGGGTCAGGACCAGCTCGTTGGGGGTGGCGCAGCCGTCGGGCGCCACCGCGCAGAAGGCCAGCGTGGTCATGCCCACGCCGCCGGCGGCCATCTTCCGGTGGAACTCGACCAGGCGGTCGTTGACCTGGTGGTCGCGGGTCAGGCCCTCGAAGGTGGCCGCCTTGACGATCCGGTTGCGCAGCGTGATCGGGCCGAGCCGGCCCGGGGCGAAGGGATCCACGCCGCCGACATTAGTTAGTTACCTACGACAACGATCAGGCGAGGACGACGCCCGGCTTCACCGTCGTGCCCCGGTGGGGGACGTACACGGCCAGCAGGGACCCGGCGCCGTCGACGACCGCCCACGGCCCGGCGTCCTCGTCGGCCAAACCCAGCTCGGCCCGCTCGAACACCCGGCCCTGGGCCACCAGGGCCGCCGCCTCGGGACCGACGGCCACGGCCGGCCGGCCCCGCAGCGCCTCCGCCGGGGGCAGCAGCCGCTCGGGCGCCAGCGCCTCCAGCGGGACCGCCTCGTCGATGCCGTAGGGGCCGACGGCCAGGCGCCGCAGGTGGCGCAGGTGGGCGCCGCCGCCCAGGGCGGTGCCGAGGTCGGCGGCCAGCGAGCGGACGTAGGTGCCGGCCGAGCAGGTCACGTCGATCGGGTAGACGCCGGGCGCCACCGGCTCCCCCACCGCGAAGGCGTCGACCCGCACCCGCACCGCCGGCCGCTCGACCTCGACGCCGGCCCGGGCCAGCTCGTGCAGCCGGCGGCCCTCGACCTTCTTGGCCGACACCATCGGCGGCACCTGGTCGATGGCGCCGGTCAGCCCGGCCGCGGCCCGGCGCACGTCGGCGGGGCCCACGGCGGCCATGTCCCAGGTGCCGGTGACCTCGCCCGAGGCGTCGAGCGTGGACGTGGCCGTGCCCAGCACGACCTCGCCCACGTAGCGCTTGTCCAGCCCGGACAGGTAGGTGAGCAGCCGGGTGGCCCGGCCCACGCCCAGCACCAGCACGCCGGTGGCGTCGGGGTCGAGGGTGCCGGAGTGGCCGACCTTGCGGGTGCCGAGCAGGCCCCGGGCCTTGGCCACCACGTCGTGGCTGGTCCAGCCGGCCGGCTTGTCGACGACGGCCAGCCCGTCGGGCCCCGCGGGCCGGGCGCGGCTCACTCGGCGGGGCGGTCGATGCCGCGCAGGATGTCGTCGACCCGCTCGGCCTGCCCGATCACCTCGTCGATGCGGAACGCCAGCTCGGGGGTGCGCTTGAGCCGGGCCTGGCGACCGATCGCCCCCTGGACGCGGGCCCGGTGCTCCTCCAGCGCCTCGGCCACCTCGGCACCGTCCCCGGCGGGGTCATCGCGGGTGGGACCGAGACTCGTGTACCACACGACCGCGTGGCGCAGGTCGGGCTCGACGTCGACGCCCACCACCGTGAACAGGCCGAGGCGGTCGTCGTCGATGCGCTCGATCTCCTCGGCCACGATCTCCTGCACGAGGTGGTTCAGGCGGGCCGTGCGCGGGAAGTCCCGAGCGGTCCCGGTGCTGCGCTTGCTCATCTCAGCTCCTCCTCGTCCTCTTCGAGCCACAGGCGGTCGATGCGCAGCACCTCCACCTCGGGGAACGACCACACGAACCGCTCCACGTCGTCGAGGACCTCGCCCAGGTGCGACGCGGTGGGCGCCACCGCGGCCACGCCGAGCGTGGCCCGGTGCCACGAGTCGTGCCGGTCGACCTCGGACACCGACACCCGGTGACGCTTGTGGAGGCCCTCGACGATGGGGCGGATCACCGCGCGCTTGGCCTTCAGCGACCGGCACTCGCGGAGGTAGAGCTCGATGCGCAAAGCCGCCGCGTGCACCGCTCCAGGCTAATGACTACGTGCGCGGGATCTCGCGCTCCTCGAAGGTCTCGATGACGTCGCCCTGGTGGAGGTCCTGGAAGTCGGACAGGCCGATGCCGCACTCGAAGCCCGACTGGACCTCGCGGGCGTCGTCCTTGAACCGCTTGAGCGACGTGATCGTGCCCTTCCAGATGACCGTGCCGTCCCGCAGGAAGCGGACCTTGGAGCCCCGGGTGATTGTGCCGTTGGTGACGTAGCAGCCGGCGATCTTGCCGACGCGGGGCACGGAGAAGATCTCCCGCACCTCGGCCTCGCCGGTGACCACCTCTTCGAACTCGGGCTGCAGCAGGCCGACCAGGGCGTTCTCGATGTCCTCGAGCACCTGGTAGATGATCTCGTAGGTGCGGATCTCGACGCCCTCGGCCGCGGCCAGCTCGCGCGAGGTCCGGTCGGGACGCACGTTGAAGCCGATGATGGTGGCGTTGGACGCCGCCGCCAGCTGGACGTCGCTCCTGGTGACGCCGCCCACGCCCCGCTGCACGAACGACAGCTTGACGTCGTCGCGCTCGAGCTTGCGCAGCGCCTCGGTGAGCGCCTCCAGCGAGCCGGTCACGTCGGCCTTGAGCACCAGGTTGAGGGTGGCGACCTCGCCCTGCTGGATCTGCTCGAAGATGTCCTCGAGCTTGGCGCCGCCGCTGGTCACGGCCGCCTCCCGGCCGAGGCTGGCGACCCGCTGCCAGTGCTCGCGGGTCTGGGCCGCGTTGCGGGCCAGCTTCTCGTCGGGGGCGATGACGAACTGGTCGCCGGCGTCGGCCACCTCGTTGAGCCCGAGCACCTGGACCGGCATGGACGGGCCGGCCTCGCGCACGTTCTCGCCGTGGTCGTCGATCAGCGCCCGCACCCGGCCCCAGGCGGCGCCGGCCACCAGCGGGTCGCCGACGCGCAGCGTGCCCCGCTGGACCAGCACCGAGGCCACGGGCCCCCGGCCGACGTCCAGGTTGGCCTCGAGCACGACGCCCGCGGCCCGGCCGTCGGGCTCGGCGGCGATGGGCGGGTCGGCCACGTCGGCCACCAGCAGCAGGGTCTCGAGCAGCTCGTCGATGCCGAGGCCCTGGAGGGCCGACACCGGCACCATCTCGACGTCGCCGCCCCAGTCGCTGGGGATGAGGCCCTGGTCGGACAGCTGCTGCTTGACCCGGTCGATGTTGGCCTGCTCGCGGTCGATCTTGTTGATCGCCACCACGATGGGCACGCCCGCGGCCTTGGCGTGGTTGAGCGCCTCGACCGTCTGGGGCATGACGCCGTCGTCGGCCGCCACCACCAGGACCACGATGTCGGTGGCCTCGGCGCCGCGGGCCCGCATGGCGGTGAACGCCTCGTGGCCCGGGGTGTCGATGAAGGTGATCATCCGGTCGTTCTTGACCGTCTGGTAGGCGCCGATGTGCTGGGTGATGCCGCCGGCCTCGCCCTCGACCACGTTGGCGTTGCGGATGCGGTCGAGCAGCTTGGTCTTGCCGTGGTCGACGTGGCCCATCACCGTGATGACCGGCGGGCGGGGCAGGATCTCGCCGTCGCCGTTGTCGGCGAACAGCTCCTCGAAGCCCAGCTGGCGCTGCAGCTCGACCTCCTGCTCCTCGCCGGGGTCGACGAGGCGGATGTCGGCGCCGATCTCGGCCGCGAACAGCTCGATCATGTCGTCGGTCAGCGACTGGGTGGCCGTGACCATCTCGCCCTGCTGCATGAGGAAGCGGACGACGTCGGCCGCGGTGCGGTTGAGCTTGGGGCCGAGGTCCTGGGGCGTGGACGCCCGCTCGACCACGATCGTGCCCTCGGGCACCGGGGCGGACGCCGGCGTGTAGCTCGGCGCCTCCATCGGCTGGAGCTCCTCGCGCGAACGGCGCCGCCGTCCCCGTCGCCGGGGCGGGCGCTGCTGGCCGCCGCGCGGACCGCCGCCGGGACGGCCGCCGCCGGGCGCACCGCCCATGCCGGGACCGCCGGGGCCGCCGCCGAAGCCGCCGCCACCACCGGGACGCGGGCCACCGAAGCCGCCACCGCCACCGGGACGCGAGCCGCCACCGCCGCCGGGGCGGGGGCCGCCGCCGGTGCGGCCGGGCGGGCCGCCGGGGCGCCCGCCGCCTCGCTGGGGCGCGGGGCCCCGCCCGCCCATGCCGGGCGGGGGCGGGATCGGCTTGCCGGAGTGGGACGTCGGCGGGCCGGGCGGGGGCGGGATGGGCTTGCCGGACTGCGAGGTCGGCGAGCCACCGGAGCGCGGGGCGCTCGGGGGCGGCGCGGCAGCCCGGGACGAGGGCCCGGGTGCACCGGGACGGCTGGGCGGCGGGGCGCTGGGACGGGGCGGGCGCGGGGCGCGGGCCGCCGGGCGCTCGGGCGCCGGCGGGCGGGGCGCCCGGGGCGCATCGGCGGGCGCCGCGGCCGCGGCCGGGCGCGCCGCGCCGGCGTCGTCGCGGGGTGGGCGCGGCGGGTGCTCGCTGCCCGACGAGGTGACCAGGCGGCCCGGCGGGGGCGATGCCGGACGGCCGGCGGTGGGCCGGGGCGGCGCGGCGGGCGGGCTGCTGGGCTTGGGGTTCCAGCCCTCGGACCGGCCGCCACCGTCGGGCGGGGCCGATCGGCGGGCGGGAGCCGGCGGCGCCGGTGGGGCGTCGGGGGCGCTGGCGGCCGGGGCCTCGGCGGGCGCGGCCTCGGCGGCGGGCGCGGCCTTGGCGGCCTCCTTGGCCGGAGCCTCGTCGGTGGCCAGGGCCGGAGCGGGAGCGGGCGGGGCGGCCTTGGCGGCGGGCGCGGCCTTGGCGGCCGGCGCCGACTTGGACGGGGCGGCGGCCTTGCCGGCGCTGCGCGCCTTGGCGGCGGGCTTGGGCTCCTCGGGCTGCTCGTCGCGGACCATGCCGTCGCGCTCGGCGCGACGGCGGACGCGGTCGGCCTGCGCCTCCTCGATGCCCGAGGAGTGCGTCTTGACCCCGATCCCCAGGTTCAGTGCGAGGTCGAGGCACTCTTTGTTCGTCAGCCCGAGCTCGCGGGCGAGCTCGTGGACCCTGATCTTTGCTGCCAAAGCTCTCTCTGACCAGCCCTTCGTCTTGCTATGGGCGCGAACCGCTTACACGTCGGTGCCGATTGCGGCCCTCTATCCTCGCGCAGACCACCACCCGGCGACGAACAGTGATCCCATCACCTCGGTGCCTCACCGCCTGCCGGCGCCCCGGAAGGCCCTGGCGAAGGCTCCGCGGCGGTCGGCGAGCGCTCGGCACGCCTCGAGCGTGACCCGGCAAAGCCAGGCCCCACGTCCGGGCAGTGTACGGCCCTCGACCGGCGTTCCATCAGGGCCGGCCACGTAGCGCACCAGCTCGCGCTGGGGAGCGACCCGCCGGCAGCCGACGCAGGTGCGCCGCGGCTCGTCGATGCCGCTACCCCTCGTCGTCCTCGGGCGCCGCTGCGTCGTCGCTCTCGTCGGGCGTCTCGTCGCCGGCCTCGGCCCCGTCCGCCTCGGGCGCGGCCTCGGCCTCGCCGGCGGCGGCCTCCTCGTCGGCGGCGGCGTCCGAGGCGACCGCAGCCGTCTCGTCGCCGGCGTCGGGCGCCGCGGCCTCGTCGCCGCCCTCGGGGGCACCCTCGCCCTCGGGGGCACCGCCCTCGCCCTCGGCGCCCTCCTCGGACACCGCGGCCTCCCAGGCCTCGGCCGACAGGGCGGGGCCGCCCTCCGCGGGCTGCCACACCTGCTCGCCGGTCTGCGGGTCGACGACCCACTCGCCCTCGGCCCAGTCCTGTCCGCCGTAGGTCTCCTCCTCGGCCAGCTGGGTCTCGCTCTTGATGTCGACCCGCCAGCCGGTCAGCCGGGCGGACAGCCGGGCGTTCTGGCCCTCCTTCCCGATGGCCAGCGACAGCTGGTAGTCGGGCACGATGACCTCGGCGACGCCGGTGTCCTCGTTGATGCGGACCTCCTTGACCTTGGCGGGCGACAGCGCCTTGGCCACGAACTCGTAGGGGTCGTCGCTGAACGGGACGATGTCGATCTTCTCGCCCCGGAGCTCGTTGACCACCTGGCGGACGCGGGCGCCCCGGGCCCCGACGCAGGCGCCGACCGGGTCGACGTTGTTGTCGTTGGACCAGACCGCGATCTTGGTGCGGTGGCCGGGCTCGCGGGCGCAGGCCCGGATCTCGACCACGCCGTCGGCGATCTCGGGCACCTCGAGCTTGAACAGCTCGAGCACCAGGCCGGGGTGGGTGCGGGACACGACGATCTGGGGGCCCTTGGAGGTGCGCCGCACCTCGACGATGTAGGCCTTGAGCCGGGTGTTGGCCTCGGGCCGCTCGTGGGGGACCTGCTCGGCCTGGGGCAGCAGCGCCTCGACCGGGCCGAGGGACAGCAGCGTGTAGCGGCTGTCGCCCTGCTGGACGGTGCCGGTGACGATGTCGCCCTCGCGGCCGGCGTACTCCTCGTAGCGCAGCTCGCGCTCCGCCTCGCGGATGCGCTGGGTCATGACCTGGCGGGCCGTCTGGGCGGCGATGCGGCCGAAGTCCTTGGGCGTCACGTCGAGCTCGGGGCCGTAGGGCTCGCCGTCCTCGTCGATCTCCTGGGCGTAGACCCGGATGTCGAAGTCGGAGGGGTCGATCGTCACCCAGGCGTACTCGTGCGCGCCGGGCATCCGCTTGTAGGCGGACTCGAGCGCGTCGGCCAGGGCGGCCATCAGGGTGTCGGTCGAGATGCCCTTCTCGGCCGCCAGGGCCTGCAGCGCCTCCATCATCTCGCTCATGACCTGTGATCCCTCTTCTCTCTGCTCCTGCGCCCGCCCGGGCGCTCGGACGGCCCCCACGCGAAGACCGTGCGCGCCCGCTCGATGTCGTCGTAGGCGAGGCGGCGCTCGCCCGCGCCCGTGTCGCCGGTGTCTCCCGCGTCGCCCGTGCGGACGGTGACGGCCTCGGCGTCGGCCGCCGCGACCACGCCCGCGAGCCGGCGCTCGTCGCCCTCGGCCGCGCCCGCCCGCAGCTTGATCTTCACCTGCTCGCCGACCGCCCGCTCGAAGTGGGCCGGGGTGCGCAGCGTGCGCTCGAGGCCGGGGCTGGTGACCTCGAGCGTGTAGGCGCCCGCGATGGGGTCGGCCTCGTCGAGGGCCCGCGACACGGCCCGGGTGGCCTCGCCCAGCGCGTCGAGGTCGAGCGGGCCCGGCCGGTCGACCACGACCCGCAGCACCGGCCCGGCCAGCTCGACGTCGTAGAGATCGAGGTCCCGCGCGGAGAGGAGGGGCTCGACCAGTTCACGGACGCGTTCGACAACGGTCATCTGGCCAACTCCTCCTTTCTCATACGAAAGGCGTGGGCACTGGCCCACGCCTTCGCTCGACGACTTCGAACGGAACGGACGCTGAAGTATAGCCGCCCCGCCCCGCTCACTCACCGTCCGCTGGACGGCACGTCAATAAGACCGCGCCACCACCGCGACCAGGTCATCATCGTCGTCGTTGTCGGGCATGGAGCCGTCAGGGTCGACCAGGCAGCGGACGGTGACGCCCTTGGCCGCGAGCCGGGTCTCGCCCTCGCCCCGCACCAGGCCCCAGCGCAGCCGGGCGAAGCCGGTCTGCGCCGCCGCGGCGGCGTCGTCGAGGGAGTCGACGTCGGTCGTGGCTCCGTCGCGCCGGGCGACGGCGGCGGCCAGCATGTCGGCCTGGACGGCGTCGACCAGCGTGGCCACCTCCGCGGCGGCGGCGGCCACGGCCACCTGCCGGCGGTCCCGGGTATCGCGGCGCACGACCGTGACCTCGCCGTTGGCCAGGTCACGCGGTCCGACCTCGACCCGCACCGGGACGCCCTTCAGCTCCCAGTCGGTGGCCCGGCGGCCGAAGCTGGTGTCGACCCGGTCGTCGAGGCGGGCCCGCAGCCCGGCGTCGCCCAGCTCGGCCGTCAGGGCCCGGGCCGTGGCGCCGGCGTCGCCGTCGTCCTTGACCAGCAGCACCACCGCCTGGGTGGGCGCCACCCGGGGCGGCACGACCAGGCCGTCGTCGTCGCCGTGGGTCATGATCAGCCCGCCCACCATGCGGGTGGAGGTGCCCCAGGAGGTCGTCCAGCACAGCTGGCTCTCGCCGTTGGCGTCCAGGTAGCTGATGTCGAAGGCACGGGCGAAGTTCTGGCCCAGCTCGTGGCTGGTGCCCAGCTGCAGCGCCTTGCCGTCGCGCATCATGCCCTCGCAGGTCATGGTGTTGATGGCGCCGGCGAAGCGCTCGCCCACGGTCTTGCGGCCGACCAGGACGGGGCAGGCCAGGACGTCCACCATGACCTGCTCGTACACGTCGTGGAGGATGCCGAGGGCGTAGGCGGCGGCGTCCTCGCGGCTGGCGTGGGCGGTGTGGCCCTCCTGCCACAGGAACTCGGTGGTGCGCAGGAAGATGCGGGGCCGCAGCTCCCAGCGCACGACGTTGTTCCAGCAGTTCAGCAGCAGCGGCAGGTCCCGGTAGCTCTGGGTCCATTTCGCCATGTATTCGCCGATGACCGTCTCGCTGGTGGGGCGGACGACGATCGGCTCGTCGAGCGGCTTGCCGCCGCCGTGGGTGACCACGGCCAGCTCGGGGCTGAACCCCTCGACGTGGTCGGCCTCCCGGCGCAGGTAGCTCTCGGGGATGAACAGCGGGAAGTAGGCGTTCTCGGCGCCGGCCGCCTTGATGCGCCGGTCCATCTCGGCCTGGATGTGCTCCCAGATGGCGTAGCCGTAGGGCCGGATGACCATCGTCCCCCGCACCGGGCCGTTCTCGGCCAGCTGCGCCTTGGCCAGGACGTCCTGGTACCAGCGGGGGAAGTCGTCGCCCTGCGACGTGAGCACCTTCGCCATAGGGATCGGATGCTAATCCCCCATGCAGGCGGCCCCGGCAGGGGTTCAGGCGGCGGCGGTGCTGGTGGTCGGCTTGCCGACCGCGCGCAGCGCGCCGTCGTCGAGCCGGTAGCGGATGACCGTCTGCTGCGACGGGCAGCAATGGGGGTCGGCGGCGGCGAAGTGCGTCCACGTCACGGTGACCCGGCCGCCGGCCACGGCGATGCTCTTGACCGAGGCCGGGAAGGGCCCGGTCACCTTGGTCGACGGGGCGTTCACCGTCGCCACCAGGGCGGGATCGCCGCCGTCCATGCGCCAGACCTGCACGGTGTCCTGCGCGCCGTTGGCGCCGAAGCTGCACACGGCGTGGACGACCGCCTCGGCGGCGCCGTCGCCGTCGAGGTCGCCGTACGCGACGTTCTTGTCGACCTCGAGCCGGGTCAGCCGGCCCAGGTCGAGCAGGCCCGACTGGCCGGCGGCGACCGCGATGCGCTTGGGCGGCGTGATGCTCAGGCCCTTGCGGCAGGCGGAGCCCGGCTGGGAGACGTCGGCGAAGTTGACGCCGCGGATGGGGTCGCGGCCCGGGGCGGCGCTCGCGACCGGGCTCGAGGACGGCCCGCTGGCGAGCGCGACGAGCACCGCCAGCAGCCCGAGGGCCGCCAGCGCCAGGCGCGAGTTGTGCGAACGTGATCGAGTGCGCACGACCGGCGGAAGGTACCGACCCGACGATGACGGACCCGTTGCGTCCTTGTTGCGATTGCGCAGCACTGCGTGGCCTTCCCGACCGGACTCACCCGACGACGGGCTCAGGCTAGTGCGCGGCGCGACCCCCCGAGGACGCGATTCGGCGGGAATCTCGCGGCTAATCCGGGCGGCCGGGCCGGCCCACGAGGACCACCCAGGCGACGACCGCGAACAGCGCGAGGAACAGCGCCGCCCGGATGATCGACCACACCAGGCCGACGACGGTCGACAGCACGAACCACAGCAGGATCAGCAGCAGCACCCCGATCAGCAGGCGCGACAGGAGGCTCTGGCGCGGGGGTGCGGGGCGGGCCATGCCCCTTAGCGTAAGCGGTCCCCGGCGATCGCGGGTGTCGCTTGGCTACAACTTGCGGATCAGGTCGACGCGCTGCTCGCTGTTGTTGGCGTCGTCGCCCTGGCTGGACAGCAGCTCGGCCCGGTCGCGCTCGGCCGCCCGCCGGGCGCTGTCGCTGGTGGCCCGGGCCCGCTCCAGCGCGGCGTCCACCCCGTGCTCGGCGATGTACTCGGCCCACTCGACCAGCGCACCGACCATCTCGTCCTCGGGCACGACGGCCACGTTCTGGCCCCGCACGAACAGGTGCCCCCGCTGGCGGCCGGCGGCGATGCCGAGGTCGGCGTCGCGGGCCTCGCCCGGCCCGTTGACCACGCAGCCCATCACCGCCACCTGGAGCGGGATCTGGCGGTCGCCGAAGGCGTCCTGGGCCTGGCGGGCCACCTCGATGACGTCGATCTCGGCCCGGCCGCACGACGGGCAGGCGATGAGGTCGACGTTCTTGCGCTCGCGCAGGCCCATCGACTCGAGCAGCGCCCGCCCGGCCCGGGCCTCCTCCACCGGGTCGGCGGTGAGGCTGTAGCGGATCGTGTCGCCGATGCCCTCGGCCAGCAGCGTGGCGATGCCGGCGGTGGCCTTGATGACCCCGCCCGGCAGCGGCCCGGCCTCGGTCACGCCCAGGTGCAGCGGGTGGTCGGTGGCGTCGGCCAGCTGGCGGTAGGCCTCGATCATCAGCGGCACCGACGACGCCTTCACCGAGATCTTGACGTCCTCGAAGCCGACCTCGTCGAAGTAGGCCAGCTCCATCTGCGCCGACTCGACCATGGCCTCGGGCGTCACCTTGCCGCCGTGCTTGGCGTACAGGTCGGGGTGCAACGACCCGCCGTTCACGCCGATGCGGATGGGCACGCCCCGGTCCCGGGCCTCCTGGGCCACCAGCTTGACGTGCTCGGGCTTGCGGATGTTGCCCGGGTTGAGCCGCAGGCAGTGGACGCCGGCCTCCAGCGCCGCCAGCGCCATGCGGTACTGGTGGTGGATGTCGGCCACCACCGGGACCGGCGAGCGGGGCACGATGCGGGCCAGGCCCTCGGCCGCCTCGGTCTCGTTGCAGGTGCAGCGGACGATGTCGCACCCGGCCATGGCCAGGTCGTAGATCTGCTGCAGCGTGCCCTCGACGTCGGCCGTCTTGGTCGTGGTCATCGACTGGACCGTGATGGGCGAACCGTCCCCCACGGGCACGTCGCCCACCATGATGCGGCGCGTCTTGCGGCGCGGGTACGAGGACTGTCCGAGCTCCATGGGTGCCGTCCCGGGCTAGAGCTTCACGGGGTTGACGATGTCGAGGTAGATCGACGTGACGCCCACCACGACGAGCACCATCAGCACGGCGTAGGTGAGCGGCAGCAGCTTGGTGGCGTCGGCCTGGTAGCGCTTGCCCCGCCGAGACCGGGCCCGCTCGTAGATGGCCATCGCTGCGTGCCCGCCGTCGAGCGGGGGCAGCGGCAGCATGTTCAGCAGGCCGATGAACACGTTCATCTCGAAGAACAGCAGCAGCAGCATGGCCGGCCCGTTGTCCTCCGAGCCCAGCTGGGCGCCGAGCTGGGCCACGCCGAGGATCGACAGGAACCGGTTGTGCTGGCGGTCGGTCTCGGCGGTGGTGGCGGTCCCGCTGTTCTGCGCCTGGCGGTCGCTGCGGGCGTTGCTGACGTTGTCGGCCATGTCGCCCAGCCCGTGCGGGCTGAACACGCCGGCCACCACGCCGGCACTGGCGCCGACGAAGCGGGCCGTCTCGCCGGGGGTGCGCAGGATGGCCTCGCCGACGCCGACGGCCTGCTTGGGCCAGTACAGGCCGGTCTTCAGGCCGAGGAAGGGCGAGCCGGGCGGCGCGCCGTCGATGTCGGCCGGCCGGCCCCGCAGCTTGGCCGACAGGGTCAACTCCTCGCCGTGGCGCAGCACGCCGAGGCGGACGGTGTCGCCGACGTCGTAGGGGCGCAGCGCGTCCTTGAGGTCCTCGTAACGGCTGACCGGCCGGCCCTGGAAGTCGACGATGCGATCGCCGTGGCGCAGGCCGGCGGCGGCGGCCGCGCTGTTCCCGGTCACGGTGACGACGTCCCAGCCCTCCGCGTTGCCCTTGGGGCCGGTGATGCTGCCCCCGGGCACGCCGACGACGCCGAGCAGCACCACCAGGATCACGAACGCCTGGGCGAAGTGGGCCAGCGAGCCGGCCGACACCACGAGCAGCCGCTTGGGGAACGACTGCTGGCGGTAGGTGCGGGACTCGTCGGCCGGGTCGACCTCGTCGAGGTTGTTCATGCCGATGATGCGCACGTAGGCGCCGACCGGCAGGAGCTTGATGCCGTACTCGGTCTCGCCCCGCTGGAACGACCACAGCCGGGGCCCGAAGCCGATGAAGAACTCGGTGACCTTCATGCCCGACCACTTGGCGGTGACGAAGTGGCCCAGCTCGTGCAGGAAGATCATCAGGCCGATGCCGACGACCATCAGCAGCAGCCACCAGCCCGCCAGGAACCCGAGGGCCACGCCGGCGCCGATGATCAGCGCCAGGCGCAGGCCGCCGGTCTCGTACTCGACGCGCTCGCCGGGCTCGGGTGACCGCGGCTCCGAGTCCGCCGGGGCGGGAGCCTCGGACTCTCGTTGCGTGTCGGTCATCCTGCGATCCTCTCGATCTCGCGGCCGGCGGCGACCCGGCCCCGACGGTCGGCGTCGATCACGGCCTCGATCCCGTCAGCTTGCCCACCATCATGCCGCGAGATGACCGCTTTGAGGACGTCGGAGATCGAGGTCCAGGCGATGCGCCCGGCCAGGAACGCGGCCACCGCCTCCTCGTTGGCCGCGTTGAGGACCGCCGGCGCGGTCCCGCCCCGCCGTCCCGCCTCGTAGGCCAGGCCCAGGCAGGGGAACGCCTCGTGGTCGGGCGCCTCGAAGGCGAGCGGCCCGCAGGCCGCCCAGTCGATGCGGCCGAACGGCGTGGCGATGCGGTCGGGCCAGGCCAGCGCGTAGCCGATCGGCAGGCGCATGTCGGGCTGGCTGAGCTGGGCGATCGTCGACCCGTCGGTCATCTCGACCATGGAGTGGACGATGGACTGGGGGTGCACGACGACCTCGATCCGGTCATAGCCGACGCCGAACAGCTCGTGGGCCTCGATGACCTCGAGGCCCTTGTTCATCAGGGTGGACGAGTCCACCGTGATCTTCGGACCCATCGACCAGGTCGGATGGGCCAGGGCGTCGTCCACGGTCACCTCGGTCAGGTCGGCCCGGGAGCGGCCCCGGAACGGCCCGCCGCTGGCGGTGAGCACGATGCGGGCGACCCGGGTGGGGTCGCCGCTGGCGTTGGCGGCCAGGCACTGGTGGACGGCGCAGTGCTCGGAGTCGACCGGCACGATGTGGCCGGCGCCGGGGCGCTCGAGCGCGGCCCGGACGACGGGGCCGCCGGCGATGAGCGACTCCTTGTTGGCCAGGGCCAGGCGCTTCCCCGCGGCCAGCGTGGCCAGCGTCAGCCGCAGGCCGGCGAACCCGACCACGCCGTTGATGCACACGTCGGCGACCGTGCCCACCGCGGCCAGGGCCTCGGGCCCGGCCTGGACCTCGGTGCCGGCCGGCACCCCGGCGGCCACCTCGGCCGCCCGGGCGGCGTCGCCCACCACCACCAGCTTGGGGCGCAGGTCGACGGCCTGGGCGACCAGGGCCTCGGCCGACGACCAGGCGGCCAGGGCCACCACCTCGAACCGCTCGGGCTCGGAGCGCACCACGTCGATGGCCTGCGTGCCGATCGACCCGGTCGAGCCGGCGATGGCGACGGTCGTCACGGCCACGCCGGTCAGGGTAACCCGCGTGCCCGGGGGTGGCCCTGGTCCGCCGTGCCGATGGTCAGCGCAGGAAGAAGTCGCTCAGGCGGGCCAGGTACCAGACCGCCGGGAGCACGAACAGCAGGGCGTCGAACCGGTCCAGCAGCCCCCCGTGGCCGGGGAGGATGCTGCCCATGTCCTTGATGCCCAGGTCGCGCTTGAGCAGCGACTCGGCCAGGTCGCCGAGCGGGGCGACCAGGGCGACGAGCAGGCCCAGCTTGAGGCCCTCCTGCCAGGTGTCGAACGGGGTGACCTTGACCAGGGCGAACACCACGGCCGCCACGACGGCCAGGAACATGCCGCCGGCCAGGCCCTCGATCGTCTTGTTGGGGCTGGCCGCCGACAGCGGCCGCGACCCGGCGGAGCGCCCGACGAACAGGGCGCCCACGTCGTAGCCGATCGTCGGGATCACGGCCGCCAGCAGCAGCGCCACGCCGTGGGGGCCGGCCAGCAGCAGGGCCGCGAACGAGCCGAACAGCCCGATCCAGCCGACGCCGAGCAGGGTCACGCCGATGTTGGCCACCGGGCGGTCGCCGCCCGCGCCGACCAGGTACCAGAGGAACCCGACGGCGGTGGCCAGCACCAGGATGAGCGGGATGGCCGGCTCGCCGTAGTTGTAGGCGGCGATGGCGAGGCCGGCGCTGGCCGCCACCCCCACCGGCATCGGCGCCGCGAACCCGGCGGTGTTGATGGCCACGAAGTACTCGTAGGTGGCGTAGGCCAGCACCGGGACGACGACGATCATGCCGCCGAGCGGGCCGAGGAACTTGAGCAGGGCCAGCACCACGGCGGCGAACGCGACCGCCACCAGGACCGCGGTGCGCAGGTCGCGGTCGGGCGCCCGGCGCGACGAGCGGCCCCGGCGGGGCGGGGCGTAGGTCCCGGCCGCGACGCCGTCGGCGCCGGGCGGGCCGTAGCCCGGCTCGGCGTAGACCTCGTCGTCGTAGACCTCGTCGCCGTAGGGCTCGCCGTAGCCGTCGTAGTCCTCGCCGTAGGCGTCGTCGCCGTAGCCGTCGTCGTAGCCCTGGCCGGCGGGGGCGGCGCCGGGTCCGGTGCCGTCGAAGACCGAGCGACCGGGGGGCGGGTCGCCCCCCTCCTCGAAGCTCACCGGCGTGCCCCGGATCCGGCGGCCGCGGCCGGTGGCCGGGCCAGGTCCGGGGGCGGGGGCGGGGGGCACCGACGGGTCGCCCCAGCCGCCTCCTCCCGGCGGCGGGCCCGGCGGGGCCGGGGGCGGACCACCCGGGGCGCCGCCGGCGGCGTGCCGGGGCACGTGGGGCTGGGCCCGGGTGGGCTCGGCGGTGGGGTCCTCACGCCAGCGCGGGTCGGCCCCGGGATCGGACCACCCCTCGTCGCCCTGGCGCGGGTCGCGGCGGTTCATGTTCGGTACCTCCTCGGCGGCCGACCCGGCCCAGTGCGACAGCTCGGGCGCCTCCGTCCGGCGCTGCACGGGCACCACCGGGGGCCGTTCGATCTGGTTGGGGTCGTCGTAGGACCCCAGCGGGAAGCGCAGCGCCGGCCGGGGTCCCTCGGTCGGGGGCGCGGCCGGGCGGTCGCCGAAGCGGGGCTCGTCGTCGCCGAGCCGGCGGCGGATGTCGTCGCGCTCCATGGCCTCGGCGGCCTCGTCCGCACCGAGCAGCCGGACGCCCTCGGTGGGATCGCGGTGGCGGTTCTGGCGGCGGTCTTCCCCATCGGTCACGTCGTCATCCTCTCCTCGGCCCGCCACCATCCTGCCCGTCCTCGCGCGCCGGGTGGTGTCAAACGCCGCAGGGCGCCGCGTCGGACGCCCCGCGGCCCCTCACACCTCGAGCAGTTCCTGCTCCTTGTGGTGGAGGGCGGCATCGACCTCGCCCTCCTGCTCGTGGGTGAGCTTGTCGAGCTCCTTCTCCGACCACGCCAGGTCGTCGGCGGAGATGTCGCCGTCGTGCTCGAGCGCCTCGAGGTCGTGGCGGGCGGACCGGCGCACCTGGCGGATGCGCACCCGGCCCTCCTCGGCCATGCCCCGCACGACCCGGACCAGCTCCTTGCGGCGCTCCTCGGTGAGCGGTGGGAAGGCCAGCCGGATGACCTGGCCGTCGTTGCTGGGCGACAGGCCGAGGTTCGACATCTGGATCGCCTTCTCGATCGCCCCCATCGCCTGCTTGTCGTAGGGGGAGATGACGAGCAGGCGGGCCTCGGGCACGGTGAAGCCGGCGATCTGCTGGAGCGGCACCTCGGTGCCGTAGTAGTCGACCGGGAGCTTCTCGACGAGCGCCGGGGCGGCCCGCCCGGTGCGCACGCCGGTGAACTCCGACCGGGAGTGGGCGACGGCCTTGGCCATCTTCTCCCGAGCGTCGTCGAGGACCATCGCGATCATGTCGTCGTCGGCCATGGGTGCTCCTGAAGCGCTAATGGATCAGCGTACCGATCGCCTCGCCCCGCACGATGGACCGGATGTTGCCCTTCCCCAGCAGATCGAACACGACGATCGGCAACTTGTTGTCCATGCACAGGGTGATGGCGGTCGAGTCCATGGCCTTGAGGCCCCGGTTGAGCACCTCGAGGTAGCTCACCTCGTCGAGGCGCTCGGCGTCGGGGACGGCGCGGGGGTCGGCGCTGTAGAGGCCGTCGACGCCGGAGTGGGTGCCGCGCAGCATGCTGTCGGCCTCGATCTCGACGGCCCGCAGGGCGGCGGCGGTGTCGGTGGTGAAGAACGGGTTCCCCGTGCCGCCGGCGAAGATGACGACCCGGCCCTTCTCCAGGTGGCGGATGGCCCGCCGGCGGATGTAGGGCTCGGCGACCTGCGCCATGTGGATGGCCGTCTGGACCCGGGTGGGCTGGCCGAGGCGCTCGAGCGTGTCCTGGAGGGCGAGGGCGTTGATGACGGTGGCCAGCATGCCCATGTAGTCGGCCTGGGCCCGGTCCATGCCGGCGCCGGCGCCGGTCATGCCCCGCCAGATGTTGCCCCCGCCGACGACCACCGCGACGTCGACGCCCGCGTTGCGGACGTCGACGACCTCGGTGGCGATGTACTCGGCGAAGCCGCCGTCGATGCCGTAGCCGACGTCGCCGGCGAAGGCCTCACCCGACAGCTTGAGCAGGATGCGCCGGAACCCTGACGTCGACTCTCGGGCGGTCACCCTGCCGGTCCCCTCCGCCCTCAGCCGCCGATGAAGGCCTGGGCGAAGCTGGCGATCTCGGCGCCGCAGGCGTCGACCACCTGGGCGATCGTGTGCTTCTCGTCGCGGACGAAGGGCTGTTCGAGGAGCACCCGCTCCTTGTACCAGCCGTTGAGCCGCCCGTCGACGATCTTCGGCCAGGCGGCCTCGGGCTTGCCCTCGGCCTTGGTGATGTCGAGCAGCGTGGTCCGCTCCTCCTCGACCACGTCGGCGGGGATGTCCTCGCGCCGCAGGAACTGGGGCTTGGCGAAGGCGATGTGGACGGCCACGTCGTGGGCCAGGTCCTTGGTGCCGCCCTGGAGGACGACGATGACGCCGTTGACGCCCCGGCCGTCCTGGCGGTGGAGGTAGGTGTCGAAGACCTGGCCGTCGCCCAGCGTGATCTGGACGGCCCGGCCGATCTCGATGTTCTCCTTGAGGCTGACCCGCAGGTCGTCGACCGCGTGCCGGTGGTCGGCGACCGCGGCCTCACCGCCGTTGGCGACGCTGTTGGCCAGCTCCTGGGCCAGGGCGACGAAGTGGTCGGACTTGGCCACGAAGTCGGTCTCGCACTTGAGCTCGACCAGCCCGACCGTGCCGGCGCCGTGGCAGAAGCCGGTGGCGACGGCGATGGCGCCCTGGGCGTTGGCCCGGCCGGCCCGGTCGTCGGCCTTGGCCAGGCCCTTCTCGCGCAGCAGCTTGCGGGCGGCGTCCATGTCGCCGCCGGACTCGGTGAGGGCCTTCTTGGCGTCCATCATGCCGGCCCCGGTGGCCTGGCGGAGGGCTTGTACGTCCTTGGCGGTGAAGTCGGCCATCGGGCCTCGAGACTCCTGGTTGCGGTGATGTGGGGGGTTGTGGGGTGGGCGGCGGCGGGCTCAGTCGCCGCGCCGCCGGTGGCTCAGGCCCCGGCGTCGCTGCTGTCGGTGGCGGCCTCGGCCTCGGTCGCCTCGGCAGCCGGCGCTGCGGCGGCGGGCTCAGTCGCCTCGGCGGCCGGCACTGCGGCCGCGGGCTCAGTCGCCGGCGCGTCGGCGGCCGGCGCTGCGGCCGCGGGCTCAGTCGCCGGCGCGTCGGCGGCCGGCGCTGCCGCCTCGGGCTCAGGCTCGGTCTCGGCCGCCGGGGCGGCCGGCGCCTCGGCCTGCGCACCCTCGGCGGCGGGCGCCCGGCGCCCGGAGGCGACCCGGGCCTCGCGCTGCTGGGACTCGAGCAGCGCCTGCCGGCGGGCCTCGGCCTGCTCGGCGGCGACCCTCTGCTCGTCGTCGGACGAGCGGGTGGCGACCGGCGCCCGCAGGGAGGCGATGTGCTTGCCCTCGATCACGGCGTCGGCGATGACCCGGCACAGCAGCGTGCCCGAGCGGATGGCGTCGTCGTTGCCGGGGATGACGTAGTCGATGATGTCGGGGTCGCAGTTGGTGTCGACCACGGCCACCACGGGGATGCCGAGCTTGTTGGCCTCGGTGACCGCGATGTGCTCCTTCTTGGTGTCGAGCACGAACACGGCCTGGGGCAGGCGCTCCATGGCCCGGATGCCGCCGAGGTACCGCTCGAGCTTGTCCAGCTCGCGGGTCTTGAGCAGCGCTTCCTTCTTGGGCATGGCGGCGAACTCGCCGGAGTTGCGCTGGCGCTCGAGCTCGAGCATCTTGCCGACGCGCTTGTTCATGGTCTGGAAGTTGGTGAGCATGCCGCCGAGCCAGCGCTCGTTGATGAACGGCATGCCGCACTTGTCGGCGTACTGCTCGATCGGGTCCTGGGCCTGCTTCTTGGTCCCGATGAACAGGACGTTCCCGCCGTTGGCGGTCACGTCGCGCACGAACGTGTAGGCGGTCTCGATCCGCGCCAGGGTCTGCTGCAGATCGATGATGTAGATCCCGTTGCGCTCCCCGAAGATGAACCGCTTCATCTTGGGGTTCCACCGGCGGGTCTGATGCCCGAAGTGGACACCCGCCTCGAGGAGCTGCTTCATGGTGACGACGGCCACGTGGTGTTCCTTCCCATCGGTTGGCGTGACCGGCCCGGCGCCCGGAGGCGACCGTGGGGTGGGCCGGCTGCGATGTTTCGTGCAGTGGTGGTGACGGCCGGGTTCCCGACCGACGGGACAGCCTACCGGCGAGCGCCGCCCCAGCGCATCCCGGTATGTCACGCGACCACCGGCCACCAGCAGCAGAACAGCGCCCGCACCGCCCGCTCCCGCACCGCGTCGGGCGCCAGCGGCAGCAGCACGACATCGAACGCCGCCCCGGAGAACAGGTCGGCCGGGTCGATGTAGTCGCTCCCCACCCGCGCCCCGAAGTGGAACCGCGCCCCCGCCACCCCCACGATCTGTCCCTGCCGCACCCGCTGCCCGAGCACGACGCCGAGCCGCGCCAGGTAGGAGTACGAGGTCCGCACCCCGTCGGGATGCGCCACGGTCACGTACAGCGCCCCGCCGACCGGCCCGGCGAAGCTGACCACGCCCCCGGCGCTGGCCCGCACCGGCGTCCCGGGCACGGTGGCGTACTCGAGCCCCCGGTTCCCCGCCCCGAAGGGCGTGGCCGGCAGGTGGAAGGGATCGACCACGGGCGCATCGACCGGCGGCACGTACGCCGCCCCCGGTCCCGGCCCCGCGCCGGCCGGCACGGCCACGCCGAGGGCGACGACCACCGCCGCGGCGATCGTTCGTATGAGCATGCGCGGTCCTCCACAGGCGCGTCGACAGTGCGGCCGGAGGGACCCGGCGATCGACGGCGGCCGCCGCTCAGCGGCGACCACCCGGCCTGAGGATCAGGCGAGCTCCCGCTCCGCCACGGCGAGCCGCCGGCGGAGCTGGCCCACGGCCTTGCCGTGGATCTGGCAGGCCCGGCTCTCGGTCACCCCGAGCACCGCGCCGATCTCGGCGAGCGTCAGCCCGTCGTAGTAGTAGAGGCTGACGACCTCGCGCTCCCGCTCGCCGAGCTCGTCGATGGCCTCGGCGAGCGCCCGCCGGGTCTCCTCCAGCTCGACGTGGTGCCCCGGCGCCTCGCTGCCGTCGACCAGCACGTCGCCCACGGTCATGGGCGACTCGCCGTCGACGGCCGCACCGAGCGCGGCGTCGAAGTTGACCAGATTGACGACCGCGACCTGCGACAGCGCCCGCTGCAGCTCGTCGGCGGTCATCCCCAGAGCCAGGGCCAGCTCGGACTCGGTCGGCGACCGGTGCAGCTCGGACTGCAGGTCGCCCACGGCGGTGTCGATCGCCCGCGCCTTGGCCCGCACGGACCGCGGCACCCAGTCGTAGGAGCGCAGCTCGTCGAGGATGTTCCCCTTGATCCGGGCGATGGCGTAGGTCTCGAACCGGTACCCCCGGTCGGGGTCGAACCGCTCGACGGCGTCGATCAGCCCGAACACCCCGTAGCTCACGAGGTCGGACCGGTCGACGTGGCTGGGAGCGGTCGCCGCCATCCGCCCCGCGACGAACTGCACGAGCGGTGCGTAGTGGACGATCAGTTCATCCCTCGCCGACTGCTGGTGCGCGTGCTTGTGCGCGTGCCAGAGCCTGCGAATCTGCTCCTCGACGTTCATCGTGTCGCGTCCCTAAGCCCTTGGGTGGGTGGCGTCGAACACGGACCTCAGCCGTTCCTTGGAGACGTGAGTGTAACGCTGCGTCGTGGCCACGTCCGCATGGCCGAGCAGCTCCTGGACAATCCGCAGGTCAGCGCCCCCGTCCAAGAGATGGGTGGCGAAGGAATGACGCAGAGCGTGAGGATGCGTGGGCGCAGCGGATCGGCGATCGACGATCCGCCGGGCGTCCCGCGGCGTCATCCGCCGCCCCCGGGCGTTGAGGAAGACGGCGGCCGCCGGCGTCTCCCCGGTCGCCATCGCCGCCCGCCCGTCCCGCAGCCACCGCCCGAGAGCGGCCACCGCGGGATCGCTCAGGGGCACGGTCCGCTGCTTGCCGCCCTTCCCCCAGACGACGACCCGCCCCCGTCCCAGGTCGACCTCGTCGACGTCGAGCGCCGCCGCCTCCGCCACCCGCAGGCCGCTGCCGTACAGCAGCTCGAGCAGCGCGGTGTCCCGCAAGGCCACCGGCCCGTCCCCGAGCTCGGCGTCCGCACCCGGATCGAGCATCTCCCGCAGCTCGTCGGGCCGCAGCACCCGCGGCAGCCGCGCCTCGCCCTTCGGCGCCGTCAGCCCGGCCGAGGGATCGCGCCCGATGTGCCCGGCCCGCACCAACCACCGGAAGTACCGCCGCAACGCCGACGCCCGCCGGGCGATCGTCCGCCGCGCGTTCCCCCGCGTGGCCATGAACGCCAGGTAGCGCCGCAGGGTCTGCCGCTCGACGGCCGCCGGATCCTGCGACCCCAACCGCTCGGCCCACTCGGTGAAGGCCCGCAGGTCGCGCCGGTAGGCCTCCACGGTCGCCGGCGACGCCGCGGTCAACGACCGGCCGAACTCGTCGAGGTACCAGCCCACGAGCACAACGGTACAGACCAACCACAGGCCAACCTGCGCATACCCATGGATGCTCATGCCTCGTCCTTGCCTCCGGACGCCCCGACCCGCTCGTACCAACCGCCGGACCGCGCCAGCCACCCGGTCTCGCACAACCGCTCCAACCCCGGCGCCAACCGCACCAGGTCGACCCCCGTCCGGGACACCAGGTCGTCGAGCGTCCCGGCCTGCCACCCGATCGCATCGAGCAGCGCAAGGTCCCCGGCCTCGGGCTGCGCCCGCCGATCGCCGGCGTCGCCGCCGTCACCACCACCCGACCCCGCCCCCGCCCGCAGCCCCAGCGCGACCAGCACGTCGTCGATCGAACACACGGGCGCCCGCCCCTCGGCCAGCAGCTCGTTCGTCCCGGCGGCCGCCGGGTTCCGGACCGACCCGGGCACCGCCATCACGTCCACCCCCCGCCGGTCGGCCTCGTCGACGGTGTGCAGCGACCCACCCCGCCGGTGCGACTCGACCACGATCACCAGGTCGGCCAGCCCGGCGATGATCCGGTTGCGCGCCGGGAACCGCCACCGCTCGGGCCGGGCCCCCAGCGGCGCCTCCGACAGCAGCAGCCCCCGCTCCCCCACCTCCCGCCACAGACCCCGGTGCCGCACCGGATAGACGACGTCCAAGCCGCTCCCGACGACCCCGACCGGCGGCGCCCCGCACGCGGCCAGCACCCCCCGGTGCGCGGCCCCGTCGATGCCCGCCGCCAGCCCGGACACCACGACCACCCCGGCGGCCGCCAGGTCCCGCCCCAGCTCGAAGGCGACCCCGGCCCCGGTCGAGGAGCACCGCCGAGTCCCGACGATCGCCACCCGGGGCGCCCCGGCCAGCGCCAGCGGTCCCAGGTGGAACAGCACCGCAGGAGGCTCGACGTCCCCGACCAGGGCGGCCGGATACTCGGCCGACCCGATCAACACGACCCCGACCCCGGCCGCCGCCAGCGCCCGACCGACCCCACCGACGTCGACCGACCGGGCTTCCGCCCGCCACCGGGCGACGAGCTCGCCGTGTCGAGGACCGAGCGCCCGCAGCACGTCCGCCTCGTCCCGCACGTCCCCCGCCAGCAGCCGCTCCCACGCCTCGGCCGGCGACCACCGCCCGAGCACGGCCGTCATGCGCGCGGGCCCCATCCCGGGCAGCCCGGCGATGGCGGCGGCGTACGCCTCGCGCACGGGCAGCCCATCGCCGTGGCCGGCCGGCGGTGACGGCGCCGTTGCCGTCACCACCGGGCCGGATCGCACGGCGGCGGTCGTCTCGAGGGCCATGGCTCACGCCGCCCGGCCACTCAGGAAGGCGGGCGTGGAGCGCAGCGTCAGCGCCGCCGCCACGTGCCCGGCCGTCAGGGGACCCTCGTCGCCGGCCAGGTCGGCGACCGTGCGGGCGACCCGGCGGACGCCGCTGAGCCCCCGGCCGGTCAGCTCGCCGGCCCGCAGCTTGCGCTCCACCAGTCGGGTGGCCCCGCGGTCGAGCTTGGCGGCCTCCTCCAGCCGCCAGGCCGGGAGGTGCGCGTTGGCCGCGATCCCCCGAGCCAACGCCCGGGCCCGGGCCTCGGCGACCCGGGCCGCGACCGCGGCGGTCGGCTCGGCCGTCTCGGTCGAGAGCAGAGCGGCGACCTCGGGCCGGCCGACCTCGACCCGGAGATCGAACCGGTCGACCAGCGGCCCCGACACCCGCCGGGCGTAGCGGGCCTTGGCCGACGGCGAGCAGCGGCACGCACCCGGGGCGCCACCATCGCCGCACGGGCACGGGTTCATCGCGCCGACCAGCAGGACGCGGGCCGGATAGGCCACCCTGGCCGCCGCCCGAGCCACCCGGATCACGCCCTCCTCCAGCGGCTGGCGGAGGTTGTCGAGCACCGCCGCCTCGAACTCGCCCAGTTCGTCGAGAAAGAGGATGCCCCGGTGCGCCAGGCTGACCTCGCCCGGCTGCATCGTGCCCGAGCCGCCACCGACGAGGGAGACGGCCGACGCGCCGTGGTGGGGCGCCCGGAACGGCGGCCGCCGGACCAGGCCCCCGGGCGGGAGGGGCATGCCCGCCGCCGAGTGGATCCGGGTCGCCTCCAGCGCCTCGCCTGGCGTGAGGTCGGGCAGCAGGCCGGGGAGGCGGCGGGCCAGCATCGTCTTCCCCGCACCCGGCGAGCCGACGAGCAGCAGGTGGTGGCCGCCCGCGGCCGCGACCTCGAGCGCGTAGCGGGCGGCGGGCTGGCCCCGCACGTCGGCCAGGTCGGGCTCGGGCAGCGGCACCGGGGGGTCGGGCGGTGGGGGCGCCGCCGGCCAGGGGCATCGCTCGGTGAGCGCCCCGACCAGGTCGTCGAGCGTGGCCACGGACCTGACCTGATGGCGGCCGAGCAGCTGGGCCTCGACCGCGCACGCCACCGGCACCACCACCTCGGCCTCGCCCAGCGCGTCCACCAGGGGAAGGACGCCCGGCACCGGGCGGACCGACCCGTCGAGCCCGAGCTCGCCCAGGTAGGCGCGGCCGCCGACGCACTCGGGCGGGACCTGCTCGCTGGCCGCCAGCAGCGCCACGGCGATGGCCAGGTCGAGGCCGGAGCCCACCTTGCGCAGCCCGGGCGGGGCCAGGTTGACCGTGACCCGGGACGACGGCCATTTGAGCCTCGACGAGAGCAGCGCCGCCCGCACCCGGTCGCGGGCCTCGCGGCACGTCGTGTCCGGGAGGCCGACGACCGTGAAGCCGGGGAGCCCCGACGACACGTGGACCTCGACGCGGACCCGGCGGCCCTCGACGCCGAGCAGCGTGGCGGAACTGACGGTTGCGAGCACGGGCGCGACCTCCTCTACGGGCGCTCACGGCAACGGGTGAGACGGGTGGCCGGGGCCACGAACCGCACCAGGCCCAGCGCCGTGGTGCGTGAGGAGGACGATAACACCCTTGAATGGGTGGGGGAAAGATGAGATAGGCTAGAAATATGGAAAAGGCATCAAGGACGTCAGCAACCCTGTCAGCAACCCATTCAGCGGCCCTCGAAGCGGGGCTCCCGCCGCTCGACGAAGGCGACCATCGCCTCTCGCGTGTCCCGGCTCCCGAAGTTGACGGTCTGGGCCTGGGCCTCGGCCTCGAGCGCCTGGGGCAGGGTGATCTGGGCGCTCTGGTTGAGCAGCCGCTTGGTCATGCTCAGGGCCAGCGGCGGGCCGGCCGCCAGCCGCCCGGCCAGGTCGGCGACGGTGGCGTCGAGCTCGGCGCGGGGCACCACCCGGGTCACCAGGCCCAGGCGCTCGGCCTCCGGGGCGTCGACGATGTCGGCCAGCAGGGCCAGCTCCTTGGCCCGCTGCAACCCCACGACTCGGGGTAGGACCCACGACCCGCCGCCGTCGATGCTGAGGCCGCGGCGGGCGAAGATCTCCGAGAAGCGGGCGTCGTCGGCCGCCACCACCAGGTCGCAGCCCAGGGCCATGTTCAGGCCGACGCCGACGCACACGCCCGTCACCCTGGCCACCATCGGCTGGGGCACCGAGTGGAGCGCCTCGATGGCGGCCGAGACCGCGCGCATCTCCTGGAGCTGGTGGGCGTGGCCTCCCCCCTCGCCGGTGCCGCTGACGTCGGCGCCGGAGCAGAAGTCGTCGCCCTCCCCGGTGACGACCACGCAGCGGACCTTGTGGTCGGCCGCCACGTCACGGAAGGCCGCCTCGATGTCGGGCCAGGCGGCGCCGGGGATGGCGTTCTTCTTGCCCGGGTTGGTGAAGGTGACGGTGGCGATGGCACCGTCGTCGTCGCGGTCGAGCTGCACATGGCCCATCGGCGGCACGATACTGAGCTTCGTGGGCCTCAACCCGTTCCGTCAGCACCGCCGGTCGCCGGCCGACGTCCTGCTCGTGGTCGCCGCGGTCCTCGTGTGCCTGGCCCTCGTGGCATGGGCGCTCTTCGGCTAGCGCGCACTGGCGGCGGCCGGGGACCGGCGGCTATGTGCTTGCCGCGCACCTGCGGGCAACGGACGGCTCTCGGTCGCGCTCGGCGGGGCGGGCCCCTCGTGGGAGGCTCCGCGGCGGCAGGCGGGTCAGAACGCCGCCTCGATGATCGTGACCTCGCCGGCCAGGACCGATGCGACGTCGAAACGGAGGGCGCGGCGGTGGGTCGGCGGTGCGGCTTCGGCCAGGTAGCGGGCGGCCAGGCGGCGGAGGCGGCGCTGCTTCGTGGGCGTCACCGCTTCTGCCGGGGTGCCGTAGCGGGTGCTGGCTCTGGTCTTGACCTCGCAGAAGACCAGCTCGCCCTGGCGGGCCACGATGAGGTCCAGCTCGCCGTCCTGGCAGCGCCAGTTGCGGGCGAGCACCACGTACCCATGGGCTTCGTACCAGCGGGCGGCGGCGTCCTCGCCCTGGTTGCCCGTGGCCAGGTTGCGGTGGCCCTGCGGGGTGGCCACCGGGCTAGCCGTCCTTGGCGGGGAGCTCCTCGACGTTCACGTCCTTGAACGTCACGATGCGGACCTGCTGCACGAACCGGCTGGTGCGGTACATGTCCCACACCCAGGCGTCGCGCAGCTCGAGCTCGACGAACGTGCGGCCGCCGGCCTCGCGCACCGACTGCTCGACCTCGTTGGCCAGGTAGAAACGCCGCTCCGTCTCGACCACGTACGAGAACATCGGGATGACGTCCTTGTACTCCTTGTAGAGCTGGAGCTCGATGTCGGCTTCGTAGCGCTCGAGGTCCTCGGTGCTCATTCCCGCACCCTACAACCCCGATCTGGCCTAGCTGTCCCGCTTCTCGCGGACCTTCGCGGCCTTCCCGATGCGGTCCCGCAGGTAGTACAGCTTGGCCCGGCGGACGTCGCCCCGGGTGATGCGCTCGATCTTGGCGATCGTGGGCGCATGCAGGGGAAACGTGCGCTCGACCCCCACGCCGTAGCTCACCTTGCGCACCTTGAACGTCTCGCGGACGCCCGAGCCCTCGCGCCCGATGACGACCCCCTGGAACACCTGGATGCGCTCCTTCTGCCCCTCGACCACCCGGACGTGCACCTTGAGGGTGTCACCGGGCCTGAACTCGGGGATGTCGCTGCGCAGGCTGTCCTGATCGACCAGGTCTGTGGGGTTCATCGCGCGTGGCTCCGGCGAGGCGTCGTACAGGCGGACGGAGAAGCGTATCCGCAGACCGACCGGACCACAAAGGCGGAGGTCAGAGATCTTCGGGGGAATCCAGCCCGAACTCGGCCAGCAGCCGCCGATCCGCCTCGCTCAGCCCGCCCCGGGCGGCGATGAGGTCGGGCCGCCGGTCGAGCGTCCGCCGCAGCGACTGGGCCCGCCGCCAGCGGGCGATGCGCCCGTGGTCGCCGCTGCGCAGCACCTCGGGCACCGACCACCCCCGGAAGTCGGCCGGCCGCGTGTAGTGCGGGTACTCCAGCAGCCCGTCGCTGAACGACTCGTCGTCGGCCGACGCCTCGTTGCCCATCACCCCCGGCACCAACCGGCCGACCGCCTCCAGCACGGTCATCGCCGCCACCTCACCCCCCGCCAGCACGACGTCACCGACCGAGAGCTCGCCGTCACACAGGTGCTCCCGCACCCGCTCGTCGACCCCCTCGTAGCGCCCGCACAGCAGGCTGAACCCCTCCCCCGCCGCCAGCTCCCGGGCCACCGCCTGGTCCAGCCGCCGCCCCGCCGGCCCCAGGTACAGCAGCGGGCGGGGCGGGTCGACGGCCTCGACCGCGGCGAACAGCGGCTCGGGCATCAGCACCATCCCCGCACCCCCGCCGAACGGGGCGTCGTCGACCGACCGGTGGGGGTCGGTGGCGCACGACCGCAGGTCGTGGACCCGGATGTCGAGCGCCCCCGCCGCCCGGGCCCGGCCGAGCAGGCTCTGGTCGGCGAAGCCCGACACCATGGCCGGGAAGATCGTGAACACGTCGATGCGCACGGCGGACCCGATCCGACCCCGGCTACAGGTCGAACAGCCCGTCGGGCGGGTCGATCGTCACCACGCCGGGCCCGTGGGCGACCACGAACGTGACCGGCACCAGGGCGCCCCCGTCCAGCTCCAGCAGGTCGGCCGCCGGGTTGGCCACGACGGCGACGCACGTCCCCACCTCGTCGCCCCCGACGGTCACCACCCGGGCGCCGATCACGTCGTGGACCCACAGCTCGGCCGGATCGTCCAGCGGCGCAGCCCGCAGGACCAGCCCCCGTAGCTCGTCGGCCTCGTCGCGCGTCGAGCGGCCGGTGAACGCGACGATCCAGCGGTCGTGGTGGTGGCGGGCGGTCGCCACGGTCAGCTCACCCCGCTCGCTGTCGAGTACCGCGCCGGGCGACAGCCGCTCGACCCGGTCGGTCGTGAGCTGGACGACGACCTCGCCCCGCAGCCCGTGGGCCCGGGTGACGCGCCCGATCTCGAGGAGCGGCGGTCCGCTCACCCGGGATCAGTCCTCGAACTCGACCTCGACGTCGGTGCCGTCGCGGGCGGCGGCCGCCCGGACGACGGTGCGGATGGCCTGGGCCACCCGGCCCCGCTTGCCGATGACCCGGCCCATGTCGGACCGGCCCACCCGCACGGTCATGCGGGGCACCGACCGGCCCTGGGACAGCTCGATGCGCACGGCGTCGCGGTCCTCGACCAGCGAGCCGACCAGGTGCTCGAGCACCGCCCGGGCCGTGGGCACCTCGGTGGTCGCCGCGGTGTCGCTCACGCGGAGCCCTCGGCCGGAGCCGGAGCCGGAGCCGGAGGCGCAGCGGCAGCCGCGGCCGCCGCCAGCCCGGCGGTGGAGGTGGTGGCCGCCGAGGCGGGCGGAGCCTCACCCCGGAACTCGGCCATGGCGCCCGAGATCTCGAGCAGCTTGCGGACCGAGTCGGTCGGCTGGGCGCCCTTGCGCAGCCAGTCGACGGCCTTGTCGTTGTCGATGCGGATGGCGGACGGGTCGGGCCGGGGGTCGTAGATGCCCACGATCTCGATGAACCGACCGTTGCGGGGCGACCGGGAGTCGGCCGCGACGACGCGGTAGGTCGGCTGCTTCTTCTTGCCCATCCGCATGAGGCGGAGCTTGACGGCCACTGTGTCTTCCTTCGTGTTGGGCGGTCACCCGGCGGAGATCGACCGACGATGATGCGCGATGAGCGCGGGTCGGGGCAAACCGCAGGCCGGTGACCAGGTTAGTTGAGTCCGGGGAGGGTGAAAGGTTGGCGCGCCGTGGTGCGGCCGCCACCGGGCGGCGTGACGCGGCCGCCGCCCTTGCGACCCTTCTTGCCCTTCTTGCCGCCACGGGCCCGCCCGCCGGCCCCGGGCATGCGCTTCATCAGCTTCTGCATCTCCCGGAACTGCTTGATGAGCTGGCTGACGTCGGCGGTCTGGGTGCCGCTGCCGTTGGCGATCCGCAGCCGGCGCGACCCGTCGATCATCGTCGGGTCGGCCCGCTCGCCGGGGGTCATCGACCGGATGATCGCCTCGACCTGGTTGACCCGGCCCTCGTCGATCTCGGCGTTGCGGACCTCCTTGGGCATGCCCGGCATCATCCCCATGAGGTTCTGCAGCGGGCCCATCTTGCGGACCTGCTGGAGCTGGTCGAGGAAGTCGTCGAGCGTGAAGCTGCCCTCGAGCAGCTTGGCCGCGGCCGCCTCGGCCTCCTCCTTCTCGTAGACCTGCTCGGCCTTCTCGATCAGCGTGAGCACGTCGCCCATGCCGAGGATGCGGCTGGCCAGGCGGTCGGGGTGGAACAGGTCGAAGTCCTCGACCTTCTCACCCGTGGAGGCGAAGGCGATGGGCTTGCCCACCACCTCCTTCACCGACAGCGCCGCGCCGCCCCGGGCGTCGCCATCGAGCTTGGTGAGGATGACGCCGTCGAGCGCCAGGGCCTTGTCGAACGACTCGGCCACGGTGACGGCGTCCTGGCCGGTCATGGCGTCGACGACGAGGAAGGTGTAGTCGGGCGCCGTGGCCTGGGAGATGCGCCGGACCTGGTCCATCATCTCGGCGTCGATGGCCAGGCGGCCGGCGGTGTCGACGATGCAGACGTCGCGGCCGAGGCGGCGGGCCTCCTCGACGCCGGCCTTGGCCGTGGCCACCGGATCGCCGGGCTGGCTGAAGACCTGGGTGCCGACCCGGTCGCCCAGGGTGCGCAGCTGCTCGACGGCGGCCGGGCGCTGGAGGTCGGCGCCGACCAGCAGCGGGTTGCGGCCCTGGGCCTTGAACCAGCGGGCGAGCTTGGCGGCGGTCGTCGTCTTGCCCGAGCCCTGGAGGCCGGCCATGAGCACCACGGTGGGCGGCCGGGAGGCGTACTTGAGTCGCATCGACTCGCCGCCCAGCGCCTCGACCAGCGCCTCGTTCACCAGCTTGATGACCTGCTGGGCCGGGTTGAGCGCCTCGTGGACCCGGGCGCCGATCGCCCGCTCGCGGATGCGGTCGAGCATGGTGCGGACGACGACGAAGTTGACGTCGGCCTCGAGCAGGGCCAGGCGGATCTCGCGCAGGACCTCCTCGACGTCGGACTCGCGCAGCGTGCCCTTGCTGCGCAGCCGGGCGAAGATGCCCTCGAAGCGTTCGGAAAGCGACTCGAACATGAGCCAACCAGCCTAT
The DNA here is from genome assembly GCA_035263165.1 of Acidimicrobiales bacterium. Classification (GTDB taxonomy): domain Bacteria; phylum Actinomycetota; class Acidimicrobiia; order Acidimicrobiales; family VFJN01; genus ZC4RG19. The sequence continues at coordinate 13,389 of DATFRN010000232.1, read as the reverse complement.
CGGGGCGGCCGGCGGTCGCCGGTGGTCAGCGGCGGGGCCGGGTGGCGAGATCGAGGATCGTGTAGGCGCCGATGACCCCGGCGAAGCCGGTCGGGGCCAGCGCCAGGTAGCGGTCGACCCGGGCCAGCTCGGCGTCGGTGCACTGCTCGCCCCACAGGCCGCACAGCGAGGTGCCGAACGCGGCGAACAGGAAGCCCGCCGCGACCACGACGGCCACCGCCGCGGCGGCCGTGTAGCCGAGCCGGCGGCGGCTGCGCTCGGACCAGCCGGCCATCTCCCGGTAGAGCCCGATCGCGGCCGCCACGGCGACGCCGATGCCGGCGGCGACGGTGACCTCGGGCCGGACGCCCCGGTCCGGCGGCACCAGCGCCATCGCCAGGGCACCGCAGGACAGGGCGGCGGGGACGGCGGGGAGAGCTCGGCGAACGTCGACCATGCCCGCCACGGTCGCACCGGCCCCCGGGGCGGGGAATGGGGGGCGGCCCCCAACTGCCCCTGGGGGGTCGCTCAGGCCTGGACGGTGCCGCCGTTGCCGGAGCCGACGATGAGGCGGTTGTCGACCTCCGCCACGCCCGGCACCGCGGCTGCTGCTCGCTCGATGTCCGCCTTGCCCGTGGCGTGGGGGGCGTCGCCGGTGAGGATGGCCGTTCCCGCCACCACCTCGACCGCCGGCTGCGGCAGGTGCCAGGTGCGGGGGGAATGCGACAGCTCGTAGCGGACCCGCTCGGCCACCGCGTCGTCGCTGGCGGGGGCCCTGCGGGCCTCCCACTGGCGCATCAGGCGGTCGCGTAGCTCCTGGCCCGACGTCGGAGCGATCAGCAGGCCGATCGCCACGCCGATGCCCAGGGCCAGCAGGCGGGAGATGCCGACGAACCTCGTCGCCCGGTAGCCGCCGCGGGCCGAGAGCCTGCCGGCGGTGTAGCCCGTCTTCACGCCCAACTTGCCGGCCCCGTAGGTCATCCGCACGGGGAACGTCACGGTCCGGGTCACGGCACTCATGCGAACAGGGCCTCCACGTAGTCGTCGGGATCGAACTCCACCAGGTCGTCCACAGTCTCGCCCAGCCCGACCAGCTTGATCGGGATCCCCAGCGTCGCCTGCACCGCCAGCGCGATGCCGCCCTTGGCCGAGCCGTCGAGCTTGGTCAGCACCACGCCGGTCACGTCGACGGCGTCGGTGAACTGCTGCGCCTGGGTCAGGCCGTTCTGGCCGGTGGTCGCGTCGAGCACCAGCAGCACCTCGGTCACGTTCCCCGGATCCCGGTCGGCCACACGCCGGACCTTGCGCAGCTCCTCCATGAGGTTGGTCTTGGTGTGCAGCCGCCCGGCCGTGTCCGCCAGGACCAGGTCCTTCCCCCGGGCCGCCGCCCGCTCCACCGCGTCGAACACCACGGCGGACGGGTCGCCGCCCTCGTTGCCCCGCACCAGGTCGGACCCCGTGCGCTCGGCCCACATGCCCAGCTGCTCGGCCGCCGCGGCCCGGAACGTGTCGCCCGCGGCCATGATCACCGACCGGCCCTCGGCCTGCTGCTGGCGGGCGATCTTGCCGATCGTGGTCGTCTTGCCCACGCCGTTGACCCCCACGAACAGCCACACGTTGGGCGCCCCCGGCTCGTGGCGCAGGCCGCGGTCGCCGGTGGCGAGCATCTCCTTGAGCTCGGCCTTCAGCCGGTCGAGCAGGATCTCGGGGTCGGTGATCGACTCGGCCTTGGCCGTCTCGCGCAGGTCGTCGAGCAGCGTCGTGGTCGTGGCCACGCCCACGTCGGCCCGGATCAGCGCCTCCTCGAGCTCGTCCCAGGTGGCGTCGTCGACCTTGCGGGAGCGGATCGAGGCCAGGTAGCCGCCCAGGTTGCCCCGGGCCTTGGCCAGCCGGTCCCGGAACCGGGGCCGGACCGGCGCCTCGGCCTCGACGGTGCCGAGCGCGTCCTCGACCTCCGCCACCAGCTGGTCGTCGGGCGGGGCCGGCGCCGGCGCCTCGGGCGCCGGCGGCGGCTCGAGGTCGGCGTCGCGCCGGGGCCGCAGGGCGACGGCGTAGACCCCGGCCCCGACCAGGACGAGGGCGAGCACGGCGAGCAGGATGACGATCTCCATGGCGGTCCCGGAGCCTACCGGCCGCCCGGCGGGGCTCCGGCGGCGGGAAGATGGCGCATGGACCCGCTCGTGCCCACCCGCGTCGAGACCGAGCGCCTGATCCTGCGCCGGCCCGAGGAGGCCGACGTCGACGCGCTGCTGCCGCTGTTCGACGCCGAGGTCGTGCGCTACCTGAGCGGCGAGGTGCCCGACCGCCCCGAGATGTGGCGGGCGGTGGCGACGATGCTCGGGCACTGGGAGATGCGGGGCTACGGCATGTTCGTGTGGGAGGAGCGCGGCACCGGCGCCGTCGTCGGTCGGGGCGGCCTGTGGTACCCGGCCGGCTGGCCCCAGCTGGAGGTGGGGTGGATGCTCGGCCGGGCGTGGTGGGGCCGGGGCTACGCCACCGAGGCGGGCCGGGCCGCCCTCGCCCTCGGCTGGGGCCACCTCGCCCCGCCCTGGATGTGCAGCGTCATCCGCCCCGGCAACGAGCCGTCGATGGCGGTGGCCCGCCGGCTCGGCGGCCGCCGCGCCGGCCACACCGAGGTGCGGGGCTTCGACGTCGAGATCTGGCGCTACGACTCGGGACGCTAGGCCCCGGCGGCCACCTTCTCGCTGACCACCTTGGACGACCCGCCCGGCTGCATCGTCACGCCGTAGAGGCAGTCGGCCGCCTCCATGGTGCGCTTCTGGTGGCTGACGATGATCAGCTGGGCCTCCTGGCGGAACTCGGCCACCAGGTCGAGGAAGCGGTGGAGGTTCACGTCGTCGAGGGCGGCCTCGACCTCGTCCATCACGTAGAACGGCGACGGCCGGCTGCGGAACACCGCGAACAGGTAGGCCAGCGCGGTCAGCGACCGCTCGCCGCCCGACAGCAGCGACAGCTTCTTGACGTTCTTGCCCGACGGCTTGGCCTCGACCTCGACGCCGGTGTTGAGCAGGTCGTCGGGGGAGGTCAGCCGCAGCCGCCCCTGGCCGCCGGGGAACAGCGTGGCGAACAGCTGCTCGAAGTTCTCGCTGACGTCGGCGAAGGCGGCGGCGAACACCCGCACGATCTCCTCGTCGATGGCCCGGATCACCTTGTTGAGCTCGCGCCGGGTGGCCTTGACGTCGTCGAGCTGCTCGCTGAGGAAGGTGTGGCGCTCGGACAGCGCCTCGAACTCCTCCAGCGCCAGCGGGTTGATGGGGCCCATGACCCGCAGCTCCCGCTCGAGCTCGCGGACGCGCACGGTGGGGGTCATGCCGTCGGCCAGCTCGGGTGCCGGGGCGGCGGCCGCGGCCTCGGGCTCGATGTCGAGCTGGACCCGGCAGTGCTCGATGGCCTGCTCCAGCCGCAGGCGGACCTCGGCCTCGTCCAGCTCGCTGCGCTGGGCCGTCTCCCGCAGCTCGGTGAGCGTGCGCTCGGCCCCGGTCCGCTCCCGCCGCAGGCCGTCGAGGCGGGCTGACAGCGTGCGCTGGGCCGCCGTCTCCCGCCGGCGGCGCTCGGTCATGTCGCCCACCCGGCCTTCGACCAGCGCCAGCCGGTCGCCGACGAAGGCGGCCAGGCGGCCGAGGGCGGTCTCGGCCACGTCCAGCTCGACCCGGCGTTCCTCGGCGTGCCGGCGGGCCTCGATCGACCCGGCCAGGCGCTCCTCGACCTCGGCCAGGCGGCGTCGCAGGAAGCCGCCCCGGTCGTCGAGCGCGGTGCGGCGGCGGTCGAGGGCGGACCGGCGGTCGCGGACCCCCGCGGCCCGCTCGTCGAGCCGGCGGCGGGCCTCGGCCATGGCTTCGGCCCGGGCCAGGCGGTGGGCCTCATCGGCCTCCAGCGCGGGCAGCTCGGCGGCCAGGGCGTCGGCCCGGGCCCGGTCGCGCTCGCGCGCCTCGGCGCCCTCGCCCTGCTGGGCCTCGAGCAGGGTGAGCTCGGACCGGGCGTCGTCGCGGTCGCGGGCGGCCCGCTCGCCGGCGGCGGCCGCCGCGGCCAGCAGGCGCTGGTGCTGCTCCAGCTCGCGGACGGCGGCGGACTCGGCCGCCCGGGCCTCGTCGAGGGCGGCGCGGGCCGCCTCGTGGGCGGCGACGGCGGCCTCGGCGGCCGACGACGCGGCCGCGGCCCGGCCCTCGGCCTCGTCGAGGGCGGCGCCGGTGGCGCCCGTGGTGGCCGTCGACACCCGCCAGCCGCCGGCGCCGAAGCGCCCGCCGTCGCGGGTCACGACCACGGAGTCGGGGTGGGCCAGGGCGGCGTCGAGCGCCGCGGTCCAGCCGCCGTCGACCGCCACCGCCGCGCCCAGCAGGCCGTCGAGCAGCGGGGCGACCTCGGGCCGGTGGGGCCGGACGTGGGACCGCACGGGCTCGCCCACCGGCGGCGCGCTGCGGCGGGGCGCCACCGCCCCGATGGCCAGCACCGCCCCGGGCACGTCGCCCTCGGCCAGCACGGCCAGGGCCCGGCGGCCGGCGTCGACCGAGTCGACCACCACCGCGGCCAGCGCCTCGCCGCAGGCGGCCTCGGCGGCCGCCTCCCAGCCGGGGTCGATGTCGACCAGGTCGAGCAGCGTGCCGACCACGCCGGCCACCGCGGCCAGGCGCTCGGCCCCGGCCCGGGACCGGGCCTCGTCCAGCGCCAGGGCCAGGGCGTCGGCCCGGGCGGTCCAGCTGTGGCGGTCGGCCAGCGCCCCGTCGCGGGACGCCCCGGCCGCAGCCGCCGCGGCCTCGGCTGCCTCCCGGGCGGCGCGGGCACCGTCGACCGCCGCCGCCAGCCGGGCCTCGTCGTCGCCGGCGTCGGCCACCGCCTCGGCGTCGGCGGCCTCGGCCGCCAGCCGGTCCAACCGATCGGCCAGCGCCTCCCGGCGGCGGGCGGCCCGGTCGGCGTCGGCGCCGGCCCGGTCGAGCACCTTGTCCAGCGCGGCCAGCTCGCCCCGGGCCTCGGCGGCCCGGCCGGACGGCGCGGGCACGCCGTCGGCCCACTCGGCCTCGCAGGCCGCCCGGGCGTCGGCCAGCGCGCCCTCGTCGGCGGCCAGCGCCTCGGCCTCGGGGGCCAGCCCCTCGGCGTCGCTCGCCGCCGCCGCCAGGTCGGCCCGCAGCTGGGCGGCGTCGGCCTCCAGGCTGGCGATCACGTCCTGGCCCACGGCCGCCGTCCGCTCGCGGTCGACGCCCCGGCGCCGCTCGGACAGCAGCGCCAGCAGGCCCCGGGCCTTCTCCCGCAGCGCCTGGGCCTGGGCCAGCGCGTCGCCGACCTCGCTGCCGCCGAGCGTGGCCAGCTCGGCCTCGGCCGCCGCCACCGACGTGTCCAGCTCCGCCAGCCGCCGCTTGAGCAGCGTCTCCTCGTTGCGCTGCTCGGCCCGGGCCGCGGTGGCGTCGCCCAGGCGGCGCTTGAGCGTGGTCAGCTCGCGCCCGGCCACGTGGACGTGCAGGGCCCGCAGCTCGGCCACCAGGTCGCCGTGGCGGCGGGCGGCCTCGGCCTGGCGCTCCAGCGGCCGCAGCTGCCGGCGCACCTCGCGCAGCAGGTCGCCCAGCCGGGTCATGTTGGCCTCGGTGGCCACCAGGCGGCGCTCCGAGCGCTCCTTGCGCTTGCGGTGCTTGAGGACGCCGGCCGCCTCCTCGACGATCAGCCGCCGCTCCTCGGGGCGGGCGTTGAGCACGGCGTCGATCTGACCCTGGCCGACGATCACGTGCTGCTGGCGGCCCACGCCGGTGTCGCTGAACAGCTCGACGACGTCGAGCAGCCGGCAGGGCACGCCGTTGATGGCGTACTCGCTCTCGCCGGAGCGCCACAGCGTGCGGGTGACGGTGACCTCGCTGAACTCGATCGGCAGCAGCCCGGCGCCGTTGTCGATGGTGAGGCTCACCTCCGCCCGGCCCAGCGCCGGCCGCTTGCTGGTGCCGGCGAAGATGACGTCCTCCATCTTCTGGCTGCGCACGGCGGAGGGCGCCTGGGCGCCCAGCACCCAGCCGATGGCGTCGACGACGTTGGACTTGCCCGAGCCGTTGGGCCCGACCACGACGGTCACGCCCGGCTGCATCTCCAGCACGGTCGACTCCGCGAAGGACTTGAACCCCTTGAGGGTCAGGGCCTTGAGGAACATCGAACCTCGAATCTACGGGAGTAGATGCCCCCAGCCGTGCACCCTCAGACCTGACAGCTCGGGCACCAGTAGGTCACGCGCCCGCCGCTGCGCTGCTTGGTCACCGTCTGGCGGCAGCGGCGGCAGGGCTGGCCGTCGCGCCCCCACACCTGGAGCTCCTCCTGGAACCCGCCCTCCTTGCCGTGGAGATCGGCGAAGGGATGCTCGTCGGTCGACGTGCCGTGGTGCTTGGTCGCCTCGTGCAGGATCTCGACCAGCGACCGGTAGAGGCGGCGGATCTCCATGGTCGACAGCGTCGACACCTCGCGGTCGGGGCGGAGCCCGGCGTCGTGGAGGATCTCGTCGGCGTACAGCCCGCCGAGCCCGACGACGAAGCTGGAGTCGAGGAGCAGCGGCTTGAGCCTCTCGGACCGCCGGGCCACCAGCGCCTGGGCGAACGCGGTCCACGACACCGGCGAGGCCACCGGGTCGAGGCCGAGGTTGGCCAGCGCCGGCACCTCCTCGGTCAGCAGCTCGGGGGTCACCACGAACGCCTCGGCCACCTGGTCGCTGTCGGCCATGCGCAGCTGGCCGCCCTGGGTGAACGACATGACCAGCAGGGTGTCCTTGGGGGCGTCGTCCTTGGGGGCGGCCCGGCGCAGCTGGCCGGTCGGGCCGATGTCGACCACCAGCAGGTCGCCGCTGTCCAGCGTGAACACCAGCAGCGAGCTGCGGCGGTCGACGCTCTTGATCTTGGTGCCCTCGACGCGGGCCTGGAAGGCCTTGCGGGACCCGTTGCGGTGGACCGCCTTGGCCACCGGAACCTCCGCCGACTTGACCCTCCGTCCCACCGCCTCGCGCTCCAGGCCCCGGCGGAGCGTCTCGAGCTCGGGCAGCTCAGGCATCTTCGTTCTCCAACTCGGCCATGAGCGTGGCGTAGGCGTCGCGCGCGGCCACCTGCTCGGCCTGCTTCTTGGACCGGCCCTCCCCCTTGCCCCGGGGGCGGCCGCCGACGTTGACGGTCACGTGGAAGCGGCGGGCGTGGTCGGGGCCCTCCGCCAGGGTCTCGTAGCGGGGGGCCTCGTCGAACTGGCGGGCCGACAGCTCCTGGAGGCGGCTCTTGTAGTCCTGGCCGCCCGGGCCGCCGGCGTGGGCCTCGGCCACCCGGGTGCCCAGCAGGCGCAGGACCAGGTCGTGGGCCTCGGGCATGCCGGCCGCCACGTAGACGGCGCCGAGCACCGCCTCGAGCGCGTCGGCCAGGATCGACGGCTTCTCCCGCCCGCCCGACTGCTCCTCGCCCTTGCCCAGCAGCAGGTGGTCGCCGAGGTTCATCTCGTCGGCCACCTCGGCCAGGGTGACGGCGTTGACCACGGCCTTGCGGACGTCGGTCAGCTCGCCCTCGCTCAGGGTCGGGTAGGCGCGGAAGGCGTGGTCGGTGATGATCAGGCCGAGCACCGCGTCACCGAGGAACTCCAGCCGCTCGTTGGAGTCGTGGCCCGGGTTCTCGGCGCACCACGACCGGTGGACGAGCGCGGAGGCCAGCACCTCGGGTGTCTCGAGGTTGACGCCGAGACGTTCGGCCAACTCGTTCAGTCGCGGAACGGGGAGTGGGATGGTCTCGCCTCAGAGCCGGGCGAGGACGTAGTCGACCGCGTCGCGCACGGTCTTGATGTCCTCGAGGTCTTCGTCCTCGATACGGAAGCCGACGCTGCGCTCGCCGAGCTCCTCCTCCAGCGCCTCGGCCAGCTCGATGAGCGCCAGCGAGTCGGCGTCGAGGTCGTCGGTGAAGGAATCGCCCTCCTTGATGGTGGACGGGTCCACCTCGAGGATGTCGGCGAGGCGGTCGCGGATGAGGTCGAACACCTGCTGGCGATCCATCGGACTGCGCTCGACGTGGGTCTCGGCGGGCACTACTGAACTCCTGGGTCGGTACGAGGACGTCGGGCAGTGTATCGACGCCCAACTTTGTGCGCTTGTGAAGGAGTCGAACGGTTGACGCCGCGTCAGTCGACGCTGACCGCGGCGCGCAGCCGGTCGACCAGGCCCGCCTCCACCATCTCGGCCGCCACCCGGGTGGCGTTGACGATGGCGGTGGCCGACGACGATCCGTGGCTGATGATGCACACGCCGTCGACCCCGAGGAGCATGGCCCCGCCGGTGGCGTCGGGGTCGAGCACACCGTAGAGCGGCATGAGCGCCTCGATGGCCGGCTCGGCCACCTCGCTCGGCCCGAGGGCGTCGAACACGGCCCGGACCAGGGTCCGCATGCCGCCCTCCAGCGTCTTCAGCACGACGTTGCCGGTGAAGCCGTCGGCCACCACGACGTCGACGCCGTCGGTCATGATGTCGCGGCCCTCGACGTTGCCGACGAAGGTCGCCCCCGAGGCGGCCAGCGCCCCCTCCGCCGCCAGCAGGACGTGGGCGTCCTTGACCAGGTCGTTGCCCTTGGACGGCTCCTCGCCGATCGACAGCAGGCCGACCCGGGGGGTGGCGATGCCGTAGCGCTCGCGGGCGAAGACGGCGCCCATCTGGGCGAACTGCAACAGCCAGGCGGGCTGGCACTCGGCGTTGGCGCCGGCGTCGAGCAGGACGGTGGGGGTCGAGCCGGGCACGGGGATCGGGGTGGCGATGGCCGGGCGGGCCACGCCCCGGATCCGGCCCATGCGCAGCAGCGCCGAGGCCATGGTGGCCCCGGTGTTGCCGGCGGAGACCATGGCGGCGGCCTTGCCGTCCCGCACGGCCTCGGCCGCCCGGACCAGCGACGAGTCCTTCATGCGCCGGACGCTGGCGCCGGGGTCGGCGGCCATGGCGATGACCTCGGACGCCGGGATCAGCTCGAGGTCGCCCCGCAGGGACTCGACCGCGTCGGGCCGGCCCACGAGGACGACGGGCACGCCCAGCTCGGCGGCGGCCCGCTGGGCGCCCTCGACGATCGCGCCCGGGGCGTGGTCGCCCCCCATGGCGTCGATGGCGACGGGCAGCATCACGCGCTGGGGCTCGGAGCGGTCAGTCGACCTCGATGGCCACGCGGCCGCCGTACCAGCCGCAGTTGCCGCACACGACGTGGGGCAGCTTGGTGGCGTTGCAGCGGGGGCAGACGCTGCGGGCGGGGCGGTCGAGGGTCCACGCGCTCGCCTTGCGGCTGCGGCTCTTGGCCTTCGAGGTCTTCTTCTTGGGGACGGCCATCGGGGTTCAACCTGTCAGCGTCTCGGCGTTACGCACGGGGCCCGCCGGGCGGGCACAAGGGAGAAAGGCTAGCGGCCCGCGTGCGGGTCCGGCTACTCGAACCGCAGGGCGTCGAGGCCGGCCCACCGGGGGTCGGACGGCGGGGCCGCGTCGTCGTCCCGCAGCGGGTGGGCGTCGGGGTCGGGGCCGGGGCAGTCCTCCCGGCACACCGGGGCGAGCGGCAGGGCCAGGGCCAGCGCCTCCCGCAGCACCGGCTCGAGGTCGAGGTCGTCCCGGCCCAGCGGCCAGGTCTCGCCCTCCACCGGCTCGGGCTCGAACACCTCCCGCAGGTCGACGGCCACCACGCCGGCGGTCGGCTCCAGGCAGCGCCGGCACTCGCCCTCCCAGGCGGCGGTGACCGTGCCGGTGAGCATGACGGTGTCGCCCTGGGCCTCGACCACCACGTCGGCCACGATGTCGTCGCCGGTCAGCCGGGTGGTCGACAGCTCCAGCGCCGGCAGCGGCCCGGCCAGCGTGAGGCGCTGGCGGGCGCCGGGATGGCGGAACAGGTCGCCGGTGGGGACGAGGAACGGGGGGCGGCTCACTCACGCAAGCCTAGGAACCTGTTCCGTGGACGCAATCGGTTGGGAATCAACCAGAAACGTCCACGGAAGCGGGTCAGCGCTGGTCCTGGTCGTAGAACCCGCCCGGGCCGGGCTCGGGGGCCTTGCCCGGGGCGTCGGCGGCGGCCGGCTCGTGGCCGTTGACCGGGCGGCGGGCCGCCACCGGCGGGCTGCCCTCCCCCGCCGGGCCCTGGAGCTTGGCCCGGCCGGCGGCGATCACCGTCTGCATGCGCTCGAGCACGGTCTCCAGCTGGGCCAGCCGCTTGTCGCAGAAGTCGTCCGCCTCGTTGCGCTGGCGGGCCGCCTCGCTGCGGGCGTTCTCCACGATGCGCCGGGCCTTGGCCTCGGCCGCCTTCATCACCTCGGACCGCTGCACCATGCGCTCGGCCTGGCCCCGGGCGGCGGCCAGGATGTCGTCGGCCTCCCGCTGCGTGCGGCCCAGGAACTCGTCGCGGTCCTTGAGCAGCCAGCGCGACGCCCGCACCTCGTCGGGCAGGCGCTCGATGGCCTGGTCGAGCAGGTCGAGGGCCTCGTCGCGGTCGAGCTTGACCTGGTTGGACAGCGGGGCCGGGCGGGCCGTGTCGATCATCTCGTGCAGCTCGCGCAGCAGCGCCTCGACGTCGCCCCCGGGGACCCGCTCGGCGACGCGGGCGTCGAAGCTGTCCTCGAAGGTGTTGTCGTCGTCAGTCACCGGCGCCCTCCTCGCCCTTCTGCCGGCGCAGCTCGCCGTAGCGCTCGGTCAGCAGCTTGGCCACCCCCGGCGGGACCATCGACGAGATGTCGCCGCCGAAGCGGGCGATCTCCCGGATGAGCTTCGAGGCCAGGAACCCGTGCTGGGGCCCCGAGGCCATGAACATCGTGATGACCCCGGACACCTGCCGGTTCATCTGGGCCATCATCAGCTCGGACTCGAAGTCCGACACCACCCGCAGGCCCTTGACGATGAAGTCGGCCCCCACCTCCTGGGCCAGGTCGACCACCAGGCTGGAGAACATCGTGATGCGGATGTTGTCGAGGTGGGAGGTCGCCTCGGCGATGAGCTCCTGCCGCTCGGCCAGCGTGAAGAGGGGCTCGCCCTTCTGGGGGTTGCGCACCGCCGCCACCACGACCTCGTCGAAGAACCGCGACGCCGACTCGATGATCTCGATGTGGCCGTTGTGGATCGGGTCGAACGATCCGGGATAGAGGACGGTGGTCACGGTGGCTCCTGGTCGATCTGGCCCACGGTACCTCCCACGTGGGGCGCGACCCGGACATCGTCACCCGGGCGATGGCCCCGTGGCGAACCCGACCCAGGTGCCGCCGTAGCGGGCCTCCCGGACCAGATCCCAGGGGGGCGGCGGGGCGACCGGGCGGTCGGACTCGACCACGACCAGCGACGCCGGGAGCGCCGACAGCAGCCCGTCCCAGGCGTCGTAGGCGTAGGGCGGGTCGCAGAACGCCAGGTCGAAGGCGTCGCCGGGGGCCAGTCCCGCCAGCCACCGCTCGACCGGGGCCGCCACCACCGTGGCCCGGTCCTCGAAGCCGCAGGCGGCCAGGTTGCGGGCCACCGCCCGCCGGGCCTGGTGGTCGCGGTCGACGAAGGTGGCGTGGGCCGCACCCCGGGACAGCGCCTCGACCCCCAGCGCCCCGCTGCCGGCGAACAGGTCGGCCACCCGGGCCCCCTCGAGGGCGTCCCGGCTGCCGAGGGCGTTGAAGATCGCCTCGCGCACCCGGTCGGTCGTCGGCCGGGTGCGGCTCCCCGGCGGGGCCACCAGGGTGCGCCCGCGGGCGGTCCCGGCCACCACTCGCATGGGCGGAACCTAACCGCCCCCGCGCGTGCGCATGGGCGGTACCTGACCGCCGGGGCGCGTCGGCATGGGCGGAACCCACTGCGGTGCGGCATCCTCGTGGCCATGGCCGAACACGTGCGGGTGATCGAGATCGACCAGCCCAAGGTGCGCAACGCCATCAACTCGCGCACCGCCCAGCGGCTGCACGACGCGTTCGTGGCGTTCGACTACGACGAGGACGCCCGGGTGGCCGTCCTCACCGGGGACGCGACCGCCTTCTGCGCCGGCGCCAACCTCACCGACCTGCCCCGGCTCCGGGACAGCGGGCCGCTGGGGCCGACCCGGCTGGCGCTGTCCAAGCCGGTCATCGCCGCCATCGAGGGCTGGTGCGTGGCCGGGGGCATGGAGCTGGCCGCCTGGTGCGACCTGCGGGTGGCGGGCGAGGGCGCCCGGTTCGGGTGCCTGGAGCGGCGCTTCGGCGTGCCGCTGGTCGACGGCGGCACCTACCGGCTGCCCCGCATCGTCGGGCTGGGGCGGGCGCTCGACCTGGTCCTCACCGGCCGCGAGCTCGACGCCGCCGAGGCCGAGCGCATCGGCTTCGTCGACCGGCTGGTGCCCACCGGCACCGCCCTCGACGCCGCGGTGGCGCTGGCCGGCGAGATCGCGGCGCACCCGTGGGCGTGCGTGGTCAGCGACCGGCGGGCGCTGTTCGACGGCCTCGGCCTCGAGGCGGCCGACGCGCTGGCCAACGAGGACCGCCTCGGGCGCGAGGTGATCACGTCCGGCGACTTCGCCGCCGGCGTGGCCCGCTTCGCCGAGCGCCGCCGGACCGGGGGCACCTGACGTGGAGGTCGACCAGGTCATCACCTGCATCGACTGCGGGGGCCGGGCCCACCTCATCTCCTACCCGCCCTCGGAGCGGGACTGGGAGCCGGGCGACCTGGTGACCTACCGGTGCGCCGACTGCCTGGACCGCTGGGACCTCATCGTGCCCGACGAGGACGGCACCGTCCCCGACGACCCCTGAGGGATTGGGGGACGCGCCGGGGGTCACCCCCCATGCCCCCGGGGGACGATCCGTGCTCTCGTGTCGGCGCAAGGTAACCCGACACTCCGGAGACCGTTCCACCATGCATCCTTCCCCCACCCACCGCCGGTTCCGGCCGGCCGGCCTGGCGGCCGCCGCCCTGGCCGTCACCCTCGCCTTCGGGGCCGTGGCCTGCGGCGACGACGGCGGCGGTAGCGCCTCGGGCAGCGACTTCTGCGGCTCGATGAAGTCGCTGGCGTCCAAGTTCAAGGACACGTCCGACCTGGACGCCTCGAGCTACAAGGACCTGCTCGACTCGCTCGACAACGTGCAGCCCCCGGCCCAGCTGAAGGACGACTGGGCGACCTTCCTCAAGTCCCGCGACCTCATCGACCACCCCGACCAGGCCACGGCCGAGCAGGGCCAGGCCATCACCACGGCGGCCGACAAGATCGACAAGTACCTCAAGGACACCTGCAAGCTCGACGTCTGAGCGATGCCACGGCGCCATCCCGGGCCCGGCGGCCGGGGTGGCGCTGGCGCGTCCGGGCCCGGTCGGCGGCGTCAGTCGAGGGTGGTGGGGGTGGGGTCGGCGGGCTTGCGCAGGCGCACCACGTAGTGGGCATAGGGCACCCACCCGCGCTCGGTCCGCTCGGCCCGCTCACACACCAGCCCCGCGTCCTCGAAGGTCGCCGCCAT
>DATFRN010000231.1:0-51638 GCA_035263165.1 Acidimicrobiales bacterium | reverse complement strand
CCGTTGGGCCCGGCCAGCAGGATCCCCAGGTCGTCGGCCAGCGCCACCAGGTCGGCCTGGGCGGCCAGGCCCTCCTCCCCCGCCTCGCCGTAGCCGGCCGAGGCCACGAAGGCGGCGGTGATGCCCTTCTTGGCGCACGCCCGCAGCAGGTCGGGGTTGGCGGCCGCCGGGGTGCAGACGAACACGAGGTCGATCTCGCCGTCGGGCAGGTCGGCGACGTCGGTCACGCACGGCACGCCCAGCACCTCGCCGCCCTCCCGGTTGGAGGCGAACACCTTGCCCGCATAGCCGCAGGCCAGGATGTTGTGGAGGCTGACGAACCCGAACTTGCCCGGGTGGGTCGAGGCGCCGGCCACCAGCACGCCCCGCGGCTCGAACAGCGCCCGGAACCGCTCGGTCGCGACGCCCATCTAGCGCACCTCCACGAGCGCGTCGACGGCGACGGGCCGCCCGTCCACCACCAGCAGCGGGTTGAGGTCGGCCGAGGCGATGTCGGGCCGGGCGCCCGCCGCCGCCGACAGCCCCACCAGCACGTCGACCACCGCATCCCGGTCGACCGCCGGCTCGCCCCGTAACGGGCCGAGCAGCCGCTGGGTGGCCAGGTCGTCGAGCATCTCCTCGGCGTCGACCCGCTCGATCGGCACCAGCCGGAAGGCGACGTCGGCCACCGCCTCGGCCAGGATCCCGCCCACCCCCAGCATCACGGTCATGCCGAAGGTGGGGTCGTCGTGCAGGCCGGCGATCAGCTCGCGGGTGGCCCGCAGCATGGGCGCCACCAGCAGGTGCACCGCGCCGTCGCTGGGCGTGGCCGCCGCCAGCAGGGCGCCGGCCGCCTCCTCGACCGCGTCGGGCGAGCCCAGCCCCAGGCGCACCAGCCCCCGCTCGGTCTTGTGGGCGATCCCGTCGCCCCCGAGCTTGACCACCACGGGGTAGCCGAGCTCGCCGGCGGCCGCGACCGCGGCCCCGGCCGACGCCACCACCCGCTCGTCGGGGAAGGGGACGCCGTAGGCCGCCAGCAACTCCTTGGACGCCGCTTCCGAGAGCGTGGGCATGGCCGGCCAGGCTATGGCTCGAGCGCCGCCCGGAAGAAGTCGCGGATGGCCTGGATGCGCGTCTCGATGGCGTCCTCGTCCAAGGGCTCGCGCCCCAGCAGCCCGTGGAGGAAGTGGACGTCGCTGAAGTAGTTCAGGATGGCCCCGTAGCCGGTGATGATGAGCTGCTCGGGGTCGTGCTTGCGCAGCCGGCCCGCGCCCATCTCGCGCTCGAAGTGGTTGACCGCCCGCTGGAAGTAGGGCCGCAGCGCCTCGCCCAGGTCGAACCCCAGGTGGGTGCCGGCGGCCAGCGACTCGTGGCGCACCAGGCGCACGAAGTCGGGGTTGTCGGCGAACCACCGCACCGCCACGGTGAGCACCCGGTCGACGTGGGTCCACCCCTCCTCCTCGGGCCCCGACGGCGGGTTGTCGACCGCCTTGTTGATGCGGTCGCCCCAGTCGGCCAGCGCCCGCTCGAACACCGCCTGGTAGACGGCCTCCTTGGACGGGAAGTGGTAGAGCAGGCTGGAGCGGCGGATGCCGACGCCGGCGGCGATGTCGTTGAGCGACGTGCCCTCGTAGCCGTTGTCGGCGAAGCACCGGCGCGCCTCGGCGAGGATCGCCTCCCTCGTCGACCCGGCGTCTCCCGCGTTCGCCATCGCCCCGAAGGGTACTGGTGGCCGCCCGCCGATCCGTGGAGGCATTTCCGCCCGGCGCCCTGACTAGCGTCGGCGCCATGGACATCGTCGCCGCGCTCTTCGTCGAGTCGATCGACCTGCGCCCGGCCTTCGAGGGCGGCCCCACCAACATCGACCTGGGCGGCGTCCACTTCTCGGCCGCCCCGCCCGCGCCGCCACCGGTCACCGTCGCCCCCCACCTGGTCGTGCTCGTGCGCTGCCCCGAGGGCGAGGACGGCACCGGCGTGCTCGAGGTCGTGTTCCGGCGCGACGGCGACCAGGTCGCCCGCAACGTCCAGCCCCTCCAGGTCGACCCGGGCAGGTTCACCTACCGGCTGGTGCGGGCCGAGGTCGACTTCGCCGACTACGGGACCGTGGAGGCCCACTGCCGCATCGGCACCGGGCACACCACCGTCGTGCCCTACACACTGGTGCCCGGCCCCCCGGGGTGACCGTGCCCTTCGCCCAGGCCCTCTCCCGCCACCCCGACGCCGCCGAGGCCACCGGCGAGGTCGTCGGCGCCGTGCTCGAGCGCCTGGCCGGCCCGCCCGACCTGGCCCTGCTGTTCTGCTCGCCCCATCACACGGAGGCGGTGCCCGACATCGCCGCCGCGGTGCGGGACCTGGTGCGCCCGGCGGTGCTGGCCGGCGCCACCGCCACCGCCGTGGTGGGCGGGGACGAGGAGGTCGAGGACGACCCGGCCGTGGCCCTGTGGGCGGCCCGCCTCCCGGCGCCGCCCCGGCCCCTGCGCCTGACCGCGGCCCAGACCTCGGGTGGCCTGGTGCTGTCGGGGCTGTCGAGCCGCACCTTCGAGCCCGGCGACGTCCTGCTGCTGCTGGCCGACCCGTTCACGCTGCCGGTCGACGCCATCGTCGACGCGCTGGGCGGGCTCGATCCCCCGGTCCCGGTGGCGGGGGGCATGGCCTCGGCCGACCACCGGCCCGGCGGCAACCGCCTGGTGCTCGACGGCGAGGTGGTCGACGACGGCGGGGTCGGCGTCGTGCTGCCCGCGGCCGCCGCGCCCCGGGTGGTGGTGTCGCAGGGCTGCCGGCCCCTGGGCCAGCCGATGATCGTCACCCGGGCCGAGGGCAACCTGGTGCTGGAGATGGCCGGCCGGTCCGCGCTGGAGCGCCTGGAGGAGGCCGTGGCCGGCGCCTCGCCCGACGAGCGGGCCCGGCTGGCGGCCGGGCTCCACATCGGCATCGCGGTGGACGAGCACCGCATGACGTTCGAGTCCGGCGACTTCCTCGTCCGGGCCGTGGTGGGCGCCGACCGCGACGCCGGGGCGCTGGCGCTCGGCCAGCGGGTCGACGTCGGCACCACCGTCCAGTTCCACGTGCGCGACGCCGAGGCCGCCGACCAGGACCTGCGCCGGCTGATGGCCGGGAGGGACGGCGACGGCGCCCTGGTGTTCACCTGCAACGGTCGGGGTAGGCACTTGTTCGGTGCTCCCGATCACGACGCCCGCGTGGTGGCCGAGGCCATCGACTCCCGTGCCGTCGCCGGCATGTTCTGCGCCGGCGAGATCGGCCCGATCGGCACCCGCAGCTACCTGCACAGCTTCACCGCCAGCGTGGTGCTGTTCGGCGACGATTTCACCGGCGCGAAAGCTGGGTGACAGGCACGCGAACAGAGGTCGGGACGGCCCCCCGGCGCCACTAGGGTGGCAGGTGCATGACGGCTGACCCTCCCCTCGAGCAGCGCGCCATCAACGTGATCCGCGGCCTCGCCATGGACGCCCCCCAGGCGGCCAACAGCGGGCACCCGGGCACGGCGATGGCCCTCGCCCCGCTGGCGCACGTCCTCTGGACCCGGGTGATGCGCTACGACGCCGAGGCCCCGCACTGGCCCGACCGCGACCGGTTCGTCCTGTCGGCGGGGCACGCGTCGATCCTGCTGTACTCGATGCTCCACCTGACCGGGTTCGGGCTCACCCGCGACGACCTGCGGGCGTTCCGCCAGTGGGGCAGCCAGACGCCGGGCCACCCCGAGGTCCACCACACCGCGGGCGTCGAGGTCACCACCGGCCCGCTCGGCCAGGGCATCGGCAACGCGGTGGGCATGGCCATCGCCGAGCGCCTGCTGCGGTCCCGGTTCGGCCCCGAGCTGTGCGATCACCGCACCTACGCGATCTGCAGCGACGGCGACTTCATGGAGGGCGTCAGCCACGAGGCCGCCTCGCTGGCCGGCCACCTCGGCCTCGGCCGGCTCATCGCCGTCTACGACGACAACCACATCACCATCGACGGGCCCACCGAGCTCTCCTACTCCGACGACGTGCCCGAGCGCTTCCGGGCCTACGGCTGGCACGTCGAGGAGCTGGGCGAGGTCGCCAACGACACCGAGGTGCTCGAGGTGGCGCTGCGGCGGGCGGCGGCCGACGAGGACGCCCCCACGCTGCTGGTGCTGCGCAGCCACATCGGCTGGCCGTCGCCCCGGTTCACCGACACGGCCGAGGCCCACGGCAACCCGCTGGGCGAGGACGAGGTGCGGACGACCAAGGAGATCCTCGGCCTGCCGCCCGACGAGACGTTCTGGGTCCCCGACGACGTCCTCGACCACTACCGGGCCGCCGGCCGCCGGGGCCGCGACGAGCGGGAGGCCTGGGAGAAGCGGCTGGCCGGCTACGAGGGCGACCGCGAGGCCTGGGAGGCGTGCCTGGCCGGCGCGGGCCTGCCCGGCTGGCAGGAGGCGCTGCCCACCTGGGAGCCCGGCGAGAAGGTGGCCACCCGCAAGGCCAGCGGCGCCTGCCTGCGGGCCCTGGCCGACAAGGTGCCCGGCCTGGTCGGCGGCGGCGCCGACCTCACCGGCAACACCGGCACGGTCATCGAGGACCACGGCGTGCAGTCGCCGGCCGAGCCCGCCGGCCGCCAGGTCTACTTCGGCATCCGCGAGCACGGCATGGGCACGGCGCTCAACGGCATGGCCGCCCACGGCGGCGTCCTGCCGGTGGGCGGCACGTTCTTCGTGTTCAGCGACTACATGCGCCCGTCGGTCCGGCTGGCCGCCATGTCCGAGTACAAGGTGATCTACAGCTTCACCCACGACTCGGTCGGACTGGGCGAGGACGGCCCCACCCACCAGCCGGTCGAGCAGCTCGCCTCGCTGCGGGCCATGCCCCAGCTGCGGCTCATCCGCCCGGCCGACGCCAACGAGACCGCGGCCGCCTGGCGCATCGCCGTCGAGTCCGACGGCCCCACCGCCCTGGTGCTGACGCGCCAGAACGTGCCGGTGCTCCCGGGCACGGCCGGCGCCCCGGTCGAGCGGGGGGCCTACGTGCTCGCCGACCCCGACGAGGGCGCGCCCGACGTCGTGCTGGTCGGCACCGGCAGCGAGGTGGCCGTCTGCCTCGACGCCCTGGGCCTGCTGGCCGCCGACGGCGTGGCCGCCCGGGTGGTGTCGATGCCCTCGTGGGACCTGTTCGCCGCCCAGGACGACGCCTACCAGAGCGGCGTGCTGCCGCCCGAGGTGCCCACGCTGGCCGTCGAGGCCGGCGCCAGCTTCGGCTGGGACCGCTGGGCCGACGACAGCGTCTCGCTCGACCGCTTCGGGGCGTCCGCCCCCGGCGCGGTGGCCCTCACCAACCTCGGGTTCAACCCCGAGAACGTGGCCGCCCGCGCCCACCAGCTCGTGAACGACCTCCGGGAGGAACCGTGACCAAGCTCCACGACCTCTACTACGACGCCGGCCAGAGCCCCTGGCTGGACAACCTGCGGCGCGGGTGGCTCACCGGCGGCGAGCTCGCCCGCTGGGTCGAGCGCGGGGTGCGGGGCATCACCTCCAACCCCACGATCTTCCAGAAGGCCATGTCGGGCTCCGACGAGTACGACGACCAGCTGCGGGGCCTCGTCTCCGGCGACGCCTCGGTCGAGGACCTGTACTGGGACATGGCCGTGTCCGACATCGAGGCGGCGCTGGCGGTGCTGCGCCCGGTGCACGACGAGAGCGGCGGCGTCGACGGCTTCGTGTCGATCGAGGTGGCGCCCGACCTGGCGCACGACAGCGACGGCACCGTGGCGGCCGCCCGCGACCTCCACGACCGCATCGCGGAGCCCAACCTGTACGTCAAGGTGCCGGCCACGGCCGCGGGCGTCGAGGCCATCCGCGCCCTCGTGTCCGAGGGCCGCAACATCAACGTGACGCTCATCTTCGGCCTCGACCGCTACGAGGAGGTCATGGAGGCGTACCTGTCGGGCCTCGAGGCCTGCGACGGCGACCTGTCCCGGATCACCAGCGTGGCCTCGTTCTTCGTGAGCCGGGTCGACACCGAGGTCGACCGGCGGCTCGAGGCCATCGGCGGCGACGCCGCCCTGGCCCTGCGGGGCAAGGCTGCGGTGGCCCAGGCCCAGCTGGCCTACGGCCGGTTCCTCGCCACCTTCAGCGGCCCCCGCTGGCAGGCGCTGGCCGACCGGGGCGCCCACGTCCAGCGGCCGCTCTGGGCCTCGACGTCGACCAAGAACCCCGACTACGCCGACACGCTCTACGTCGACACCCTGGTCGGCCCCGACACGGTCAACACCATGCCCGAGTCGACGCTCGACGCGTTCGACGACCACGGCAGCCTGGCCCGCAGCGTCGATGCCGACCTCGGGGCGGCGGCCGCCACCCTCACCGCCATCTCCGAGGTGGGCGTCGACCTCGACGACGTGAGCCGCACGCTCGAGGAGCAGGGTGTCTCGACGTTCGCCAAGAGCTTCGACGAGTTGATCTCCGCGATCGGGGACAAGGCGGAAAGCCTGCGCAGCGGGTCGCCCGCGAGCTAGACAGAGCGGTCGAACCGGCGAGGGGCGGTCTGCGGCCGTCCCGGGGGGCACCCACAGCGCGGTCGGCCTGACCGCGGGAGGAAGCGTGCACGGCGATTTGGTAGTGGTGGAGGACGTACCCGGCGAATTCGCCGAGCGCGTCATCGAGGCGTTCCACTCCCGGCCCCACGACTCGTTCTCCTTCGCGGTCTCGGGCGGCGACCTGGCCCGCCGGTCCTACGAGCGGCTGGCCGACGACGCCGGCAGCCAGATCGACTGGTGGAAGGTCGACGTCTACTGGGGCGACGAGCGCTGCGTCCCGCTCGACAACCCCGAGTCCAACTACCGGCTGGCCCGGGAGTCGCTGCTCGAGCGGGTGGGGGCGGTCAACGCCAACTACCCCATGCGCTGCGAGGACGGCCCCGACCCCTACCAGCTCCGCCTCGGCGAGCTGGGCCGCATCGACCTGATCCACCTGGGCATGGGGCCCGACGGCCACACGGCCTCGCTGTTCCCCGACTCGCCGGCGCTCGACGCCGACCCCGGGCGCCTGGTCACCACCAACCACGACCCCCACGGCGTGAACCCCCACGAGCGCATGACGCTCACCTACGCCGGCATCGCCCGGGCCCGGCTGGCGCTGATCACGGTGGCCGGCGAGGCCAAGCGGGAGGCGCTGGCCCGGGTGGCGGCGGGCGACCAGGCCCTGCCGGCCGCCCGGGTGCGGGCCGACCGGGTGCTGTGGATCGTCGACCCGGCGGCGGCCGGCGACCTGGCCTGAGGCAGGGGCGCTGGGCATGGGGCGGCGCCATCTCCGCCGCGACCCGCTGACGCCCCTCCAGGCGGCGGTCGAGGACGTCCGGCGCAGCGTCCGCCGCCGGCTGGCCTTCGCCAACGTGGCCGGCGCCTTCGCGGTCATCACCTTCGTCCATCTGGCCTCGGGCGACGCGCTGGCGCCCCGGCTGTCGCCCGTGCTCCAGATCGTGGCCCCGCTCATCCCCCTGGCCGCCCTGCTGGTGCCCGCCTACGAGTGGGACCGCCGGGCCTACCAGGCCACGATGGCGTGGGCGATCGAGGGCCGGGCGCCGACCGAGGCCGAGCGCATCGCCGTGCTCCAGGAGCCGTGGCGCCAGGCGCTGCGGCCGCTGGTGTTCTGGGTGATCGGCGCGGTGCTCTACCCGGTCCTGTCCCGGATGGCCGGCGCCGACTGGGTGACGATGCTGCGGGTGGCCGAGGGCACGCTCATCGGCGGCGCCACCACCTGCGCGCTCGGCTACCTGATGATCGAGCGCTCGTTCCGGCCGCTGTTCGCCGGGGCGCTCTCGGGCAACCCCGAGCGCGGCATCCACACGCCGGGCGTGCGCCTGCGCCTGCTGCTGACGTGGGCGGTCGGCTCCGGGGTGCCGCTGGCGGCCATCGCCCTGGTGGTGCTGTTCGACGCCGACGAGATCCCACCCTACGCCCTGGCCCTGCTGGCGCTGGTCGGCCTGGGCGCCGGGTTCATCGCCACGATCGCCTCGGCTCGGTCGGTGGCCGAGCCGCTCGACGGCCTGCGGGCGGCGCTGGCCCGGGTGGGCCGCGGCGACCTCGACGTCGGGCTGGTGGTCGACGACGGCGGCGAGGTCGGCGAGGTCCAGTCGGGGTTCAACCGGATGGTCCTCGGCCTGCGGGAGCGCCGCACGATCCGCGACCTGTTCGGCCGGCACGTGGGCGCCCAGGTCGCCACCCAGGCGCTGGAGCGGGGCAGCGGGCTGCGGGGCGAGCAGGCCGACGCCAGCGCCGTGTTCATCGACCTGGTGGGCTCGACGGCCATGGCCGAGGTGCTGCCGCCCGACGAGGTGGTCGAGACGCTGAACGACTTCTTCGACGTGGTCGTGCGGGCGGTCGACGCCGAGGGCGGCTGGGTCAACAAGTTCGAGGGCGACGGGGCCCTGTGCGTGTTCGGGGCGCCCGGCACCCAGCCCGACCATGCGGCCCGGGCGCTGCGGGCCGCCCGCCTCCTGTGGCAGGCGCTGGCCGGCCTGGCCGAGCGCCACCCGGGCGTGGCCGCCGGCATCGGCGTGTCGTCGGGCCAGGTGGTGGCGGGCAACGTCGGCACCGAGGCCCGCTACGAGTACACGGTGATCGGGCCGGCGGTGAACGAGGCGTCCCGGCTCACCGAGGTGGCCAAGGGCCGGACGGTCAAGGTGCTGGCCTCGGCCGAGGCCGTGCGGCGGGCGGGCGACGAGGCCGACCGCTGGCACGACGTCGGCACGGTCGCCCTGCGGGGCCGCCAGGCGCCCACGGCGATCTACGAACCGGTGGTCGAGATGACCGCGGACGTCAGTACCTGAGCAGGGCGCCGGTAGTGTGCCCCGGATGGAGCACGGGTCCCTGCTGGAGCTGCCCCTCGCCGAGCTGATGGCCCGGGCCCGCGAGGTGCGGGACCAGGCCACCGGCACCCGGGTGACCTACTCGCCCAAGGTCTTCATCCCGCTGACCATGCTGTGCCGCGACCGCTGCGGCTACTGCACCTTCGCCCAGCCTCCGGCCCGCCTGGACAAGGTCTACCTCTCCCCCGAGGACGTCGTGGCCATCGCCCGGGCGGGCGCCCAGGCCGGCTGCCACGAGGCGCTGTTCACGCTGGGCGAGCGGCCCGAGGAGCGCTACCCGGCGGCGGCCGCCTGGCTGGCCGAGCACGGCTACCGCTCGACCGTGCACTACCTGGCCGAGATGTGCCGGCTGGTGCGGGACGAGACCGGCCTGCTCCCCCACGCCAACGCCGGCGCCCTCCACGAGGACGAGCTGGCCCTGCTGCGGCCCGTGGCCCCCAGCCAGGGGATGATGGTCGAGACCCTGCGGGACGACCTGGCCGCCCACCGCGGGTCGCCCGACAAGACCCCCGAGCGCCGCCTGGCCACCCTGGAGGCCGCCGGGCGCCTCGCCATCCCGTTCACCACCGGCATCCTCGTCGGCATCGGCGAGTCCCGGGAGGACCGGCTGGCGGCGCTCGAGGCCATCGCCGCCGCCCACCGCCGCCACGGCCACGTGCAGGAGGTGATCGTCCAGAACTTCCTGCCCAAGCCGGGCACCGCCATGCACCAGGCGCCGCCCTGCCCGCCCGACGAGCACCTCGAGGCCATCGCCCTGGCCCGGCTGGTCCTGCCGGCCGACGTCCACGTGCAGGCCCCGCCCAACCTGGCCGACGACTTCGGGGTGCTGCTGGACGCCGGCATCGACGACTGGGGCGGCGTCTCCCCCGTCACCGCCGACCACGTCAACCCCGAGCGCCCGTGGCCGGCCCTCGACCGCCTGCGGGCCGTCACCGAGGCCCGGGGCTTCGCCCTGGCGCCCCGGCTCACCGCCTACCCCACCTTCGTCACGGGCGAGGGCGCCGGGCGCTGGCTCGACCCCGGCCTGGTGTTCCCGGTCGGCGACCGGGCCGACGCCGAGGGCCTCGGCCGCGACGACCCCGGCTCGGTGTTCCCCGAGCGCACGCTGGAGAACGCCCGGGCCGGCACCGGGGCCGACGTCGTGCTCACCGGGGTGCGCTCGTCGGCCTGGTACTCGGGCGCCGACGCCGCCCCGCCCTCGCTGGTCCCCGGGTCCCGGGGCACGGTGCGGGGTCGGGTGGCCGAGGTGCTCGACGGCGTGCGGGCCGGCCAGAGCGTCGACGAGGACGAGATCGTCGCCCTGTTCGCCGCCCGGGGCCCCGAGGTGGCGGCGGTGGCCGAGGTGGCCGACGAGCTGCGCCGGGAGGCGGTGGGCGACGTGGTCACGTTCGTCCGCAACCGCAACATCAACTACACCAACGTGTGCACGTTCAAGTGCCGGTTCTGCGGCTTCTCCAAGGGCCCCCTGTCGCTCAACCTGCGGGGCACGCCCTACCTGCTGACGCTGGACGACATCGCCGAGCGCTCCCGGGAGGCGTGGGAGGCGGGCGCCACCGAGGTGTGCCTCCAGGGCGGCATCCACCCCGACTTCGACGGCGACTACTACGTCGACGTGGCCCGGGCGGTGAAGGCGGCCGTGCCAGACATCCACGTCCACGGCTTCACCGCGCTGGAGGTGACCGAGGGGGCCCGCCGGCTGGGCGAGCCGCTCGACGCCTACCTGCGCCGGCTCATGGACGCCGGGCTGCGGTCGCTGCCGGGCACGGCGGCCGAGATCCTCGACGACCCGGTGCGGGCCGTGCTGTGCCCCGACAAGATCACCACCGACGAGTGGCTGGAGTGCCACCGGGTGGCCCACTCGGTGGGGCTGCGGTCCAACGTCACGATCATGTTCGGGGCGGTCGAGTCGCCCCGGTCGTGGGCCCGGCACATCGTGCGCACCCGGGCGCTCCAGGCCGAGACCGGCGGGTTCACCGAGTTCGTGCCGCTGCCGTTCGTGCACATGGCGGCGCCGATCTACCTCCAGCGCCGGGCCCGCCGGGGCCCGACGTTCCGCGAGGTGCTGCTCATGCACGCGGTCGGGCGCATCGCCTACCGGGGGCTCATCGACAACATCCAGTTCTCGTGGGTCAAGCTGGGCACCGGCGCCGGCGTCCAGCTGCTGCGGGCCGGGTGCAACGACCTGGGCGGCACGCTGATGGACGAGAACATCTCCCGGGCCGCGGGCGCCAGCCACGGCCAGGAGATGACGCCCGACGACTTCGCCGCCCTGGTGACCCCGCTGGGGCGCACCCTGCGGGAGCGCACGACGCTCTACGCGCCGGTCGACGGCCGCCTCGTGGCCGGCTGAGAGAGGCTGCGCCGCTACCACCACTCCTCGTCCAGGCGGGCCTCGATGGCCCGCACGTTCTCGCGGGTGCAGGCGGCGCACAGCCGGTCGAGGCCCCGGTCCGACGACGCCAGCGACCAGCCCTCGGGCAGCCCTCCCTCGGGACACTCGCCGGTGGCGCCGCACCGGGCGCAGGCGGCGGTCACCCGCCCGGGCCGGCCCGGTAGGCGACGACCCGGCCGTCCGCGGTGCCGGCGTACAGCGTGCCGACCGCCACGGTGGGACCGCCGGTGACCGGCGAGCCCAGCGCCGCCGACCACAGCGGCGCGGCCGGGGCCGGTCCCGCCGCCGGGTAGGCGGCCAGCGTCCCGTCCGAGGCCGCGTAGACGACCCCGCCGGCCACGGCCGGCGGCGTGTCCGGCGGCCCGGGCAGCGCGATCGTGCGGGTGGCGGCGCAGGCCGCGGCGCCGCACCCGGCGGGGTCGAACGTGAGCAGCCGGCCGTCGTCGGTGGCCACGAACAGGCCGCCGGCGCCCAGGGCGGGCTGCTGGTGGACCGGCGCCCCGGCGGGCGCGGTCCAGCGCACGGCCCCGCTGGCGGCGTCGACGGCGTAGACGGTGCCGGCCGCGGTGGCGACGTACACCGTGGCCTCGGCGTCGTCGACGACCGGGGTGGTCGGCAGGCCGTCGAGCTGGGTGCGCAGGTCGGGCTGGCAGATGGCCGGCTGGGGCTCCGGGCCACTCACGGGACAGTTCCGGTCCAGGTCCCAGGCGTCGAGCACGTTGGCGCCGTAGAACCCCGTCCCCAGGCCGACGAAGAAGCGGTCGGCGGTCAGGGTCGCCGCGGTCGGTGACGGCCTCGGGTCGGAGGGGTTGCCGAACTGGGTGACCAGGAACCACGGCACCGGCCCCTCGATGCGCACGGCGCCGAACGGCAGCGTGGTCTCGACGAACCCGGACGTCGAGGTGGCCCGCCACGGGCTGCGGGCCGTCACCGACAGCGGCCCGGCGGTCGACACCTGACCCACCACGTGGCCGTCGCCCACCGCCAGGCGCGCGACCGCCCCCGAGTCGGCGGCGCCGCCGCCCCAGGGCACCAGCGCCTCCCCGCCGTCGACGGTCACCGGGCCGGCGACCAGCGCCGCCGGTCCGCCCGCCGGCACGACCGGCGTACGCCAGCGCCGGGCGCCGGTCGCCACGTCGAGGGCGTAGGCCGCCCCGTCGTCGCTGACCAGCACGGCGTCCAGTCCCCCGGTCAGCACCGGGTCGGCCCGCACCGGCCCGGCGTCGACCCGGGCGGTCCAGGCCGGTGCCAGCCCCGCCACCGTGTCCGGCGTGAGCGCCGACTCGAGCGGGTTGGACCCCTGGTGGCGGGCATTGAACCCCGGCTGGCCCCAGCATCCCGCGGCGGCCGTGACCACGGCCGCGGCCCCCAGGCACCGCCACGCTCCCCAACGTTCAGCCATGGCGCGATCGTAGGGTGCCGGTCGGCGGGCGTGTTTCGGTCGCCCGATCCGTCTGCCAGGCTGCGGACGATGGATCGTGAGCTCGTACGCCAACTGCTCGACGGCGCCGGTGCCGTCCGCAACCGCGACGTCCTGGCCGACCTGTTCCGCACGACCTATGCGCTGGCCGGCGACGACGCCTCCCGCCTCGACCTGAAGATCGCCCGCGACGCGCTCAAGGAGATGCGGGAGGCCTACCGGCTGTTCGCCCCGTACGCCGACGTCCGCAAGGTGACCGTGTTCGGGTCGGCCCGCACCCTGGCCAGCGACCCGCTCTACGGCCACGCCCGCAAGCTGGCCGAACGGCTGGCCGGGGTCGGGTGGATGGTGGTCACCGGCGCCGGCCCGGGGATCATGGCGGCCGCCACCGAGGGCGCCGGCCCGGGGCGCAGCCTGGGGGTGACGATCCGGCTGCCGTTCGAGGAGACCAGCACCGGCCCGCTGTCGGGCTCGGACCGGGTCGTGAACATGAAGTACTTCTTCACCCGCAAGCTCATGCTGGTGAAGGAGTCGAGCGGCTTCGTGTCGCTGCCCGGCGGGTTCGGCACGCTCGACGAGACGGCCGAGCTGCTCACGCTCATGCAGACGGGCAAGGCCACGCCCGCGCCGCTGGTCCTGCTGGACGTGCCCGGCCAGACCTACTGGAAGGGCTGGGAGACGTTCGTGCGCGAGGAGCTGGTCGCCCCGGGCTGGGTGTCGCCCCACGACGTCGACCTGGCCACGATCACCGACGACGTGGACGAGGCGGTGGCGGTCATCCGGGGGTTCTGGCGCAACTACCAGGGGATGCGTTGGGTGGGCGACCGGGTGGTGGTCCGGCTGCGGGCCGAACCCACCGACGCCGAGGTGGCGGCGCTGGCCGAGCGCTTCGCCGACCTGGCGGTGGACGGGGCGATCGAGCGCACCGCGCCGCTGCCGGCCGAGGTGTCCGACGGCGACGACCTGCACCTGCACCGCCTGATGCTGCGGTTCGACGCCCGCAAGGGCGCCCGCTTCCGCGAGCTGGTCGACGCGGTGAACCGCCTCGACACCGCCCCGCCGCTCGACTGAACGGCCGTCTCGCCTCCCCCGCCACCATCAAATTACCGCGGGGTGGGGGGCTTGCTGCAAGCGACCCGAACGTGCTGACCATGAGGCATGCAGGACTCCCCCACGGCACACGGAACGGACGGCGCGGCGGCCCCGAACGAGCATGCGGTGGTGATCGCCGGCGGCGGCCCGACAGGCCTGATGCTGGCGGCCGAGCTGACCCTGGCGGGCATCGACGCGCTCGTCGTCGAGCGGCGCACCAGCCAGGACCTCGACGGGTCGCGGGCCGGCGGCCTCCACGCCCGCACCATCGAGGTCCTGGACCAGCGGGGCGTCGCCGAGCGGTTCGTCTCGGAGGGGCAGGCCGCCCCGAGGGCGGGCTTCGCCCAGATCCCGCTGGCGATCGGCGACTTCCCCAGCCGCCACAGCTGCGTGCTGGCGCTCTGGCAGCGCGACTTCGAGCGCATCCTGGCCGACTGGGTCCTCGGTGACCTGGCGGCTCCGATCCGGCGGGGCTGCGAGGTGGTGGGCGTGGCCCAGGACGGCGGCGGGGTCGACGTCGCCCTGTCCGACGGCACGACGCTGCGGGCCCGCTACCTGGTCGGCTGCGACGGCGGGCGCAGCCTGGTCCGCCGGGCCGCCGGCATCGACTTCCCCGGGTGGGACCCCACGAGGAGCTGGCTGATCGCCGAGGTCGAGATGGACGAGCCGGAGGTCGGCATGCGCCCCGGGGGCGGGGGCATCGGCCCCGTCGGGGGCAACCGGTACCGGCTCGTCCTGGTGGAGGAGTGGATCGAGGACCGCGGCGAGCCCACGCTCGAGGACGTGCGCGCCGCGCTCACCGCCGCCTACGGGACCGACTACGGGGCGCACAGCCCGACCTGGATCTCCCGGTTCAGCGACATGACCCGGCAGGCGGCGACCTACCGCCAGGGCCGCGTGCTGCTGGCCGGCGACGCCGCCCACGTGCACCCCCCGCAGGGCGGGCAGGGCCTCAACATCGGCGTGCAGGACGCGGTCAACCTGGGGTGGAAGCTGGCCCAGGTGGTCGAGGGGTCGTCGCCCGAGAGCCTGCTCGACACGTACCACGCCGAGCGGCACCCGGTCGCGGCCCGGGTGTTGCGCAACACCATGGCCCAGGTGGTGCTGACCACCGGCGACGACCGCCACGACGCCCTCCGCGAGATCGTGACCGAGCTGCTGGGCATGGACGGGCCCCGCCGGCGCGTCGCCGCCATGGTCATGGGCCTCGACCTCCACTACGACCTGGGCGAGGGGCACCCGCTGGTCGGCCGGCGCATGCCCGACCTCGACATCCACACCGAGGACGGGCCGTCCCGCGTGTACGCCCTGCTCCACGACGCCCGGCCCGTGCTGCTCGACCTCGTCGGGGCCGGCGAGACCGACATCTCGCCCTGGGCCGACCGGGTCCGGCTGGTCGAGGCCAAGCACGCCGGGCCGTGGGAGCTGCCGCTGCTGGGCGAGGTCCCCGCGCCCGCGGCGGTCCTGATCCGGCCCGACGGCCACGTCGCCTGGGCGGGCGACCCGGCGGACCCGGCGCTGCCCCGGGCGCTCGAGACCTGGTTCGGCCCGCCGGCCGCCTAGCCGGGGTCGGGGCCGCCGGGGAGCTGGTCGGCGTAGAGGTCGAGCACCTTGCGGGGCGCCCGGATCCGCCACGACTCGGTGATCAGCTCGGCCAGCTCGTCGACCTCGATGGCCGGCAGGTTGACCAGCACCGAGGCGTGCCCGTCGTAGTGGGGTGTGGTGAAGAACTTGTCGGGGTCGGAGGCGAGCAGCATCTCCTTCTCGCCCAGGTCGCCCACGAACACCACCAGCCCGCCCTCCTTCTCGTGCCGGATGCGCAGGAAGAGCTTGTCCTTCACCCGGAACCCCGGGCTGCCGTACGACGGCTTCTCGGCGGTCTCGGGCAGGGACAGCGCGATCCGCCTGACGTCGTCCTCGGTCGCCATCGCCGCGATGGTACGTGCCGGTCAGTCGACGTCGTCGGGCTCTCGCAGGATGGCGGCCGCCTTCTCGACCGCCCGGCGGGCACGGGTCAGGCGACGCTCGTCGACCGGCAGCTCGGTGCCGCCCGCGTCGATGGAGTCGCGCAGGCGTTGCATGGCCAGGTCGGCCAGCTCGTCGCTGATCGCCTCCAGCCGCTGGCGGATGTCGTCGAACTCCCCGGCCACGGCCGCCAGCATGGCAGAGCGGCGGCGGGATGCGGGACGGCCGCCTCCGGGTGTGCCAACGTGGCCGGGTGCCGCCGCCCGACCTGCACGAGTGGGTCTCGTTCGACTCCCCCGACGAGCACCGCACCTGGGTGTTCGACCTGACCTTCCTGACCAGCCCGTGGCACTGCATCTACGGCCACGGCTGCCAGGGCGTGCTCACCGCCCCGGCCCCCGAGCTGGCCCAGGGGTGCTGCAGCTACGGCGCCCACCTGATCGACGAGGACGACGCCAACGCGGTCCTGGCCGCCGCCGACCGGCTGACCGACGAGCAGTGGCAGCACCGCAAGGTGGCGGTCCGCCGGGGCGGACCCGTCCGCCGCGACGCCAAGGGCACCCTGCTCACCCGGCTGGTCGGCGAGGCCTGCATCTTCCTCAACCGGCCGGGGTTCCCGGGCGGGGCCGGCTGCGCGCTGCACCGGGGGGCGCTGGAGGCCGGCGAGCGGCCGATGGACTGGAAGCCCGACGTCTGCTGGCAGCTGCCCCTGCGGCTGGTGGAGACGACCGACGAGTCGGGCCAGGTGGTGTCCACGCTGCGGGAGTGGAAGCGGCGCGACTGGGGGGCCGGCGGCCTCGAGTTCCACTGGTGGTGCACCGACGCCCCCGACGCCTTCGACGGCGACCGGCCGGTCTACCTCGAGCTGCGGGACGAGATCGTGGCGCTGGTCGGCGAGTGGGCCTGGGAGCGCTTCGCCGAGCACGTCGCCGGGCTCGGTGGGGCGCGGGGCAGCGAGAGCTTCCTGCCTCACCCAGCTCTACGGCGCCGCTGACCCTGGCCCCCAGCATCCGCCCGTGGGATACGACGAGGGAACTCGCTAGTCGTCGTCGTCCGTCGAATCGGCCATGCACCACGCGGCATGGTCCTCACCGGGCTCGGCCCCGCACTCGGGACAGGGCTCGGTGTCCGCCGGATCGAAAATTGCGGTGAGGTCGAGGTCGTTGCTGCGCTTGAGTGCGCGCGCCTCCTCGAACCGTCGATGTCGACCCTTCTTCACGGGCCAGCTCCCACATGGTTGCGTTCGGCGGGGAAGTGTATCGCCGGTCGGGCCTGTTGTTCGGTCCCGGTGACGAGCAGGCGTGATACCCCGGCCCCTTTCCTATCACGTCCGGCCCCCGGCATGACCGTCGGGGGCCGGTAGCGTGCCCCGATGCCCGTCCCCTGGTGGCGAACCGCCGTCTTCTACCAGATCTACCCGCGATCCTTCGCGGCGAGCCGGCCGTCGCCCACCGGCGACCTCGACGGCATCGCCGCCCACCTCGACCACCTGTCGTGGCTGGGGGTGGACGCGGTGTGGATCTCGCCGTTCTACCCGTCCCCGCAGGCCGACTTCGGCTACGACGTGGCCGACTTCTGCGACGTCGACCCGCTCTACGGCGACCTGGCCGCCTTCGACCGGCTGCTGGCCGCCTGCCACGACCGGGGCCTGCGGCTGCTGGTCGACCTGGTCCCCAACCACACGTCGGACCAGCACCCGTGGTTCCTCGCCGCCCGGTCGAGCCGCCACGATCCGCACCGGGACTGGTACATCTGGCGCGACGGCGACCCCGAGACGCCGCCCAACAACTGGATCGCCGCCTTCACCAACGGGCCGGCCTGGACCTGGGACGACGCCACCGGCCAGTGGTACCTGCACCAGTTCCTGCCCCAGCAGCCCGACCTCAACTGGGCCAACCCCGCGGTGGTCGACGCCATGCACGCGGTCATGCGGTTCTGGCTCGACCGGGGGGTCGACGGGTTCCGCATCGACGTGGTCCACGGCATCGGCAAGCACCCGGACCTGCCCGACGACCCGCCGTCGGCCGGCGGCCTCCCCCACGCCACGCTCAACGACACGCCCCAGACCCACGAGCTGATCCGGGGGATGCGGCGGCTGGTCGACGGCTACCCCGGGGATCGGCTGATCCTGGGCGAGGTCTTCCTCCTGTCGACCGAGCAGGTGGCGACCTACTACGGGGACGGCGACGAGCTGCACCTGTCGTTCAATTTCCCGCCGCTGTTCACGCCGTGGGACGCCGGGCGCTGGCGGCGCCAGATCGCCGGCACCCGCCGGTACATCGACGGCCGGGGGGCGTGGGCGACGTGGGTGCTGTCCAACCACGACAACCGGCGCCACGCCACCCGCTACGGCTCGGAGGCGCGGGCCCGCTCGGCGCTGTTCCTGCTGCTCGGCCTGCGGGGGTCGCCGGTGCTGTACGCCGGTGAGGAGCTGGGCCTGGAGGACGCGGTGGTGCCGGCCGAGCGGCGGGTCGACCCCGGGGGCCGGGACGGCTGCCGGGCCCCGCTGCCGTGGACCGCGGCGCCCGACCACGGCTGGGGCGTGGCCGAGGGGTGGCTGCCGTGGCCGCCCGACCCCGAGGCCCGGAGCGTGGCGGCCCAGGTGGCCGACCCCGGCTCGGTCGCCCACCTCTACCGCCGCCTGCTGGCGGCCCGGCGGGCCTCGTCGGCCCTGCGCACGGGCGACGAGACCCCGATCCCGGCCCCCGAGACGGTGGTCGCCTGGCGCCGCACCGCCCCGGACGGCGACGGCGGCGACGGCGGCGACCGGGTGGTGGCGGTCAACATGGGTCCCGGACCGGCGGCGCTCGACGTCGCCGGTCGGGTGCTGGTGGCCAGCGACGGCGTGGGCGAGGGTGAGCCCTTCGCCGGCACCCTCGGCCCCGACCGGGCGGTGCTGATCGACCCGGCCTGATCGGCGGACGTATCTCCCGGGCGTCCCACGGCTCTGACTGGGTCATGATCCCGGTTCAGTCATTTCGCTATGTCGGCCTGGCGTTCGCCAAGGCGTTCGGTTGGGGCATCGGCCGGGCGTCCGCCTGGGGGATCGAGACCCTCGACCGCGAGATCCTGCAGCTGTCCCGGCTCGACGAGCCGGCCCTCCTGGTGGTGATCGGCCGCCGGGGCAACCGTCCCGAGGTTGCCGTGGGGCTCGAGGCCCTGGGCGTCGGCGGGGCCGACCTGGGCGGCGATGCCGCCGGGCGGGGGTCGACGATCGTCGAGGGACTGCTGCCCTGGGCCCGCGCCCGCATCTGCCCCCACCGGGACAGGATCCTCGCCATGGTCGACTCCCCCGAGGTCGCCGTCATCAGGTCCGCCGCCGGTTGGCTGGTGGACGGGCTGCCGGGTGCGCTCCTCGCACCGATGGCGACGCTCCTGGTGAAGCGGGGCCTCCCGCTGCTCTGCGGCCCCTGCTAGGCGTCGGCGCCGTCGGTCGCCGGGGGGCGGTGGGAACGGGCCTCGAGGACCAGGTTGCCCTCGCCGTCGAAGGCGAGGGCGGCCGTGCCCTCCAGCAGGCGCTGGACCGCATCGCCCGCCACCTCGGCCCGCCAGCCGGTCAGCAGCCGGGAGGCGCCGTCGCCGCGGACCAGCGACTCCAGGTCGGCGCGGGTGGCGACCAGGGAGGCGTCGAGGTCGGCGTCCCGGGACAGCTGGCTGACCCAGGCCGAGGCCAGCGTGACCGCCGGGCGGAACGTCGAGTCGACCCCGTCCCGGGGCGGCAGGAACAGCTCGGACTCGGGCAGGTCGATGCCGGCCTTCACCGCCACCATGAGCTCCTCGGCGGCCCCGTTCTTGAGGTGGCGGCCGTCGAGGCCCCGCACCCGGGCCAGGTCGCCGCGGCTGCGGGGCGGGCGCTCGGCGATGGCCATGACCGCCAGGTCGGGCAGCACGTGGCGGACCGGGCGGTCGAGCTGGCGGGCGCGGGTCTCCCGCCAGGCCGCCACCGACTGGGCCACGCCCCGGGCCCGGCCCTTCAGGCGGCGGGCCTCCTTGATGCGCCACCAGGCCAGCTCGGCGGCGAACGGCTCGCCGTGCCGGCGGCGCAGCTCGTCGCACTCGTCGAGCGCCCACTCGACCCGGCCCCGGGCCACCAGCTCCTGCTCCTCCGACGCCCACAGGGCGTGGAGGTGGGCGACGTCGAGTGCCGCGTAGGTCAGTGCGTCGTCGGGCAGCGGCCGCTGGAGCCAGTCGGTGAGGCGGTCGGCCTTGCCCAGGTGGACGCCGAGCCGGCGCTGGAGCAGCACGCCCAGCCCGGGCGAGCCCAGGCCCACGAACCCGGCCGCCACCTGGGTGTCGACCAGCACCCGGGGGCCGCAGCCGCACGCCCGCTCGAGGATCTCGAGGTCCTGGCTGGCGGCGTGCATGATGCACGGTGCGTCGCTGTCGAGCAGCGCCCGCAGCGGGCCCACGTCGACGGCCAGCGGGTCGACCACCACGATGTCGACGTCGTCCGCGCCGGCGTCGCCCCGCCGCGCCAGCTGGAGCAGCGCGAGGCGGGCGAAGTAGGTGCGCTCGCGGTGGAACTCGGTGTCGAGGGCGAAGGCGCCGCCGCCCGACGCCGCGTCGACCCAGGCGTCGAAGGACCGCTGGTCGTCGATCCAGCGGAACGCGGCTGCGCCGGGCGGTGCCGTCTAGGGCTCCAGCCCCGCGGACACCGGACGGCCGGCGTCGACCCAGGCGATGGTGCCCCCGGCCACGTTGACGGCGTCGATGCCCTGGAGGCGGTAGAACTCGGCGGCCCGCCGGCTGCGCGCCCCGCGGGCGCAGATGACGTACACGGTGCCCTCCCGGGGCACGGCGTCGAGCTGGTCGGGCACGGTGGCGAGGGGGACGAGCTGCGCCCCGGGCACGTGGGCCTCGGTGAACTCGTCGGGCTCGCGGACGTCGATGAGCGGGGCGCCGGCCGCCCGGACCCGGGCCAGCTCCTCGATGTCGATCTCGGGGACGTCCATGCCGGGCAGGCTACAGCCCGGGCCCCGCCGCCCTACCAGCGGGCAGGTCGCCCGGGACGTCGGCGTCGGCCACCGCCGCCGGGTCGACCGCCACCTCCACCACCCGCAGTGCTGCGGCCGCCACGGCCGCGTGGACGGCCCGCTCGCCGGCGGCGAAGGCCGCGGCCAGCGGGGCGCCGGCCGCGGCCCGCCAGGCGGCGTGCATCCACTGGCGGCGCCCGCCGGCCACGGGCACGGCCACGTCGCCCTCGGGCGCCGCCGCCAGGGCGGCCACCGTGGCCCGGATGGCCGCCGGCGACGGCGCCACCAGGTCGCAGGCCGCCACGAACGCCACCCGGCCCCGCAGCCCCGGGCGGCCGAGAGCGGTCACGAGCCCGGTGAGCGGCCCGGCGCCCGGCTCGGCGTCGGGCACCACCGGCAGGCCGAGGGCCGCCAGTGCGCCGGCGTCGCCCCCCACGGCCACGACGTCGGCCGCCCCCGCCGCCCGCAGGGCGGCGGCCACCCGGGCGGCCAGTGCCTCGCCGTCCACCGAGACCAGCGCCTTGTCCCGCCCCATGCGGCGGCTGGCCCCGCCGCACAGCACGGCCCCGACGAAGGCGGGGAAGGCGCGGCCGGCGGGCATCGGCCCTCAGCCCACCCCGCCGTAGCGGGCGGCCACGCCCCGGCTGGCGGTGCCCCGGGCGGCGGCGACCGCGTCGGCCAGGTCGGCCAGGAAGGCGTCGGCCACCGCCAGGTGGGAGGGCGACACGATGGCGTGCAGGCCGCCCTGCTGGCGGTCGAGGTGCCAGCCCCGGTCGTCCATGGCGTCGCCCACCGCCCCGATGTCGAGGCCGTCCCCGGCCGCGGCGATCTCCATCACCGCCGGCACCGGGTCGCCGGTCACCGCCAGCCCGTCGACGGCCTCGACCCCGGCCCGCAGCCGGCGGGCGGCGTCGCGCACCTGGCCGGCCAGCCGCAGGTAGCCGTCCATGCCCAGGTGGTTGATCGTGGCCCAGGCGGCGGCGATGGGCGCCGCCGGCCGGGTGCCGGCCGTGGTGGCGGAGCCGTACAGCCCACCCGGCCAGCCGTCGTAGAGGAAGTACTGGAGGCGCAGCAGGTCCTCGTCGCGGTGCCACAACAGCGAGGCGCCCTTGAAGCACCAGCCGTACTTGTGGACGTCGGCCGACAGCGAGGTCACGCCGTCGACCCGGAAGTCCCAGGGTGGCAGCGGCTCGCCCAGCCGCTCGAGGAAGGGCAGCAGCCAGCCGCCCAGGCAGGCGTCGACGTGGCACAGGGCGCCCCGCTCGGCGGCCAGCGCGGCCAGGTCGCCGATGGGGTCGACGACCCCGTACGGGTAGCAGGGCGCCGACCCGACGACCAGGGCCGTGCGCTCGTCGACCACGGACGCCGTCGCCGCCAGGTCGGCGCGGCCGTCCGCGCCCACGGGCACCCGGACCTCGGCCACGTCCAGGTAGTGGCACGCCTTGGCGAAGGCCGGGTGGGCGGTGGACGGCAGTACCACCGCCGGCTCGGCGATGCCCCGCCGCTCGCGGGCGTGGTCGCGGGCCACCTGGACGGCCAGGAACAGGCTCTCGGTTCCCCCGCTGGTCAGCTTGCCGGCCCGCGGGTCGGCGTGGACCAGACCGGCCGCCATGGCCACCACCTCCCGCTCCATGCGCAGCAGGCTGGGGAAGGCGAACGGGTTGAGGTAGTTCTCGTGCAGGTACTCGAGGGCGACCGCCTCCTGGAGCCGCTCCAGGGTGGGGTCGGCCGGGTTGTAGACGAGGCTGAACGTGCGCCCGCCCCGCCAGTCGGCGTCGGCGCCGCGGCCGCCCCGCAGGTCGGCGAGGACGTCGTCGACCGGCCGGCCGGCCTCGGGGAACGGGGGGTGCTCGCCGGTCACGTCAGCCCCCGTAGCTCATGCGGGTGTCCTCCATGCGCAGGACCGGGGTGTCCTCGGGCCCGGCGAAGGCGCAGGCCACCACCTCGCCGACGAAGAACGTGTGGCCGCCGCAGTCGACCTGCTGCTGCACGGCGCAGTCGAGCCAGCCGGCGGCCTGGTCGAGCACCGGGGCGCCCGTGGGGCCGTCGTGGTAGGCGAAGCCGTTGAGCGTGCCGGCCGCCGCGTCGTGCTCGACCGGCTTGGTGAACCTGCGGACGATGGCCCGGTCGTCGCGGGCGATCGTGTGGAGGGTGAAGCTGCCGCCCCCGGCCACCAGCTCGTGGGTGACGGCGGTCTTCTCGACGCCGATGCCGACCAGCTTGGGCTCGAAGCTCACCTGGGTGGCCCAGTTGAGCGTCATGAGGTTGCGCTGCTCCCCCGCCCGGCTGCCCACGACGTAGAGGCCGTAGGGCATCGTCCACAGCAGCCGCCGGCGCAGCTTGTCGTACTCGTCCTGTTGCCCGGGTGTGTCGATGCCGGCCGGGAACGGTCCGATCGGTCCGGTGCCTCCGGGTGCAGCCATGCCCCGAACCTACCCACTCGGGCTCACACGCGATCGAGCGTGCGTTCGTAGACCTGGCCCACCAGGTCGACGCCGAAGCTGTGGTGGGGCTCCTCCTCGACCAGCCGGAACCCCCGGGACAGGTAGACCCGGCGGGCGGCGGCCAGGGGGTCGTTGGTCCACAGCCGCATGCGGGCGTAGCCGGCGTCCCGGGCGAAGGCGAGGCACTCGTCGACCAGCCGGCGGCCCACGCCGGCGCCCCGGGCCACCGGATCGACCAGCAGGATGCGGAGCTGGGCGGTGCCGCCGCCGGCGTCGACGCAGAACACGCAGCCCACCCGGCGGCCGCCGGCCTCGGCGATCCAGGCCGCCTGGCGCCCCGCCGTGCCCTCGGCGTAGTCGGCCACGATCCGCGCCACCAGGGCCTCGAACGACGTGTCCCACCCGAACTCGGCGGCGTACAGCTCCCCGTGCGCCATCACCACCCACCCGAGGTCGCCCGGCCGCCCCAGGGGGCGGATCACCACCTGCTCGCCGTCCATCGCACGTCCTCCCGTTGACTGAAACAGTCGTTTCAGTCAGAGTAGCGCCGTGCCCTCCGCCCGCCGCGACGAGTTGCTGGAACGGTCCTACGCCTACGTGCTCGACCACGGCCTGGCCGGCATGTCGCTGCGCCCGCTGGCGGCGGCCGTGGGGTCGAGCCCGCGGGTGCTGCTGTTCCTGTTCGGGTCGAAGGACGGCCTGGTCCGGGCCCTGCTGGCCCGGGCCCGGGCCGACGAGCTGGCCCTCCTGGCCCGGGCCGCGCCCTCCGGGGGAGACGACGACCTCGCGGCGGTCGTGCGGGCCACCTGGGGCTGGCTGGTCGCCCCCGAGCACCGCCGGCTGCTGGCCCTGTGGGTCGAGGCCTACGCCCGCTCGCTGGTCGAGCCCGAGGGCCCGCTGGCCGGCTTCGCCCGGGCCACCGTCGCGGACTGGCTGGCCCTGCTGGACGCCGCCCCCGGCCCCGGCGACCGCACGCTGGCGCTGGCGGTCCTGCGGGGCGCCCTGCTCGACCTGCTGGCCACGGGCGACGCCGACCGCACCAGCGTGGCGGTGGAGGCCTGGCTCGGGGCCGCGAGCCGCTAGTGCGGCACCCAGCGGCCGTACTCGCCGTAGAGCATCGACCACACGGTCTGCCAGTGGCCCGGCAGCCACGTGTCCAGGTTGGTGGCCCGCCCCGAGGAGGACCAGGTCGAGGGCGAGAACAGCTCCCAGTCGGAGGTGAGCTCGTCGCGCTTGGTGGACGCGACCTGGTTCATGATGTCCACCCGGTCGAGGAAGAAGACCTTGACCGCCTCGCTCATCGGCGGGGCGTCCCGGCCCTCGCGCAGGCACCACAGGTAGCTGAACACCGGCTGGCCGCCCGGGAAGATGCCCTTGGCCACGTACAGCTTGGGGATCACCGGGGCGCCGTTGGCGTCCCGCTCGAGCATCCCGCCCGTCTCGTCGATGTTCCACATGGCCACGACGTCCGAGCGGTCCTTGACCTCCATGATCCCGGCCAGCTTGGTCAGGCCCTTGATGCACCCGTCGACCAGGGGCTTGTAGTACTTGGACCACAGCTCGCCGAGCAGCGGCACCGCCTTGGCGAAGCGGCCCATCGACTTGTCGACCAGGTCGATGCCGGCGGCGAACTGGCCGATGCCCTGCATCATCGCCGTGCCGTCGGGGCGGCCCTGGGCGCCGGCGATCGTGGCCAGGTCGTTGGCGACCTCCAGGATCTCCTTGGCCGTGCCCAGCTTCTCGCCCAGGCTCTTGCTCAGCTCCTTGAGCTGTCTGGCCCGGGCCGCGACGTCGTCGACCCCCCGGATGTCGCCGGCGTGGCGGGCGTTGTCGGCCACCTTGCCCGCGTACTCGCCCACCTTGGCGTTCCACGACGTGACCTTGCCGGTCAGGTCCACCAGCTTGCGGAGCTCGTCCTCCTCGTGGGCGATGAAGCGCTGGTGGAGGGCCTCGGCCAGGTCGTCCTCCAGGGCCTCCAGCTGGGCCCGGTCGGCGGGCGTCGGCTCGGCCTGCTCGAACAGGTCGAGGAGGCGCTGCACCGCGGCCTGGAACGCCTGCTTCTCGCCCGAGGCGGTGAGGGCCAGGAAGCCGTTCAGGTAGCCGGCGTCGGCGGCCGTGAGCGGCCCGGGGCCGGCCAGCTTGGCCGCCTCGGCCCGGGTGAGGCGGGCCATGTTGTGCAGCGCGGCCTCGCCTGCGGCGTCGAGGTCGCCGGCCCGCTCGTCGAGGCCCAGGGACACGAGGAGGAGAGCCCGGCGGCCGGACTCGCGGTCGGTGACGACCTGGTCCTGCTCGGCGCCGGAGAGCGAGGCCGGGACGGTGACGCTCGCGGCCGTGACCGTGTCGGGCGCCCGCTGGACCGGCAGCGCCGGGCCCCGGTCGAGCAGCGCGGTCACCGCCGCGTTGCCGGCCCGGCGCTGGAGGCCGAGCACCCAATGGTCGTCGTCGGGGCCGCCGGTGGTCGGGGCCGGCGGTTGCTTGGCGCGCGGCGGCGTGTCGGGGGCGCGCCGGGCGGCGTGATCGGCTCCCACGCGGGGAACTCCTGTCTGTCCGACACCCCCCGCCGCGACGTTAGCCCGCCGGCGGGGGCCAGTCGGGGTCGAGCTGGCGCAGGAACCGCGCGCAGCGCTCGGCCTCGTCCGCCTCGCCGATGGCCTCGGCCGCGGCCCGCAAGCCGTCGAGCGCCCGCAGGAACCCCCGGTTGGACGGGTGCCGCCAGCGCACGTAGCCCGAGCCCCGCCAGCCGCTGGCCCGCAGCCTGTCGAGGCCGCGGTGGTAGCCGACCCGGTGGTAGGCGTAGGACTCGACGTCGTCCCGGCCCCGCAGCCCCAGCTGGGCCCAGCCGTCGAGGAACCGGGGCCAGCGGGCCACCACGGCGGCCACCGCGTCGCGCTGGTCGGCGGCGGGGCGGGCCAGCGCGGCGTCCAGCGCGGCCAGGGCGTCGGCCGGCTCGGGGTCGAGCACGGTCTCGGGCGGGCCGGACGGCGTGAGGTTGACGGGCTGGTCGGTCATCCCGGCCATTCTGGCGAATCCAGGTACTCCCGGGTCGCCTCGTAGGCCATCGTGATCAGCTCGGCCGAGCGGGTGAAGTCGTTGTAGCGCATGGTCGGGGTCTGGCCGGTTGGCAGCAGGTGGACCCGCACGCTCGGGGGCATGGCCGCCATCTCCCGCTTGAAGCGGTGCTGGCGGCCGATCCAGTAGGCCTGCACGGCCACGTCGAGCGGGCGGCGGGGCTCGGGCCGGGGTCGGGAGAACGCCCCCACCCGGAGCACGTAGATGGTCCGGGCGCCGAGGTCGACGGCCCGGCCGACCGGGACCTCGTCGACGATGGCGCCGTCGAGGTAGCGGACGCCGTCGATCTCCACCGCCGGGTAGACGGCGGGGATGGCGGCCGAGGCCAGGATCGGCTCGATCAGTGGGCCCTCGGTGAACCACACCTCGTCGACCCCCAGCACGTCGGTGGCGACGCACTGGAACGGCACGGCCAGGTCCTCGAAGGTGCGGGCCCACAGCTCGGCCTCCAGCACCCGCCGCAGGCCCTCGTTGTCGTTGATGGACTCGCCCCGACGGGCCAGCGCCACCATGCCCGGCACCAGGCCGCTCGGCATCAGCTCGCGGCCGTCGAGCTCGCGCCACAGGCGCTCGAGCCGGCCCACGCCGGCCAGCGTCGGGTCCTCGGCCAGGCCGGCGCCGTTGATCGCGCCCACCGAGCAGCCGAGGATCACGTCGGGCACGACCGCCTTCTCGGCCAGCGCCCGCAGCATGCCGATCTGGAGCGCCCCGAGGTTGCCGCCCCCGGACAGCACGAACGCCACCGGCCGGCGCCGGCGGTCCCGCAGCCACGGGAGCAGCCCCGCCACCGTCCCGCCTACGCGCCCGCCGGCTCGGCGTCGGCCCGGGCCACGGCCCGGCGGACCAGGTCGGCGAACTCGGCCGGGTGCGAGAGGTGGGCGCCGTGGGACGCCCCCGCCAGCACCGCCAGCTCGCCCCGGGGCGCGGACCGGGCCAGCTCCTCGGCCGCCCGCACGTGGTAGTCGCGGCTCTCCGACCCGCACGCCGCCACCACCGGGGCGGCGATGCGGCGGGCGTCGTAGGGCGCCGGCGCGGGCGGGCGCAGCGAGCGCATCTCGGCGATGAGCGTCGGCCCCTCGGCCCGGCGCTCGGCCCGCATGCTCGCCGGCAGCCGGGCCCAGGTGTCGTCGCCGATCATGCGGCGCAGGAACCACTCGGCCGCGTCCTCGGCCTGCTCGCTGCCGGTCGGGGCGCCGTCGATCCGGTCGAGCGCCTGGAGGCCGAGGGTCGAGGCCGGCCACCACGGCGTCCACATCTGGGGCGCCTCGTAGGCCAGCACCGCCCGCACCAGCTCGGGCCGGCGCTCGGCCAGCGCCAGGCACACCACCCCGCCGAAGCTGTGCCCGGCCAGCACCGCCGGGCGGCCCCCGGTCACCGCCACCAGGTCGTCGACCTGCTGGGCGACGTCGACCGGCGGGCCCGCCGCGAGCGAGCGGCCGTAGCCCCGGCGGTCGTAGCGGATCACCCGGTGGTCCCCCTGGAGCAGCCGCCGCACCCGGAGCATGCCGCCGGAGCGGTCCATCGACCCGTGCACCAGCACGACGAGGGGGCCGTCCCCCAGCTCCTGGGCCCATACGCCGCCGGCGGTGACATGGCTGTCCCGGACCGTCATGGGGCCCTGGCTACTCGACGCCCACGACCCGGAGCACGTCGGTGGTGCCCGCGGCGGCGTCGGGGGCGCCGGCCAGCACGGCCAGCGTGTCGCCGTGGTGGATCAGGTCGACGGCCAGCGCCGCCTCGATCACGCACGAGACCATCTCGTCGATCGTGGCGTACTCCCCCACCACCAGCGGCTCCGTGCCCCACGACAGCGCCAGCTGGTGGGCGGTGGCGGCCGAGGGGCTGGCGCCGATGAGCCGGCAGGCGGGGCGCAGCGCGGCCATGGCCCGGGCGGTGTGCCCGGACCGCGTGCAGCACACGATGGCGGCCAGGCGCAGCTCGTCGGCCGCCCGCCGGGCGGCGTGGGCCATGGCCATGGTGACGGCGCCGGTCGACGGTGCCCGCCGCTCGCCCGGGCCCCGCACGTCGGCGGACCGGTGCTCGTCGAACTGCTCGGCCCGGGCCGCGATGCGGGCCATCGTGCGCACGACCAGGGCGGGGTCGTGCCCGATGGCGGTCTCGGCCGACAGCATCAGCGCGTCGGTGCCGTCGCCCACGGCGTTGGCGACGTCGGTGGCCTCGGCCCGGGTCGGCGTGGGGGCCGACACCATCGACTCGAGCATCTGGGTGGCGGTGACCACCGGCTCGCTGCGGGCGCCGCAGGCCCGGATGATGCGCTTCTGGAGGTGGGGCACGTCCTCGATCGGGACCTCGATGCCGAGGTCGCCCCGGGCCACCATCACGCCGTCGGCCGCCGCCAGCAGGCCGTCGAGGTGGTCGACCGCGGCCCGGGTCTCGATCTTGGCCATGAGGCAGGGACCGTCGGGGCCGAGGGCGTCGCGCACCCGGGTCAGCTCTTCTGGCGTGCGCACGAAGGACACCGCCACCCAATCGACCAGCGGCCCCAGCTCGGCCACCAGGGCCAGGTCCGCCGGGGTGGGCACCTCGGGGAGCCAGCGGTCGGCGGGCAGGTGGGCGCCCGGGCGGCCCTGGAGGCGGCCGCCGCTGCGCACCTCCGCCCGCACCTCGTCGCCCTCGACGGCGAGGACGTCGATCTCGACCGTGCCGTCGCCCAGCACCACCGTGTCGCCCGGGGCGACCGCCGCGCACAGCTGGGCCTCGTCGACCGTGATGCGGGTGCTGTCGCTCGGCCCGTCGCCCGGCACCAGCGTGATCGGCTCGCCCTCGGCCAGGAAGGCGCCCCCGTCGGGGAACGGGCCGGTGCGGACCTTGGGGCCGGGCAGGTCGGCCAGGACGGCGACCGTGCGGCCCCGCTCCTGCGCCGCGGCCCGGACGGCGTCGATGCGGCCCCGGTGCTCGGCCACCGTGCCGTGGGCCAGGCCCAGCCGGACGACGTCGACGCCGGCGTCGAGCAGGTCGCCCAGCACGTCCGGGGCGTCGGTGGCGGGGCCCAGCGTGGCGACGATCTTGGTGCGGCGGGGCGGCACGGGCTCAGTCCACCCGGCGGCGCAGCGGGTGGGTGGGCGGCACCTCGATGAGGGCGATCCGGACCCCGTCGGGGCCGGCCACCCAGCACTCACGCAGGCCCCAGGGCTCGTCGACGGGGCCGGACAGCACCTCGACGCCGGCCCCGGCCAGGCGGGCGTGCTCGGCGTCGACGTCGTGGACCTGGAGCCACAGCGCCGCCGGGGCGCCCCCGGACACCGGGCTGCCCCCGCTGACCAGCTCGAGGAACCCGCCGCCGAGGAAGAACACGACCCCGCTGACCCGGCCACCGGTGCCGTACTCGCGGTAGATGCGCAACCCGAGCACGTCGCGGTACCAGGCCAGGCCGGCGGCGAAGTCGGACGGCCGGAGCAGCACCCGGCTGGACAGCACCTCCATCCGGCGCACGGTAGTGGCCCCCGCGCCCCCACCCGTTAGGTTCCCTGCCCACATGGAACTGCTGCTCGTGCGCCACGCCCGGCCCGAGCGGGTCGAGGGGGCCGCCGGCCCGGCCGACCCGCCGTTGTCGCCACTGGGCCGCCGCCAGGCCGCGGCGCTGGCCGAGTGGCTGGCCGCCGAGCCCGGCGTCGCCCCGCTGGCCGCGGTCTACACCAGCCCGCTGCGCCGGGCGGCCGACACCGCCGCGCCCCTGGCCGCCGCGCTGGGCCTGACCCCGGTGGCCGAAGACGCCCTGGCCGAGTACGACGCCGAGGCCAGCGACTACATCCCCATCGAGGAGCTGCGGGCCGCCAACGACCCCCGCTGGCGGGAGCTGCCGCCCGACATCGCCACCTTCCAGACCCGGGTGATGGCGGGGGTCACGCGGGTGGCGACCGCCCACCCCTCCCAGCGGGTGGCCCTGGTGTGCCACGGCGGGGTGGTCAACGTGATCGTGGCCGCAGTCGTGGGCGTCGGCCCGGCGATGCTGTTCCTGCCGGGCTACACCAGCGTGAGCCGGGTGCTGGTCGCCTCGACCGGCGAGCGCTCGCTGGCGTCGCTCAACGAGATGGCCCACCTCCGGGTGGCCGGCGTGGCCGAGTCCCAGCTGGGGGCGGGCGCGGCCTAACCCGGCTGGCCGGTGCCGAAGTCGTACCAGGGGTGTCCGAAGGCGGCCTGCCCCTGGCCGGCCGCCGTGTAGTCGCACACGCCGTCGGGGAAGATCTCGGCCAGCCGGTCGACCTGGGCGGGGGTGAAGTCGACCCTCCACGCCGCCGGGGCCCGGCGGGCCGGGGCCAGCGCGCACTTGAGGATGTCGCCCCGGCGGGGCCCGCCGGCGGCCATGCGGGGCTCCTCGTGGATCGGGAACGCGGCCCGGCAGGCGGCGGCGTCGTTGGCGTCGGGGCCGACGATCTCGGCCTTGCCCGCGGGCTGGCAGCGGGACTGGGCGGCCGCCGGCTTGGTGGCGGCCAGCGCCGCCCGCCACGAGCCGCCCCGGTCGGCCCGGTGCTTCTCGGCCGCGGTCAGCCAGGCGTCGAGGGCCAGCGTCGGCCGCACCGAGAAGTCGCCGAGGGCGCCGGTCAGCGTGTCGACCAGGCTGTCCCCCTCCGGCAGGCCGATCGACCACAGCGACACGGTGTCCGGAGCCGTGTCCCGGTCCCCGGTCAGCCGGTCGAGGATCGAGAAC
Organism: Acidimicrobiales bacterium; assembly: GCA_035263165.1. GTDB lineage: Bacteria > Actinomycetota > Acidimicrobiia > Acidimicrobiales > VFJN01 > ZC4RG19. The sequence goes on along the minus strand of DATFRN010000231.1, from coordinate 20,792 downwards.
GACCGCACCCGGTCGTGGATGTCGCCCAGCTTGTCGGTGTACACGTTGACCAGGATGATCGGGGTGTCCCGCAGGGCGCCGGCGCCCCCGGTCACCTGGCCGGTCCGGTAGGCCCGGCGCACGAGCGACAGCGGCACCGCCGACCGGGCCGCCACGGGGTTGCCGTCGTCGTCGAACCCGCCGATGCGGGCGTTGAGGTCGAGGAACTGGTCGACGGTGATGGTGCCGTCCTGCAGGGCGTGGCGGCCGTAGGTCACGCCCTGGTTGTCGTAGCCCGGCCGGGCGAACCCGGTGTCGGGGTCGCGGCCGGTGATGGCCACGTTGCTCTCCCACACCGTGCAGCGGTAGCCGTCGGGGTTGGTCTCGGCGTCGTAGGCCCGCTCGGGCGGGATGGTCGGGAAGGGCACGGAGGCCGGGGCCCCGAGGGCCGAGAAGTCGACCAGGCAGCCCTCTGTGGGGTTGATGGTACGGGCGAAGGTCTGGTCCCACAGCCCGCAGGTGCGGGAGGTGGCGTGGCCGTCGATGGCCGCCCGCTGGGACTCGCTCAGGCGGGCGCCGGTGGGGGTGGCGTAGTAGCGGTCGAGCAGCGTGCAGTCGTAGACACCGCCGGAGATCGACAGCGCGTCGGGGAACGGGACGGTGGGGGCGACGGCGTCGAGCAGGCCGGGGTAGTCCTGGGCCACCAGCAGCTGCTGGATGGCCCCGCCCGAGCCGCCCTCGCCGATCGTGTGGACCGGCACGCCGTAGGTCTCGATGACCCGCTCCTTGACCATCGACGTGGCCTCGGCCGAGATCACCGCGTTGCACAGCACCTGGAACGTGTTGAACGTCGAGGTCGCGGTCACGTAGCCCTTGGCCAGCAGCTCGTCGGCCGGCGGGTCGAGCAGGGCGAAGCCCTGGGTGTAGGACACGCCGCAGCCGCCGCCGTAGCGGTAGACGAGCCGGCGGTTCCAGGCCGAGGCGTCGACGGTCCGGCCGCTGGGGTCGGGATGGGGGTCGAGGGCGGAGATGGCGTAGACGGCCCGGTCGAGGGTGCCGGTCTCGGTGCGGATGACGAACGGGACCTTGCCCCCCGGGCTGTCGGCGGTGGCGGCGTCGGCCGGCGGGCGGGTGGGGTCCGCCAGGGGATGGCGCTCGCCGGCCCGGTCGACGTACTGCCAGGTGACCCTGGTCGGCGCCGCGCACCCCTCGGCCGGCGTGGACGCGGCCAGGCCGAAGCTGCGGGTGGTGCAGGCGTACAGCGGCAGCTGCTCCCCGGAGAACAGCGGGCCGGTGGCCGGATGATTGACGACGGGCAGCCGGGCCTCGTCCCCGCCCGAGGCGGCCCGGATCGTGGACCGGCCCTCGGGCAGGCCGTCCACCACGCCGAGGAGGCGGCGGCGGTCGCCGGGGTCGGGGCGCAGCTCGGCGGTCACGTCCCTCCCGGCCGCCGTGACCCGCACGCCGGACCGGTCCGCGCCCTGGGGCACGGTCACGGCCACCAGGGCGTCGCCCGCGCTCACGTACTCGGGGCGCGACGACAGGACCGCGACCGTCAGGCCGCCGCTGCCGTTCCCGCTGCCGCTGCTGCCGCCGCCGTCACCGCCGCCCGAGCAGGCGGCGACGGCCAGCGCCAGCGCCACCGCCAGGCCGGCGGCGGCGCTGCTCCCCCGCGCTCCCCCCATGGCCGGCGATCAGGACCGGGGAACCTGCGACCAGGGCAGGTCCTTGTCGGTGCGGACGTCGCCCGGCAGGCCGAGCACCCGCTCGCCGAGGATGTTCTTCATGATCTCGGTGGTGCCGCCCTCGATCGAGTTGGCCCGCGACCGCAGGAACGCCTGCTGCGGGCTGTTCCACAGCGCCGTCGTGCGGGGGCGCTCCATCGGGTAGCCGGCCGGGAACAGCTGCCCGTCGGCGCCCAGCAGGTCGACCGCGCACGAGCTGAGCTCCTTGTGCAGCTCGGCCATCGCCACCTTGCCGATCGAGCCCTCGGGGCCGGGGGTGCCGACCGCCCGGTTCTGGCTGGCCCGCAGGTTGGTCAGGCGCAGCACCTCGGCCCGGATCCACAGCTGCACGACCCGGTCGCGGGTGGCGGGGTCGTGAGGGGCGGTGGCGGCGTAGGTCTTCATCAGCTCGCCGACGAAGCCGCTGCCCCGGGGCGGGATCTGGCCGCCGATGGCGACCCGCTCGTTCATCAGGGTCGTGAGCGAGACCCGCCAGCCCTCGCCCACGTCCCCCAGGCGCTCGGCGTCGGGGATGCGGACGTCGCTGAAGTAGACCTCGTTGAACTCGGCCTCGCCGGTGATCTGGAACAACGGCCGGACCTCGACGCCGGGGGCCTGCATGTCGACGACGAAGTAGGTCAGGCCCTTGTGCTTGGGGGCCTCGGGGTCGGTGCGGGCGACGAGCATCCCCCACCGGGCGACGTGGGCCAGCGTGGTCCACACCTTCTGGCCGTTGACGACCCACTCCTCGCCGTCCCGCACGGCCCGGGTCGACAGGCCGGCCACGTCCGAGCCCGCGCCGGGCTCGGAGAAGAGCTGGCACCAGATCTCCTCGTTGGTGAACAGCGGGCGCAGGTAGCGGTCCTTCTGGGCCTCGCTGCCGTGGGTGACGACGGTGGGGGCGCCCATGCCGTGGCCGATGGGGTTCATGGCGCCGGAGCGGGGCGCGCCGCCCCGGCCCAGGGTCTCGTCGACCACCTTCTGCAGGCCGGGGGCCAGGCCGAGGCCGCCGTGGCCCTCGGGGAAGTGGACCCAGGCCAGGCCGAGGTCGAACTGCCGGCCGAGGAAGGCGGTGCGGTCGGTCTGCGCCGGGGGCATGTCGTCCAGCAGCCGGCGGCAGAGGTCCCGGACCTGGGCCTCGTCGGGGGACACGTCGGCGGGCAGGGTGTCGGCGGCCGTCATGGCAGGCCACCGTACTTGACCGGCCGGTCAAGTGACGAACCGTCAGATGGTGCTCCCGTCGGGCATGATCGGGGGGTGCTGAAGTGCTGCCTCAACGGGGCGCGGCGGGCCGGTGAGCACCCGACATGCCCGACGACGGCGGCCGCCCTGGCCCGGGACGCGGCGGCCGTGGTGGCCGCGGGGGCCGGGGCCCTGCACGTGCACCCCCGGGACACTGCGGGCCTCGAGACGCTGGACGGCGCGGCCGTCGGGGCGGCGCTGGCGGCGATCCGGGCCGTCGTGGACGCGCCCGTGGGGGTCTCCACCGGGGCGTGGATCGTGGCCGGCGCCGGCGACCGGCTGCGGGCGATCGAGGGGTGGGACGTCCTGCCCGACTTCGCCTCCGTGAACCTCCACGAGGCGGGGTCGGTGGAGGTGGCGGCGCTGCTCCTCGCCCGGGGCGTGGGGGTCGAGGCCGGGGTCTGGCACCCGGACGCGGCGGCCGTGCTGGCGGGCAGCGGTCTGGCCGGCCGGTGCCTGCGGATCCTGGTCGAGCCGATGGCGGTGACGGCCGGCGACGCGCTCGACACCGTGGAGGCCATCGAGCAGCGGCTGGCGGGCGCGGCCGACGGGGTGCCACGGCTGCTCCACGGGGTCGACGGCACCGCCTGGGCGCTGCTGGCGGAGGCGGGGCGGCGGGGCTGCGACGCCCGCATCGGGCTGGAGGACACGCTGTACCGCCCCGACGGGCGGCGCACGGAGGGCAACGAGGAGCTGGTGCGGCTCGCCGCGGAACGGCTGGAGGACGCGTCGTGACCGGGACGGTCGACTGGGCCGGGATCGTCGAGCGGGAGGGCGCGGCGCTCGGGGACGCGGCCGCCGCCGACCCGGGCGCGGCGGTGCCGGCGGCGCCGGGCTGGGATGCGACCGAGCTGCTGCGCCACGTGGGGCTGATGCACACCCGATCGAGCGTGGTCCTGCGCACGGGCACCCTCGAGCGCCCGACGGTGGCCAACGGGATGCTGCCCGAGCCGCCGACCGAGGGGGTGGTCGAGTGGTACCGGGCGACGCTGGCGGGGCTGGTCGCCGACATCCGGGGCCTGGACGACCCCGATCGGCCGGCGTACGCGTTCTCTGCCCCGCACCGGCGCATGGGCTTCTGGCCCCGCCGCATGGCGCACGAGACCACGGTCCACCGGGTCGACGCCGAGCAGGCGGCCGGCCGCCCGGTGGCCCCGGTCCCGCCCGAGGTGGCGGTGGACGGGGTGGACGAGGTGTTCGGCGTGTTCGTCCCGGCCTTCGGCGCCGCCCGCTCCCCCGGCGACGGCCGCACGGTCCACCTCCACGCCACCGACGCCGAGGGCGAGTGGCTGGTCCGCTTCGCCGAGGGCGAGGTGGTCACGGAGCGGGGCCACGCCAAGGGCGACGCCGCGGTCCGCGGCCCGGCCGGGGGCCTCTACCTCTGGCTCTGGGGCCGCGCCCCCCTGTCCGACCTCGACGTCCACGGCGACCCCGCGGCCGCGGCGGCGCTGCGGGAGATCACGACGTTCTAGGCCGGGCCCACCGGTCGCGGGTCATCGTCCACGGGCAGTCGATGCCCTCCTCGGCCGGGGCGTCGGGCTCGTCGGGGCGCTCGGGCCCGGGGGCGAAGCCCAGCGCGGCCGGGACGCCGCGGCTGGCCGTGTTGGCCCGGTCGTGGTGGATCTCCACCCGGTCGACATGCCGGTCGCCGAACGCCGTGGTCGTCAGGGCGGCGGCCATCTCGGTGGCGTAGCCGCGGCGGACGTGGGCGGCGTGGACCCAGTAGCCGATCTCCAGCACGCCCGGCCCCCGGCGGTGGTGGAGGCCGCAGCCGCCCACCAGGTCGGGGCCGGCCCACGCGCCGTACTGGGCGTCCCCGCCGGCCAGGCGCTCCCGGCGCCAGGCGGCGAGCATCGCCAGGCGGGTGTCCGGCGCCAGCGGCTCCGCCGCCACCCAGCCCATCCAGGGGCGCAGGTGGTCGAGGCTGGCCGCCACCGCCCCGGCCAGCGCCGGGGCGTCGGCGACCGTGTACTCCCGCACCACCAGCCGGGGCGCCGGCACCGCCGCCGGCAGCACCACCGCGCTCATCGCGGCGGGAGGTCGAGCACCAGCTCGGGATGGGCGCCCTCCCGGAAGCCCAGCCCCCGGTAGATCGCCTCGCCCTCCTCGCTGGCGTGCAGGAACACCCGGCGCACGCCGATGGCCCGGTACCAGTCGATCAGCCCGACCACGATCGCCGTCGCCAGACCCCGCCCCCGCCACCCGGCCTCGGTGACCATCGAGGCGACGTGGCCGACGCGCCCGTCGAGCGTGTTGGGCCCGGGCAGCCGGCGCATGACCACCCCCACCCCGCACGCCACCAGCCGCTCCGGGGCCGACGGGTCGTCGACCACCCGGGCCGCGGCCGTGCCGTCGGCCAGCGCCGCCCGCAGGAAGGCGGCCGACTCGGCCATCCACGGCCCCGACGACGGCTCGCCGAGCGCCGCCATCATCACCGCCCGCAGCCGCACCAGCTCGTCGACGTCGGCGGCCGTGGCCGGGCGCACCGCCGGCGACGGCGGGGACGCCGGGGCGGCGCTCAATTGAGCCGGGCCCGCAGGGCGCGGGCCGCGTGCCGGTCGCGGGCGCCGCCCTCGCCCTCGTCGGCCAGGGCGTCGAGCTCGAGGGCGGCGGCGTCGAAACGGCCGTTGGCCGCCAGCATGGCGGCGAGCTGGCGCCGGTCGGCCACCGTCGTCCCGGGCACCAGCACCCGCAGGCACTGCGCCCACAGCGCGCCGGCCCGGTCGCCCTTGCCCACGAACGAGCGCTGGAGGTTGGTCAGCATGCGGGCCAGCACCGCCCGGGGCCCGACCGGCTCGAGGAACCGGTCGGCGAAGGCCGGCTTGGGCCCGTGCACCGACCGGAACAGCTCGACGCAGCCGTCGCGGTCGAGGGGCCGCTGGTGGAACGGGTCGGCGAAGGCGTCGGCGTCGTCGGCCGATCGCACCAGGAAGTGGCCCGGCATGCCCACCCCGACCAGCGGCACCCCGCGGCGCCGGCCCATCTCGATGAGCAGCAGGGACAGCGTGATCGGGATGCCGAGGCGGCGGTCGAGCACCTGGTCGAGCAGCGAGTTGCGGGGGTCGCTGTAGTCGTCGCGGTCGCCCCGGAACCCGAGCGCGCCGGCCAGGTGGTCGACCAGCACGTCGAGGCCCCCGTCGGGGCAGGCGTCGGCGAGGTCGTCGATGCGGCCGAGCTGGGCGTCGATGTCGAGGTCGCGGCGAGCGTGGGCGGCGATCAGCAGGGCCCCCATGTCGAGCCGGCATCTCGCCTCCGGGCCGCGCACCAGCTCCGCGAACCGGTCGGTGATGTCCTCCACTCCCCCCAACGGTAGCGGCGCCCCGGCCGACTGCGACCCGGTGCGATCGGCCCGGCCGCCGCTACGGTGCCGCCCATGTTCCCGGGAGAGCACGCGACGACGAGGCCGGACCATCCGGCCGTGATCATGTCCGGCAGCGGCGAGGTGGTGACCTACCGCGAGCTGGACGCCGAGGCCAACCGCGTGGCGCGGGTGTTCCGCTCGCTCGGCCTCCAGCCGGGCGACCACGTGGCCTTCTGCCTGGAGAACCACCCTCGCTTTCTGGCCCTGGCCTGGGGCGCCGACTACGCCGGCCTCTACTACACGGCGATGAGCTCCCGGCTCACCACCGAGGAGATGGCCTACATCATCGGCGACTGCGGCGCGCGGGCCTTCGTCACGTCGGCCTACAAGCGCGACCAGGCCGCCGAGCTGGCCGGCACGCTCGGCCCCGACGTGGCGCTCTACCTGCTGGGCGACCCGCTCGCGGGCTACGAGGACTGGGACGCGGCGCTGGCCGGGCAGGCGCCCACGCCCATCGACGAGGACCGGGTCGAGGGCCGCGACATGCTCTACTCGTCCGGCACCACCGGCCGGCCCAAGGGCGTTGCCGTCCCGCTGCCCGACGCCCCGCTGGGCACCGGCGACGGCGTCTACGCGCTGGTGGCCGCGCTGTTCGCCGGCACCGCCGAGAGCGTCTACCTCTCCCCCGCCCCGCTGTACCACGCCGCCCCGCTGCGGTTCTGCATGGCGTTCCAGCGCCTGGGGGCCACGGTCGTGGTCATGGAGCACTTCGACGCGGCCGAGGCGCTGGCCGCCATCGAGCGCCACGGCGTCACCCACAGCCAGTGGGTCCCGACCATGTTCATCCGCATGCTCAAGCTGCCGGAAGATGTGCGCACCGCCCACGACCTGTCGACCCACCAGGTGGCCGTGCACGCCGCCGCCCCGTGCCCCGTGCAGGTCAAGCAGCAGATGATCGAGTGGTGGGGCCCGATCCTGCACGAGTACTACGCCGGCACCGAGGGCAACGGCTTCGTCTACACCGACAGCGCCGCCTGGCTGGAGCACCCCGGCACGGTGGGCCGCTCGATCATGGGCGAGATCCACATCGTCGACGACGAGGGCGAGGAGCTGCCGGCCGGCCAGGCCGGGACCATCTACTTCGGCGGCGGCCCCGCCTTCAGCTACCACAACGACCCCGAGAAGACCGCCGCCTCCCAGGACGCCAGGGGCCGGGGCTGGTCGACGCTCGGCGACGTCGGCTACGTCGACGACGAGGGCTACCTCTACCTGACCGACCGCAAGGCCTACATGATCATCACCGGCGGGGTGAACGTGTACCCGCAGGAGGCCGAGAACATCCTGGCCCTACACCCCAGGGTGGCCGACGTGGCCGTGCTCGGCGTGCCCAACGACGACTTCGGCGAGGAGGTCAAGGCGGTGGTCGAGCCGATCTCGATGGACGACGCCGGCCCCGACCTGGAGCGCGAGCTGATCGACTACTGCCGGGAGCACCTGGCGGACGTGAAGTGCCCCCGGACGGTCGACTTCCGCCCCGAGCTCCCCCGCCACCCCACCGGCAAGCTGTACAAGCGCCTGCTCAAGGACGAGTACTGGGCCGGCCACGAGAGCCGCATCGTGTGAGCGCCGGGCCCGTGAGGCCCGTCACGGGGGCGGCTCGCTGAGCGGGGTGCGGCCGGCGAAGCCGTCCTCCGGCCAGTGCCACCACGTCACCGCGTCCTCGCCGGCCAGCCAGCACAGCCAGTAGATCCGGCCGCTCGGCGCCCGGGCCGGGAAGTCGATCAGGCCGCGGGCGATGTCGCGCAGCACGATCCCCTCGGCGGCCAGCTCGTCGATGCAGGACTGGATGGGCTCGGGGTCGGCCGGGACCAGGCCGTGCCCGTTCTGGCGCACGAGCCGGGCCCGCCGGGTGGCGTGGCTGCGGTAGTCCTGCCAGGACGTCCGGGCCCGCTCCACCACCTCGGCGACCCACGCCAGCGCGGCGTTGGCCTCGTCCACCGTCCACGTGCGGACGTCGTCCCCCGACAGGTCCGCCTCGTCGTCGCTCTCCACGGGCGCCAGCGTGGCCCGCAGCGGGCCCGGCCGCCACCTGACGCAGGGGTAAACAAGGGACGCACCACGCACAGTGTGTAGGACGGCACACCCTCTCCGGATCTGCCAGACTGACCGCACGGTGCTCAGGACGGCTCGACGCGTGGGGAGCAACTGAATCAGCAACCGGAACCGCGCTCGGTTGTCGACTCGTAGACGAGCGACCTGATCATCGACCGACTCGCACCCGCGTACTGCCAAGGGGATGTCTGTCATGCGGCGAGTCCCGATCCGGATGAAGCTCGCGGTGGCGCTGGCCGTGCCGCTGCTGGGACTGTTCGTCATCACGGCCGTCGAGGTGGCGCACACCGCCCGCCACGTCGACCGCGTCCGCTCGCAGACCCAACTGGCCCGCGCCACGGTCGGCCCGGCGGGCCTCATCGCCGCCCTCCAGAACGAGCGCACGTGGGCCGCCGCCGACCTCATCGGCGCCTCCGACCAGATCGTCGCCCAAGTGAAGGGCTATCCGGCCACCCGGGACGACACCGACCAGGCCATCACCCGCTTCCGCGCCGCCGCGCGCGCCGAGGGGCCGGCCGTGGTCAGCGCCTATGCCCCCGCCCTCGCCCGCCTCGACGGGCTCGCCGCCGTCCGCCGGAAGATCGACACCAGCACGCTGCCCCGCTCGCTGGCCAACACCAAGTTCGGCAACGAGATCTTCACCACCTACTCGGACATGATCACGCCGTTCTTCGACGCCAACACCCGGGTGGCCCTGGCGATCGACGACACCGAGCTGCGCGAGTGGACGACGCTGACCACCGTCGCCACCCGCCAGGGCGAGACGATCGCCAACCTGGCCCGCCAGACGATCCTCGACGGCGTGGTCGGCGGGGGCATCAACACCCCGGCCAAGATCACCGCCGAGGCCGGCCTGGCCAGGACCTTCGACCGGCTCAACAACGAACTGCGCGACGTGCCCGAGCCCTATGCGAGCGTCGTTCGGGCGCGCTACCCGACGGAGCTGGCCACCAACCTGTCCCGCGAGGCCGACACCGCCCTCAAGGGCCGGCCGGTCAATCTCGACCGGCTGCTCGACGTGCTGCGGGTGAAGCCCGAGGACGGCTACATCGGCCTGGGCCAGGCGTTGACCGGCCGGCTGACGGCCCGGGCTGACGACCTCGACCGTCAGGCCGCCGCACGCGAGCGGCTCTACGTCGCCATCGCCGTCGTCACGCTGCTGGCGGCGGCCACGCTGAGCTGGCTCGTGACCCGGTCGATCACCCGGCCGCTGCGGTCGCTGACCCGCCAGGCCCGGGACGTGGCCGACCACCAGCTGCCCGAGGCGGTCAACGAGCTGCTGGAGACGCCGCTCGGCGACGACGTCACCGTGCCCAACCTCCCGCCGGTGCGCGTCGACACCAACGACGAGGTGGCCGACGTGGCCACCGCGCTCACGACCGTGCAGGAGACCGCGCTCGACCTCGCCATCGAGCAGGCCGTGCTGCGGCGCAACATCGCCGACAGCTTCGTGAACCTCGGCCGGCGCAACCAGGCGCTGCTCGGCCGCCAGCTCGACTTCATCACCGAGCTGGAGAGCAGCGAGACCGACCCCGACGCCCTCTCCGACCTGTTCCGCCTCGACCACCTGGCCACCCGCATGCGCCGCAACGCCGAGTCGCTGCTGGTGCTGGCCGGCTTCGACCCGCCCCGCAAGTGGACCGCGCCGGTCCGGCTGTCCGACGTCATCCGGGCCGCCCTCGGCGAGGTCGAGGACTACCACCGGGTGGCCGTGCGGGGCGTCGAGCCGGCCACGATCGTGGGCTCGGCCGCCGCCGACCTCGCCCACCTGCTGGCCGAGCTGGTGGAGAACGCCCTGGTGTTCTCGCCGCCCGACCAGACCGTCGACATCCGGGGCCGCCAGCGGGACGACGGGCCGCCGGCGCACGGCGCCTACACGCTGGCGGTGATCGACACCGGGCTCGGCATGCCGGCGTCGGAGCTGGAGGCGGCCAACCGCCGGCTGGCCGGGGCCGAGAGCTTCACGATCGCACCGTCCAAGTACCTGGGGCACTACGTGGCCGGCAACCTGGCCGCCCGCCACGGGATCACGGTCCACCTCGACCACTCGCCGGGCAACGGCGTGACCGCCACGATCACGCTGCCGGCCTCGCTGCTCACGACCGCCGCGGTCACCTCCGACCCGGTGACCCCGCCCGGCGGCCAGCGGGCCCTGCGCATCCAGGCCGGCATGCCCGCCCCCGCCACCGGGGCCGGCCCCCGGCGGGCCGCACCGGCGCCACCCCCGGACCGGCCGGTCGCGCCGGCACCGGCGCCCGCCCGCACGCCCGCGGCCGCCATCGCCGCCGGCGCACCCGGCGGGCCACCGCCCCGCCACCCGCTGCACATCCCGGGGGCGGCCGCCCGGGCGCCCGCCCCGCCGGCGCCCGCCAGGCCCGCCCGCCGCGACGACCCTCGGGGACCGGGCCTGCCCCGGCGGCCGATCCCCATGGGCCCGGCCGGACCGGCGGGCGTGCCCACGGGGACGCCGCCGGCCGGCCTGTGGCCCCGCCCCGGCGCCGGCGGCCCGGGGCGCGGGGCCTCGCGCCCGGCGCCGCCCCGCCCCGACGACTCCACGCTGATCCAGACGCTGGGCCGCTACGGCCCGCCGCCCGGCGCCGCGCCGGGGCCGGGCACTGCGCCGCCCGCGCCCGGCCGGCTCGCCCAGCGGGTGCGGGGCGCCCAGCTGCCCAACGCCGGGCTGACGCCGCTGCACGCCGAGGACCGGCGCGCCGGGGGGGCGCCCGGCCGGCCCGCAGGCCCACGCGCGACCCCCGCCGCCCACGCCTCGGCCGCCGACGTCCAGTCGCTGCTCACCAGCTTCAGCGCCGGCGTGCAGAAGGGCCTGGCGGACTCGCGCCGGCCGGGCGGTTCCCCGCCGGGAGGCAACGGCGCCGGCGCGTACAACCGCAACGGCCGCGGGCCCGCGGCCTGAGAGCGGCCGGCGTCAGGGCGACAGGACGATCAGCCGCGGCTCGGTCATCTCCCGCACCGCGTAGTGCGGCCCCTCGCGGGTGTTGCCGCTGTCGCGCAGCCCGCCGTAGGGCTGCTGGTCGGCCCGCCAGGTCGGCACCTCGTTGACGAGCACCCCGCCGTAGTCGAGGCGGCGGGCCGCGTCGAGGGCGGCGTCGAGCCGGGCGGTGAAGATGGCGGCCTGGAGCCCGTAGCGGGTGTCGTTGGCCAGGGCGATGGCCTCGTCGAGGTCGTCGTAGGCGGCCACCGCCACCACCGGTCCGAACACCTCGTCGGCGCACACCTTCATCTCGGGGGACACGCCGGTGAGCACGGTGGGCCGCAGCACGCCGTCGTGGCCGACCTCGCCGCCGACGGCCACCTTGGCCCCGCCGGCCACCGCCTCGTCGACCCACTCCTTGACCCGCTCGGTGTCGCCCGACGAGATGAGCGCCGACACGTCGGTCTCCTCCTCGAGCGGCGGCCCGACCACCAGCGTCGACACCTCGTCGACCAGGGCGGCCACGAAGTCGTCGTGCACGGCCCGCTGGACGTAGATCCGCTGGGACGAGATGCACGACTGGCCGGCGTGGCTGAACCCGGCCACCCGCAGCTTGGCCGCCGCGCCCCGCCAGTCGCCGTCGGCCTCGATGATGACCGGACTGTTGTTGCCCAACTCGAGGCCGACCTTCTTGCGGGGCGCCTTGGCCCGGATGGCCCAGCCCACCGGCGGGCTGCCGGTGAAGGTGATCATGGCGATGCCCTCGTGCTCGACCAGGGCGTCGCCCACCGCCCGGCCGGGGCCGGTCACGACGTTGAGGGCGCCGGCCGGCAGCCCGCACTCGTCGAGCAGCAGGGCGGCCAGGGCCAGCGCCGACAGCGGGGTCTGGCTGGCCGGCTTGAGCACGACCGGGCAGCCGGCGGCGATGGCCGGGGCCACCTTGTGGGCCACCAGGTTGAGCGGGAAGTTGAACGGGCTGATGGCGCCGACCACGCCGATCGGCACCCGCAGCGTGAAGGCGAGCTTGCCCTCGCCCGGCGCCGACGCGTCGACCGGCACGACGTCGCCGGCCAGCGTGCGGGCCTCGGCCGCGCTGAAGCGGAAGGTGTCGACGGCCCGGCTGGCCTCGACCCGGGCGGTCTTGAGCGGCTTGGCCGCCTCGGCGGCGATGATCCGGGCGAAGTCCTCGACCCGCTCGGCCAGCAGGGCCGCGGCCCGGTCGAGCACCGCGGCCCGGGCGTGGGGGGCGAGGGGGGCGTCGAGGTAGGCCTGCGCCGCCGCCACCGCCCGGTCGACGTGGCCCGCGTCGCACGACGGGACCCGCCCGATCTCGGCGCCGTCGTAGGGCGAGCGCACCACGATCTCGTCGTCGGTGGTCACGCGGTCGGGGCCGATGGGTACCGGGGTCGCTGCCATGCCCCAGGTCTACCCGAGTACGGTCCCGCTCCGACATGGCCACCTTCCCGTTCCTCGACTGGCCCGGGCCGCTGGCGTTCGCCCACCAGGGCGCCCACACGCCCGACGGCCCCGGCGAGAACACGCTGGCCGCCTTCCAGCGGGCGGTCGACCTCGGCTACCGCTACCTGGAGACCGACGCCCACGTGACCGCCGACGGGGTGCTGGTCGCCTTCCACGACGACCACCTCGACCGGCTCACCGACCGCACCGGGGCCATCGGCGACCTGCCCTGGGCCGAGGTCCGCGCCGCCCGGGTGCGCGAGCGCGACGAGATCCCGCTGCTGGAGGACCTGCTCACCGCCTGGCCCGACGTGCGGGTGAACATCGACCCCAAGCACGGGGCCGCCGTCGACCCGCTGATCGACCTGGTGCGGCGCACGGGCACGATCGACCGGGTGTGCTTCGGGGCGTTCTCCGACAAGCGGCTGGCCCGCATCCGGGCCGGGCTGGGGCCGCGGGTGTGCACCTCGGCGGGGCCCCGCCAGGTGGCCCGGCTGGCCGCCGCGTCCCGGGGGCTGCCGGGCGGCAGCTTCTCGGCCGCCTGCGTGCAGGTGCCGGTGCGCCAGGGCCCGGTGCCGCTGGTGACCGAGCGGTTCGTGGCCGCCGCCCACGACCGGGGCCTCGACGTCCACGTGTGGACGATCAACGACCCCGACGAGATGCGCCGGCTGCTCGACCTCGGCGTCGACGGGATCATGACCGACCAGGCCGACACGCTGAAGGCCGTGCTCACCGAGCGCGACGCCTGGGTCGGCTGACCTGGCGTTCGCCGGGGCGGCCCCGCCCACGCAGCGCGACACTGGCGGCGTGGACTCCCCTGCGCGCCCCGGGACCGCCGCCCGGCTGGCCGACGACCTCGACGACGGCGAGCTGGTCGCGCTCTACCGGGCGCTGCTGCTGCCGCGGACCATCGAGGAGCGGATGCTGACCCTGCTGCGGCGGGGCCAGCTGAGCAAGTGGTTCTCGGGCGTCGGCCAGGAGGCGGTGTCGGCCGGGCTGGTGGCCGCCCTGGCGCCCGACGACTGGGTGCTGCCCGTGCACCGCAACCTGGCCGTGTTCACCGGGCGCAAGCTCGACCTCGAGGTCCTCTTCCGCCAGCTGCTGGGCCGGGAGGGCGGGATCACCGGCGGGCGCGACCGCACGTTCCACTTCGGCGCGCTCGACGCCCGCATCGTCGGCATGATCAGCCACCTGGGCGCCATGGCCCCGGTGGCCTGCGGGCTGGCGCTGGCCGCCCGGCTGCGGGGCGAGGACCGGGTGGCCGCGGTGCTGGTCGGCGACGGCGCCACCAGCGAGGGCGACGTCCACGAGGCCATGAACCTGGCCGCGGTGTGGAAGCTGCCCGTGCTGTTCGTGGTGGAGAACAACCACTGGGGCCTGTCGACGCCGGTCAGCGAGCAGTTCGCGGTGACCGACCTGGCCGACCGGGCCGCCGGCTACGGCATGCCGGGCGAGGTGGTCGACGGCAACGACGTGCTGGCCGTGCGGGACGCCGTGTCCCGGGCGGCCCAGCGGGCCCGCCGGGGCGGCGGTCCCACGCTGCTGGAGGCCAAGACGTTCCGCATGCGGGGCCACGAGGAGGCGTCGGGCAACGACTACGTGCCGGCCGAGCAGCTGGCCGCCTGGGTCGGGCGGGACCCCATCGCCCGGGTCGAGCAGCGGCTGGACGAGCGGGGGCTGCTGCCGGGCGACGAGCGGGCGGCGCTGGCCGAGGCCGTGCGGGCCGAGGTCGAGGCGCCGCTGGCGGCGGCGCTGGCCGCCCCCGAGCCGGCCACCACCGAGGGCGACGAGCTGGCCCGGGTGTTCGCCCCGGCCGGCCCGCTGCGCCGCGCTCCCGACGGCGAGCCCGCGGGCGAGAGCGAGATGCGCTACGTCGACGCCGTGCGGGACGGCCTGCGCACCGCGCTGGCGGCCGACGACCGGGTCGTCCTGCTGGGCCAGGACATCGCCGGCTACGGCGGGGTGTTCAAGGCCACCGAGGGCCTGGCGGAGGAGTTCGGGCCCGAGCGGGTGCGCAACACGCCGATCATCGAGTCGGGCGCCATCGGCGCCGCCCTGGGGCTGGCCCTCGACGGCTTCCGGCCGGTGGTCGAGATGCAGTTCGGCGACTTCGTCTCGTGCGGGTTCAACCAGCTGGTCAACAACGTGGCCACCACCCACTACCGCTGGGGCGGGGCCGTGCCGCTGGTGGTGCGGCTGCCGGTGGGCGGCGGGCTGGGGGCGGGGCCGTTCCACTCGCAGAACGTCGAGGCCTGGTTCGCCCACGTGCCCGGGCTCAAGGTGGTGGCGGCGGCCACCCCGGCCGACGCCAAGGGCCTCCTGCTGGCCGCCCTCGACGACGGCAACCCGGTCCTGGTGCTGGAGCACAAGCGCCTGTACCGCAGCGCCAGGGGCCCGGTCCCGGCCGGCCACCACACCGTGCCGCTCGGCGCGGCCCGCGTCGCCCGGCCCGGCCGGGACGCCACCGTGGTGACCTACGGCGCCGGGGTGGGCTGGGCGCTGGCGGCGGCCGAGGCGGTGGCGGCCGAGGGCCACGACGTCGAGGTGGTCGACCTGCGCTCGCTGTCGCCCTGGGACCGGGGCACCGTGCTGGCGTCCGTCCGGCGGACGTCCCGGGCGCTGGTCGTCCACGAGGCGGCCCGCACCGGCGGGCTGGGCGCCGAGGTGGCGGCGGTCATCGGCGAGGAGGCCTTCGCCTGGCTGGACGCGCCGGTCGGCCGGGTCGGGGGCCTCGACACGCCCATCCCCTTCGCCCCGCCGCTGGAGCGGGTCTGGGCCGGCGAGGGCCGCCTGCTGCCGGCGCTGCGGGCGCTACTGGCGTTCTGAGATCGCCGACACCAGCACGTCGAGGCCGTGGTCGATCTCGTCGTCGGCGATGGTGAGCGCCGGGACCAGGCGCAGCACGTTCTCGTCGGGGCCGCAGGACAGCACGATCACGCCCCGGTCGAGGCAGGCGGCGCAGACGGCCTCGGTGGTGGCCTTGTCGGCCAGCTCGACGCCGACCATGAGCCCGATGCCCCGGATGTCCCGCACGGCCGGGTGGTGGCCCAGCTCGGCCCGCAGGCGCTCGAGGATGCGGGCGCCCAGCTGCTCGGCCCGGCGGTAGCCGCCGGTCTCCTCGAGCACGTCCAGGGTGGCCAGGGCGGCGGCGCAGGCCACCGGGTTGCCGCCGAAGGTCGAGCCGTGGGTGCCGGTCGGCCAGCGCTCCATCAGCGCCCGGGGGGCGACGATGCCGCCCAGCGGGAGGCCCGAGGCGATGCCCTTGGCGAACAGCACGACGTCGGGCCGCACGCCGTAGGCCTCGGCCGCGAACGGCCGGCCGGTGCGGCCGATGCCGCACTGGACCTCGTCGAACACCAGCAGGATGCCGTGCTCGTCGCAGCGCTCCCGCAGGCCGGCCAGCCAGGCCCGGGGCGGGGGCACGTAGCCGCCCTCGCCCAGCACCGGCTCGACGATCATCGCCCCGACGTCGCCCGCCGGCGCCTGCAGCGCCAGCAGCCGGTCGAGGCCGGCCAGGGCGGCGTCGACCGCGGCCTCGGGGCCGGCGTGCTCGGACGGCACGCAGTACGGCGCGTGGTACACGCCGGGCAGCAGCGGCTGGTAGCCCTCCCGGTAGCGGCCCTTGGCCGTGGTGAGCGTCGTCGCGGCCAGGGTGCGGCCGTGGAAGGCCCGCTGGAAGGCGATCACCGACGGCCGGCCCGTCACCCGCCGGGCCAGCTTGAGCGACCCGTCGACCGCCTCGGCCCCCGAGTTGCAGAAGAAGACCTGGGGGTGGTCGAGGAAGGGGCACAGCGCGGCGATCCGCTCCGCCAGCTCGACGTTGCGGGTGTGGTGGACGACGACCGAGGTGTGGATCAGCGCGGCGGCCTGGCCGGCGATGGCGGCCACCACCCGGGGGTGGCCGTGGCCGGTGGTGTTGACCGCGATGCCGGCGCCGAGGTCGAGGAACCGGCGGCCCTCGACGTCGACGATCCAGCTGCCCTCGCCCCGCTCGGCGACGACGTCGTAGTAGCGGGGCAGCACGCCGGCCAGGGCCTCGTGGTCGCGGGCCAGCCACCCGGCGGTGGCGGTGGGGGTCACGGTGGTCATCGGCCCTCCTCGTCCAGCGGGTGGGTGTCGATCTGGGCCTTCTGGAGCCGGCCCGAGTAGTCGACGTAGACGGTCTTGACCTGGCTGAACTGCTCGATGCCCCGGGTGCCGGCCTCCCGGAACCCGTTGCCCGTGTGCTTGGTGCCGCCGAACGGCAGCGGGATCTCGGCCCCGATGGTGGGGGCGTTCACGTAGACGATGCCGGTGTCGATGCGGTCGACCGCCCCGAGCGCGGTGGCGATGTCGCGGGTGTAGACGGCGGCCGACAGCCCGTACTCGACGCCGTTGACCACGTCGAGCGCCTCGTCGAGGTCGGCCACCTCGAGGACGGCGAGCACCGGGCCGAACACCTCCTGGCGGGCCACCGTGTGGTCGGGCCGCACGCCGGTGAGCACGGTGGGGGCGAAGAACGCCCCGCCCTCGCAGCCGTCGGCCGTCGCCGCCTCGCCGCCGGTGGCGACGGTGGCGCCCTCCCCCACCGCGCCCGCCACCATGCCGGCGATGCGCTCGGCCGACGGGGCGGTGATGACCGGGCCGACGTCGGTGGCCGCGTCGCGGGGGTCGCCGAGCCGCAGCTCGGCCGCCCGCTTGACGATGCGGTCGACGAGCTCACCCGCCACGTCGGGGTGGACGATCAGCCGGGACGTCGACGTGCAGCGCTGGCCGGCGGTGCCGAAGGCGCCGAACACCGCCCCGTCGGTGGCCAGGTCGAGGTCGGCGTCGGGCCGCACGACCATGGCGTTCTTGCCGCCCAGCTCGAGCGACACGACCCGGGGGCCGGACTCCATGGCCGCGGCGGCCACCTTGCGGCCGGTCGGCACCGAGCCGGTGAAGCTGACCGCGCCCACGCCGGGGTGGACGGCCAGGGCGGCGGCCGGCTCGGCGGTGCCGTGCACCACCCGGATCAGGTCGGCGGGCACGCCGGCCTCGACGCAGGCCGCCACGAACGCCTCGCAGCAGGCGGGGGCGTGCTCGCTGGGCTTGATGACCACGCCGTTGCCGGCCAGCAGCGCCGGGAAGATCTTCCAGGACGGGATGGCGACCGGGAAGTTCCACGGGGTGATGAGCCCGACCACGCCGACCGGGTGGCGGGTGGTCCAGCACAGCTTGTCGCCCAGCTCGGACGGCACGGTCGCCCCCCAGGCCGAGCGGCCCTGGCCCGCCACGAAGGCGGCCATGTCGACGGCCTCCTGCACGTCGCCGCCCGCCTCGACCAGGATCTTGCCGGCCTCCTGGGCGACCAGGTCGGTGAGCCGGGCCTTGTCGCGGGCCAGCACGGTGCCGGCCGCGGCGATCACGTCGGCCCGGGCCGGGATGGGCAGGCGGGCCCAGGCCCGCTGGGCGGCGCCGGCCCGGGCGACGGCCTCGTCGACGTCGCCCGGGCCGTGCACCGGGAACTCGCCCACGACGTCGGCGGGGCGGGCGGGGTTGACCGAGCGGAAGGTGGCCATCTCGCTCGTGCTCCTCGAGAGAGTGGTGGTTGAAACATTCATTTCAGACTTGCCAAGCACCGTATCATCTGAGCCATATCCGCCGTGACCGAGCGCATCGCCGAGCACCGCGACCGGCTCTCGCCCAGCGAGCGCCAGGTGGCCGAGGTCGTGCTGCGCGACCCCGAGGCCGTCGCCTTCGGCACCGTGGCCCGGGTGGCGGGCGCCGCCGGCACGTCGGGCGCCTCGGTGGTGCGGCTGGCCACCCGGCTGGGCTACGCCGGCTACAGCGGGCTCCAGGCCGCGGTGCAGGACGCCATCGGCCAGCAGCTGCGCCCGGCGGTCGAGCGCATCCGGGGCGAGCACGGCTCCGACGTGGTGAGCCGCACGCTGCGGGCCGAGCTCGACAACGTCCACCGCACCCTCGCCCCCGTGGCCCCCGAGGCGTTCGCCGCCGCCGTCGACCTGCTGGCCGACCGCGAGCGGGAGGTGCTGGTGGTGGCGGGCGACGCCGAGGCCGGCGTGGGGACGATGCTGGCCACCGCGCTCGACCTGGTCCGGCCGGGCGTCGCCGAGGTGGCGGGGTCGGACGTGGCCGTGGCCCGCCGCCTGGCCGGCTGCGGGCCGGCCAGCGTGGTGGTGGCCATCGACCTGCGGCGCTACGAGCGCTGGGTGGTCGACGCCGTGGGGCGGGCGGCGGCGGCCGGGGCGGCCACGGTGGCGATCACCGACGGACCCCTCTCCCCCCTGGCCGCCCGGGCCACCGTGGCGTTCGCGGTGGCCGCCGAGGGGGCCGGCGTGTTCGACAGCCACGTCGGCACCCTCGCCCTGTGCAATGCCCTCGTCACCGGGGCCGCCGCCCGGCTGCGCCCCAGCGCCACCCGCCGCCTGGACGCGGTGGAGGCCGCCTGGCGGGACGCCGCCGCCCTGGTGGAACCCTGAGCCGGCGGGCCCGCCGCTAGGGTCCGGCCCGATGGCTGGACGCCTGCAGGCCACGACCGTGCACGCCCCCTCCGGCATGGTGGCGAGCATCGACCACCTGGCCTCGTCGGCGGGCGTGGCGGCGCTGCGGGCCGGCGGCAGCGCGGCCGACGCGGTGGTGGCTGCGGGGGCCGTCCTGGCCGTGACCCAGCAGGGGGCGTGCGGCATGGGCGGTGACCTGTTCGCCCTGGTCCACCGGCCGGGCGAGCCGGTGGCCGCCCTGTGCGCGGCGGGCCGGGCCGGCTCGGGCGCCGACGCCGTCGCGGCCCGGGCCGAGGGCCTCACCCGCCTGCCCCTGGAGGGCGACATCCGCGCGGTGACCGTGCCCGGCTGCGTCGACGGCTGGCTGGCGCTGCACTCTCGCTACGGCCGGCTGCCGCTGGCCCAGGTGCTCGACGCCGCCGTCGCCTACGCGGCGGCCGGCTTCCCGCTGTCCCGGCTGATGGCGGCGGGCGTGCCGGCGATCGTCGACCTGCCGGGCGCCGACGATTACCGCGAGCCGGCCCGGGCCCACGGCGGGCGGGTGCCCCCCGGGACGCTGATCCGCCGGCCGGGCGTGGCCGCCGCCCTCGGCGCGCTGGTGGGCGACGGGAGGGCCGGCTTCTACCAGGGACCGTTCGGCGAGGGGCTCATCGCCCTGGGCGCCGGCCTGTTCAGCCCCGAGGACCTGGCCCGGCCCCAGGCGGAGTGGGTCGAGCCGCTGGCGCTGCGGGCCTGGGACCACGACGTGTTCGTCCCCCCGCCGCCGTCGCAGGCCTACCTCGTGCTGGCGGGGGCGGCGGTGGCCGCGGGGCTCGACCTGCCCGCCGACCCCGGCGACGGCGCCTGGGCCCACCTGCTGGCCGAGTCGGCCCGGGCGGTCGGGCTCGACCGCAATGCCGTCCTCTACGACGGCGCCGACGGGGTGGCGCTGCTGTCGCCCGATCGGATCGCCGCCGCCCGGGCCGCGGTCGACCCCGAGCGGCGGGGCACAGGGCTGCCGCCGGTGGCGGCCGGGGGCACGACCGTGTGCTGTGCCGTGGACGCCGACCGCACGGGGGTCACGCTGATCCTGTCCAACGCCTCGGGCTGGGGGGCCGGCATCGTCGAGCCCCACACCGGGATCTTCCTCCACGATCGCGGCATCGGCTTCAGCCTGGAGGCCGGGCACCCGGCCGAGTTCGCCCCCGGGCGGCGCCCGCCCCACACGCTGGCGCCCGCCCTGGTGCGGCGGCCCGACGGGTCGCTGCGGGCCGTGGTGGGGACGATGGGCGGCGACAACCAGCCCCAGGTCATGCTCCAGTTGCTGGCCCGCCTGCTGCACCACGGCCAGTCGCCGGGGCGGCTGATGGGCGCGCCCCGGTTCACGCTCGGGACCGGCGGGTTCTCGCTGTGGGACGGCGCCGGGCCCGGCCAGGTGGTGATGGAGGCCCACGCGCCCCCGGCCTGGGACGAGGGCCTGGCCGCCCGGGGCCACGACGTGCTGCGGTCGCCGGCGGAGATCGCCGGCGCCTTCGGCCACGCCCAGGTGATCGAGGCCACCGACGGCGTGCTGTCGGGCTCGA
>DATFRN010000230.1:0-16617 GCA_035263165.1 Acidimicrobiales bacterium | reverse complement strand
CGGGCTCCTGGCCCAGCAGGTCGAGCTCGACATCGACGCGCTGCAGGCAGCCACCGGCCGGACCTTCGGCGACGCCGAGCGGGACGAGATCCGCACCCACCAGCAGCGCGCCTACCGCTGGACCTTCCTGGTCTCCGGCCTCGAGCACCCCAACTTCGTCGCCATCGTCGACCGGCTCACCCCCACGGGTGCGGCCAAGCTGGCCGCGGCCGCCAGCACGTTGTCAGCCTAGGTTGACAACCGCCATGCTGTCAGCCTAGGTTGACAGCATGCGCCAGCTCGCGACCCTCGCCGAGGCGGTGGACAGCCGGGAACCGGAAACCGGGCTCGCCGCCGTCGCCGCCCTGCGGACGCTGGTGGACGAGCTCGAGGCGCTGCACGTCGCCAACGCCCGCAGCCGGGGCTGGACGTGGCAGGCCATCGCCGAGCGCCTGGGCGTATCCCGCCAGTCCGTCCACAAGAAGCACCGCCGCGGCCGCTGAGCCATGTTCGACCGCCTCGACCCCGCCGCCCGCGACGTGCTCGACCGGGCCGCGCGCCAGGCCCGCGAGCTCCACCACCGCCACGTGGGCACCGAGCACGTGCTGCTCGGCCTGGTCCTGGCCGGCGGCCCCGTCGCCCGGCTGCTCACCGACCGCGGATGCGGGCCCCGCGACGTCCACGCGGAGATCGTGAACCGCGTCGGCGAGGGCCACCCACAGGGCAGGCCCGGCGAGCTGCTGGCCGGCCTGGGCATCGACCTGGCCGAGGTCCGGAGGCGGGCCGAGGCCACCTTCGGCGCCGAGGCCGTGGCCCAGGTCGCGCTGCGCCCCCGGCCCCGCCACCGCCACTGGCCGGTCGTCCGACGCTGGTGGCCGGGCTGCGACGGGGGCAGGCCGTGCGCCAGCGCCCTGCTCGACACGGAGTGGCTCGGGTGCGCCCCCCGCCTCAAGCGCGTGATCGACGCCGCCCAGCTGCGCGCCGCCCCGGCCCAGGTGTCGCCGGCCGGCCTGCTGGCCGCCATCCTCGACGAGGGGCACGGCCTCGCCTGCCGCATCCTGGCCGACCGCGGCGTCGACCTGCCCGGCCTCCGCGCCGCGGTGCGGTCCGCTCCGCTGCCCGGCGGTCAGGCGGGCGCGTAGGAGCGGTCCTCCGCGTCCGAGTCCTCCACCAGCACCAGCGACGCCGCCTCGGACACCACCTCGTCGGGCCCCGGCGCCGGCTCGACCTGGCCGCTCCCGGCGTTGTCCGGGAGATCGACGGCGAGGTCTCCGTCGTGGTCACCGCCTCTCCGAGCCCGCGGCGTCGGTGCTGCGGCCGGCCGGCGCTAGCGCCGAGGCCAGCGTGGCCGGGACGCCCCTGGTCGGGCGGACGCTGGGCGAGCTGGCCGTGCGCGAGGGCTGCGGCGTCAACGTCGTGGGCGTCCTGGAGCGCGGCGACTTCCGTGCCTGGGCGCCGGAGCTGACGACCACGCCGCGCAAGGTGCTGGTCATGGCCGGCTGGGTGGTGGGCGACGCCGCCGACCTCGACGTGCTGGAGCGGAGCCGGGCTGCGGGACGCGGCGGCGCTGCTGGTGACCACCCATGACGACGACGTGAACACGTACCTCACGCTGTACATCCGGCGGCTGTCCCCGGAGGCGCAGATCATCTCCCGGGCCAACCACGACCGGAACGTGTCGCACGCTGGCCCAACCGACCTGCACAACGCCACGCCTTTCCGGCCCGTGGAGGGCTCCCCCGCGACCACCCCACCGCCCGGCGGCCCAGTCCCGGGCTCGAGGCACGCAACCGGCGGCGGAAAACCCGGTGAACCGGGGCCTTCGAGGGAAGTTCGTTCACACAACGCGCCCCGACGGGCGCATGATGTGAGCGCCGTCAGCCCATCCCCCCAGAGAGGCCGTTACACGGACCATTCGTCGTCACGCCGATTCACCCCGCAACCGGAACAGATCGCGGTCGCGCGTGCGTTCGTGCGCGGCCTGCTCGACATGTGGGGCCTGCCGGCTCAACGTGACGAAATGGAAATGGCCACGAGCGAGTTGGTCACCAACGCGATCGTCCACGGCGGAGGCTGGGTCGACGTGACGATCTCGCTCTCCGGCGACCGGCTGCGCCTCGAGGTCGCGGACGGGGCGACGCCGGGCACGCCGCTTCGGAGCCACGACACCAGGCCCGACGCTGTGGAAGGGTGGGGCTTGCGGTTGGTGGAGGAGCTGTCCGACGTCTGGGGCGCGCGTCACGAGATCGACCGGACCAGGGTCTGGATGGAGCGTCGGGTCCAAGGGAGGATGCATGGCACGGATCCTGATGCCGGATGAGTTGCACGAACGCTGGTCACGGGCCCGCGCCAGGTCCGTCGCCTGCACGGAGCGCGCGGTCCGCCTGACCCAGGACGCCTGCGCCGCCCGCACCTGGGCGGTCCAGGTCCGGCTCGACTCGATCGAGCTCCGGGAACGGTCGGCGCCGGTCCGCGACGAGGTGATGATCGTGAGCTTCGTCGTCCAGGGCCTGGTCGAGGAGGCCCGGGTCGAGGCCAGCTACGAGCTGGGGCGCCTGGAGTGCCCGCCCGAGCTGCGCGAGCGGGCGGAGGTGCTGGTGGCGATGGGCGAGACCTTCGGCCGTCCGGGCGGGCGGGCGACGGTGGCGACGCTGGACGGTCCGGTCAGCGCGGTCCTGCTCACGGTCATGCGCGCCTTCAGCCGGATCTACGTCCTCGAGGTCGGGACCCGGCAAGCAGGCGCTCCATGACCCGCGCCGGAGCGGACGAGCGCCCGGCCGGCTGGGCCGACGTCGCGGTCGTGGGCGCCTCGGCGGGGGGCGTCGGCGTCCTCCAGGACCTGGTCAGGCGCCTCCCGACCGATCTCGGCCTGGCCGTCCTGGTCGTCCTGCACCTGCCGACCACCGGCGTCAGCGTGCTCAGCGAGATCCTCAACCGGGCGACCGCGCTGCATGTCGTGCGCGGGGAGGACGGCATGCACCTGTCCCGCGGCGTGGTCGTCGTCGCGCCGACCGACCACCACATGCTCGTGGACGGCGCGGCGCTCCGGCTCAGCCGGGGAGCGCTCGTGAACGGCCACCGCCCGGCGGTCGACCCGACCCTGGAGACGGCCGCCCGGTCCTACGGCCGGCACACCTTGGGCGTCCTGCTGTCGGGGACGCTCGACGACGGGGTCGTCGGCCTGGGCACGGTGCAGACCGCCGGCGGCCTGACCGCCGTGCAGGACCCCGTCGAGGCCCCCTACCCCGGCATGCCCCAGGCCGCCGTCGACGCGGGCGTCGTCGACCATGTCCTGTCGACCCGGGGGCTGGCCGACCTGATCGTCACCGCCGGGGGCGACGAGCGGGCTCCGCTCGAGCCGCACGACGAGGAGCACCTGCTCGTCCTGGACGAGGTCGCCGCGCCCGGCGTCGTGTCGTCCTTCACCTGCCCGAACTGCGGCGGAGCGCTCTGGGAGCGGCAGCGCAACGGCGTCGTCACGTTCGAGTGCCGGGTCGGGCACCGCTACTCGCCCGCCTCCCTGTTCGAGGTGCAGGGCACGGCGCTCGATGACGCCCTGTGGGCCGCGCACCGGGCGCTACTGGAGCGGGCGGACCTCGCCCGGCGCATGGCGCGCCGCATGCGTCGCTCCAGTCTGGGGGCCCCGGCGGGCAAGTATGATCGGACCGCCGAAGACGCCGAGCGGAGGGCGTCGATAGTCCACGAGGCACTCATGCTGTCGCGACAGGGCCAAGAGACCGATCAGCCCGACGAGGCCGTCAGCGACGAGCCCGACGGCGCCCGGCGGTGAGCGAGGCCGACGACCGGGTCGACCCCGAGCTCGACCCCCTCCTCCAGCACGTGAAGGAGACACGGGGCTTCGACTTCACCGGTTACAAGCGCTCCAGCCTGACGCGTCGCATCCGCAAGCGGATGGACGGCCTGCACATCGGTGGCTTCGCCGACTACCGGGCTTACCTCGACGAGCATCCCGACGAGTTCGTCGACCTGTTCAACACCATCCTCATCAACGTCACCAGCTTCTTCCGGGACCCCGAGACGTGGACGCTGGTGGCGGCCCAGACGATCCCGCGCATCCTCGAGGCCCGGGCCGAGCACGAGCCGGTGAGGGCCTGGGTGGCGGGCTGCGCTTCGGGCGAGGAGCCCTACACGATCGCCATCCTGCTGTGCGAGGCCATGGGCGACGAGGCGTTCCGCCAGCGGGTGAAGATCTACGCCACCGACGTCGACGAGGCGGCCCTCACCGAGGCGCGCCACGGCCGCTATCCGACCCGTGCCATCGCCGAGGACCTGTCGCCCGATCTGCTCGAGCGCTACTTCGACCGGGACGGCGCCTACTCGGTGTTCCGCAAGGACCTGCGGCGTAGTGTGATCTTCGGACGCCATGACCTGGTGCAAGATCCGCCCATCACCCGGATAGACCTGCTCTCGTGCCGCAACACCTTGATGTATTTCACGCCCGCTGCGCAGACGCACATCCTCAAGCATCTGCACTTCGCGCTGCGGCCCACCGGGTTCCTCGTGCTCGGGCGGTCGGAGGCCCTGGTCACCCGCACCGGCCTGTTCACGCCGGTCGACCTGAAGGGCAGGGTCTTCCGGCGGCAGGTCTCGGACCGGGACCGGGTCATGGCCAATGAGGGCCCCCGGCCGACCGCGGCCGGGCCCGCCCGGCGCGTCGCCGACGTCCGCAGCCACGCCTTCGAGCTGGGCCCGGTGGCCCAGGTGCTGCTCGACACGGCCGGCACCGTCGTCGCCGCCAACCAGCACGCCCGCGCCCAGTTCGGCCTGAGCACCCGCGAGATCGGCCGGCCGGTACAGGACCTCGAGCTGTCCTACCGGCCCCTGGAGCTGCGGTCCCGCCTCGAGACCGTGTACAGCGACCGCCACGCGCTGAGCGTCCGCGGCGTCGAGTGGCGCCAGGCCGACGAGTCGGTGTTCTTCGACGTGGTCTTCCAGCCGGTGGTCAGCGAGACCGGGACGCTCGAGGGGACGAGCGTGTCGTTCATCGACGTCACGCCGCAGCGCCGGATCCAGAAGGAGCTCGACCGGGCCAAGTCCGACCTGGAGACCGCCTACGAGGAGCTCCAGTCGGCCGTCGAGGAGCTCGAGACCACCAACGAGGAGCTCCAGTCCACCAACGAAGAGCTCGAGACCACCAACGAGGAGCTCCAGTCCACCAACGAGGAGCTCGAGACGATCAACGACGAGCTGCGCCAGCGCACGGTGGAGCTCAACGAGGTCAACGGGTTCCTGGAGGCCATCCTGACCAGCCTCAACTCCGCGGTCATCGTGGTCGACCGGGACGTCCGGATCCGGGTGTGGAACCGCCACGCCCACGACCTGTGGGGCCTGCGCGCCGAGGAGGTCGAGGGCCAGCACCTCATGAACCTCGACATCGGCCTGCCCCTCGGCCTGCTGCGCCAGCCGATGCGGTCGGTGCTGGTCGGCGACGAGGCCGACGCCGACCTGGCCGTCGACGCCGTGAACCGCCGGGGCCGCAGCATCCGCTGCCGCGTCCGGGTGGCGCCGCTGCGCGGCGGCGACGACGCCGCGCTGGTGTCGGGGGTGATCCTGCTGATGGACGCCGACGACGGCGTGGCCGGCCCCGGGGTCCCCGACGGCCAGCTGATCACCTCGGAGGCGGCGGGCGGCGACGGCGAGGCGGCGGGCGGCGACGGCGAGGACGTGACCGACGCCACCACCTGACCCGTCGCCGCCGGCACGTCGCGGCGTTCGACGTCCTGATGTGGGACTGCGGGGCCACCCCCACCGGGTCCCGCTCGACCTCGCCGGCATCGACTCCGAGCAGCCGTGGCGTCGGGCAGCGGTTCCCACGGGCGGGCGACGGTGGCGCGGGGTCTAAATGTAGTTCCCATCTACGAGCGGGAGCTGCGCACCCGCCTGGGTGCCTGACCGCCGTGTCCCAGGACGCCCCGTTCGACATCCGGCTCCAGGACGTCGGCGGGGCGGCCCACGCCACCGTGCTGGTGGCCGGGGAGGTCGACCTGTCCGCGGTCACGTTCATCGACTCCGGCGGGCTTCGCACGCTCCTGGAGACCAACGCCCGCCAGCGCGAGGCCGGGCTGTCCCCGGCGGTGCGATCGGGCCGAGGGGCGGAACCAGGCCGTCTCCCCGGGGGTCCGGCCGGGTAAGACGCGGTGGACAGGGGGAGTCGATCGCCATGGCGACATGCGAGGTGTGCGGTAACCATTCCGACGAGGTCATCGAGGTGACGGCGGCGGGGGTCACCCATGTCTTCGACCGCTTCCAGTGCGCCGTGCACCTGATGGCGCCGGTCTGGACCAGACCGGGTGCGGGGCGACCGCTCATCGGCTCGTGCCCGATGGCCGGTGAGCCTGCTGCGCCCGCCGTGGTCGCGCCGCCGAGATCGAACGGGGCCGGCGGCAACGGCGGCTGAGGGCCGGCGGCCGATCGACGACGCGAGCGGTCTCGGCGGGTGCCCGGGCGGATGGTCACGCGGCCGACGACGGGAGACGACCGCCATGGCGACCTGCGAGTCAACTGCTGCGCCCACCGCGCCCGGCAGGCCGGGGTCGAGGCCCGGGACCGTGTCGACGGCCGCCGACGGCGTGCGGCCGCCCCGCGGCCTGGTGGACGGCGTCCGGCTGGTCGAGGAGTCCGAGTCGCTGGACGGCACGGCGGCCGCTCGATCACGCCCTCCACCCGCTGATGACCGACCTGCCCATCGGCGTCTGGACGAGCGCCTCGGTGCTGGACCGATCGGAGGCCGCCGCTCCCGGCCCGCCGCCGCGCTGCCGACGGTGGCCACCGGCCTGGCGGAGTACCGGCACGCCGACCCCGTCTCCCGGCGGGTGGGCGTCGTGCACGCGGACGCCGACGCCGCGGGCGTCGCCCTGTACGCGGCGTCGCTCGCCACCCGCCGGCGGGGCCACCGGGCCCGCGGCGGCGCCCTGGCGCCGCCGCGGGCGGCGTCGGTGGCGGCCCGGATTCCGGCGTAGGCCGGGCCGCGCCCGGGTAGGGGTCACGCATGGCGCAACCCCACCGCGCCCGCACGCGGGGCGACTGAGGCCGGCCGATGGACGTGGTGGTCACCATCGGCCTCGTGGTCCTGCTCACGGCCGCGCTGCTGGCCTTCAGCGGCTGGCGGCGGGGGCGGCCCGAGCTGCCGGGCCTGTCGGGCGACCCGCGCCACGAGGGCGCCGGCCGTCCCGCCGGGCCCGACGCCGACTCGATGGCGTCGCCGTACCGGCGCCTCGGCCGCCGCCGCCGGGGCTGAGCCGGGGCGCCGCCGACGCGGCAGGATGTCGGCAGCCCGGCGAGCGGGGCTCCGGGTGACGTTGCGAGGGGGATCGCGGACGTGGGTGCGCTCATCATGCTCGGCACGCTGGGCGGGCTGGTCGCCCTCGTCTACGGCCTGGTGCTCCGCTACGACCCCGAGGCCCGCCGCCCGCGGGCGGGCGAGGGCGAGGACGACGCGTGGACACCGGGCTGACGCCGCTGCTGGCCGTGGCCATCGCCTTCGCCTACGTCGGTGGGATCACGTTCGTCGCGCTCGGCGTCGTCCTGAGCGTCCGCCGCCGGCGGCTGCACCCGCTCCTGCTCGCGTGCATCGCGGCGATCTCGTTCTCGTGGATCGAGGCCCCCTACGACTGGGCGATGTACGCCCAGTTCCCGCCGGCCATCCCCCGCATGCCGGGCTGGTGGCCGCTCGACGTGACCTGGGGCGGCCTGCCGGCCTCGGTGCCGCCGGGCTACATCGCCTACTTCGTGCTGCCGGCGGTGATCGCCGCCGCGCTGGGACGGCGGCTGAGCGCGACGCTCGGGTGGCGCCGGCCGCTCACGCTCCTGTCCGCCGGGCTGGTCGTCGGCTGCCTGTGGGCGTTCCTGTTCAACGCGGTCGTCGGCGCCCGGCTCGGTGTGTTCCACTACGGCCGCGTCATCCCCGGCCTGGCGCTGTGGGAGGGCACCCGGCACCAGTACCCCCTGTACGACGCCCTCGCCATGGGCGTGCAGGTCATGGTCTTCGCCTACCTGCTCGGGCGCACCGATCCGGAGGGGCGCACGGTGGTCGACGCCTGGGCCGACGCCAGGACGCCGAGCCGCCTCCGGTCCTCGCTCCTGTCCGTGCTCGTGGTGGTCGTCGTCGGCCACGCCCTCTACGGGGCCGTCTTCGCCCCGCACCTCGCGACCAAGCTGTCCGGCCTGGTCACGTCCGGCCCCACCGAGCAACTGTTCCCCGGGGTGCCCAACCAGCCGGGGTGAAGCCGGCCCCAGTCGCCGGTCAGCCGGGCAGGGCCCGGCGGAGGACCAGCATGGCCACGTCGTCGCTCGGCTGGTCCAGGCCCACCATCCGGCCCATGACCGCGCCGCACACGTCCTCGGGGTCCGACGCCCTGACCACATCGCAGAGCCGCTCGATCCGGCCGGTCAGGCTCTCGTGGCGCCGCTCGACCAGGCCGTCCGTGTAGAAGACCGCCACGGCGCCGGGCGGGACCTCGACGGCGCTGCGCTCCCGGCCCCGGATCGGGGGGACCCCCAGCGGGGGCCCGATCGCCAGCTCCAGGTAGCGGCAGGTCCCGTCCGGGCCGGCCAGGACGGGCGCCGGGTGGCCGGCGACCGCCAGGTCGAGCCGGTCGAACGGCGGCGCTGTCACCCCGACGATCGCCGTGGCCAGCTCGCCGGGCTCGAAGTGGCGCAGCGAGCGGTCGACCATGTCGAGCGCGGCGGCGGGATCGCCCCCGCTCGCGAAGCACTGCACCCGCAGGGACGTGCGCACCCGCCCCATCACCGCCGCAGCCCGCAGGCCCTGCCCGACGACGTCGCCGACCGTCACGCACACCGCCCCGGACGGCAGGACGAACAGGTCGTACCAGTCGCCGCCGACCCGGCCGCCGGCCCCCGCGATGTACCGGAAGGCGGCGTCCAGGCCCGGCACCTCGGGCAGGGCCGGCGGAAGCAGGCTGCGCTGGAGCACGGCCGAAGCGCTGCGCTCCAGCTCCAGGAGTGACGCCTGCACCACCTCCGCCACGCGGGCGCCCGCGGCCTCGAGGAGCTCCACGTCCGGCTCGCCGAAGCGCTCCTTCTGCACCGAGCCGACGTGGAGCACGCCCACCAACCGGCCGCCGGCCAGCAGCGGCACGCCGACCAGGGACCGGATCCCGTTCTCGCGCAGGACCGGGTTCACGACGTCGGCGTCGGCGATGTCCTCGATGATCACCGGGCGACGGCCCGCGGCGATGCGCCCGGCGAACCCCCGGCCGAGAGGCACGCGCGCCCCCTGGTAGACCTCCTCCTCGATGCCCCGCGCGACGGTGGCCACGAGATGGCCGGTCGGCTCGTCGAGCAGGAGGACCGCCACCGTGTCGGCCGCCAGCATGCTGCGCACGCGCTCCAGCACCTCGCCCAGCAGGTCCGCCGCGTCCGGCTGGCCGAGGCGCGGTCCGATGACCTCCTCGATGTCACGCAGGCCGGACCTCGCGTCGCCCCGTCCCGCATCGCTCCTGGCGGCCACGCGCGGACCCTACATCTCACGGGATCGGAAACCTGGTAGCCAGGTGATCCCCCGGGAAGTCCTCGTGCATACCCCCCGTGCCCGGTCGCCCGTCCGGGAGGTCGTGCCACGCAACAGTCCAGCCACCGCTTCTCCCCGGAGACCTCGCAGATCGCGGCCGCCCGCGACTTCGTGCGTGGTGAGCTGCGCGCCTGGGGGCTGAACCCGGAGCGCGACGACCTGGGCCTGATCACCAGCGAGATGGTGACCAACGCCATCGTCCACGGTGGGGGAAGCGTGGACGTCACCCTCCGGCTGGCCGGGGACACGCTGCGCCTGGAGGTGACGGACCATGGCACGCCGGGCCCGGACATCGGGCGCCGTGACCTGGGGCCTGCGGCCCTGGGTGGGTGGGGCCTCCAGCTGGTGGCGGCCCTGTCCGACGACTGGGGCGCACGCCGGGACGACGGCGGGACGCGGGTCTGGGCGGAGCGCCGGGTCCGGGGCGGCGGTGGTGCTCATGGCCCTCCTCGGCGAACCTGAGCCGATCAGGTGGATCCTCGGTCATCGCGAGGACCTCCCCCACGTAGCTCCGCGAGGCGTCGCCGGTCGGCGGCCGGAGCCGGTGCGCGTGCGAGCGCGTCGGCGAGCAGGTCGAGCAGCTCCTCGTCCGGCCCGAAGTCGGCGAGGTGGGCGAACGCCAGGTCCACGGCCCGGGACGGGGGCCCGGACCGGCACAGCCGGAGCAGCTCCGCCCGTTGGCGGTCGCGGCGGGTCATGGGGCGAGGATGGGCCGGGGCGCTGACCCCGGGCTGTGCGGGTGCTGAGTCGGTACCTTGGCGTGGATGCAGGTACGCCTCCTCGGAGCGTTGGAGGTGGCGGGCGAGGGGGGCGCTCCCCTGCCGGTGCCGGGCGCCAAGCTGCGCGCCCTGCTGGCGATGCTGGCGCTGGACTCTGGCCGCGTCGTCCCGACCGACCGGCTGATCGACGGGCTCTGGCGGGACGACCCGCCGGGTGGCGTGGCCAACTCGCTGCAGCGCCTCGTCTCCAAGCTGCGCAAGGTCCTGGGCGACGGCGATGCCGTGGCGATGCGGCCCCCGGGGTACGTCCTGGCCGTCGAGGCCGACGACGTGGACGTCCACCGGTTCGACCGCCTCGTCGCCGAGGCCCGGGACCTGGCGGCCGGGGGCGAGCCCGAGCCGGCCCTGGCCCGGTTCGCGGCGGCCGAGGGGCTGTGGCGGGGCCCGGCCCTCGCCGACTTCGCCTACGACGAGTTCGCCCAGCCCCACATCGCCCGGCTGCAGGAGGCCCGGCTGTCCGTGATCGAGGACAGGGTCGACGTCGAACTCGCCCTGGCCCGCCACCGGCGCCTGGCCGGCGACCTCGAGGTGCTGGTGGCCGACCATCCCACCCGGGAGCGCCTGCGGGGCCAGCTGATGCTGGCGCTGTACCGCTCGGGCCGGCAGTCGGACGCCCTGCGGGTGTTCCAGGAGGGGCGGGCCGCCCTGGCGGAGGAGCTCGGCCTCGACCCGGGGCCCGAGCTGCGGGACCTGGAGACCGCCATCCTCCGCCAGGACCCGGCCCTCGCCGCCCCGCCCGCGCCGGGCGCCCCGCAGCCGCCGGCGGCCGAGCCCGAGCGGCCGGGCCGGCGGACCAACCTCCGGCCCGCCCCGACCCGCCTCGTGGGCCGCGAGGGCGAGCTCGGCGAGATCGCCGGGCTCCTGGCCGGGAGCCGCCTGGTCACGCTGGTCGGGCCGGGTGGGGCCGGCAAGACGCGCCTGGCGGTCGAGGCCGGGCGTCGGGTCCTGACCGCGGGCGAGGGGGACGTGGTCGTCGTCGAGCTGGCCGCCGTCGGCGACGGCGGGGCCGTGCCGGCGGCGGTGGCGGCCGCCTTCGACCTCCCCGGTCCCGAGTCCCACGGCCTGGCCCGGGTCGTCGAGCTGTGCCGCGGCCGGGACGTCCTGGTCGTCCTGGACAACTGCGAGCACCTGGTCGACGCCGCCGCCCGGGCCGCCGAGGCGCTCCTCGGCGGGGACGAGTCGCTGCGGCTGCTGGCGACGAGCCGGGAGGCGCTGCGCGTCCCGGGCGAGGCGGTCTGGGTCGTCCCGCCGCTCCGGGCGGGTGAGGCGGTGGAGCTGTTCGTCGCCCGGGCCGAGGCGGCCGGCGCCGGCCTGGCCGCCGGCGACGACGTGCGCGCCACCATCGGGGAGATCTGCGACCGGCTCGACGGTCTGCCGCTGGCCATCGAGCTCGCCGCGGCCCGCACGCGGGCGTTCACCGCCGGGCAGATCGCCGAGCGGCTCGACGACAGGTTCCGGCTGCTCACCGGCGGCGCCCGCACGGCGATGGCCCGCCAGCAGACGCTCCGGGCGGTGGTGGACTGGAGCTACGACCTGCTGTTCGAGGACGAGCGCCGGGTCTTCGAGCGGCTCTCGGTGTTCACCGGCGGGTGCTCGCTGGCCGCGGCCGAGGCTGTCGCGGCCGGCGACGGCCTCGACGGCGCCGACGTGGTCGAGTGCGTGGCGGCGCTGGTGGACCGCTCCCTCCTGACGGTCGACCGGTCCGGTCCCGAGGCCCGCTACGGGATGCTCCAGACGCTGTCCCACTACGGGCGCGAGCGGCTGGTCGAGCGGCGGGAGGCCGACGCCGCCTACGGCCGGATGGCGGCGCACATGGCGGCGCTGTGCCGCGGCAGCCGCACCGCCTTCCGGGGCCGGGACCAGCGCGAGTGGTTCCGGGCCGTCGGCATCGAGCGCGACAACATCCGCACGGCGTTCGCGTGGGCGGTCGGCGTGGCGGACAGGGGCCTCGCCGTCGCCCTGGCCGCCGACGTCGCGTTCGCCCGCTGGATCGCCGGCGGCACGGCCGAGGGCCTCCGCTGGCTCGACGACGCCCTCGGCCTCCCGGGCGACCTCGACCCCTTCACCGACGGGTGGGCCCGGATGTGGCACGCCTTCCTCAGCTTCGTCACCGGCCGCCGGGACCGCTACGAGGCGGACTTCGACGCGGCGATCGCCCGCCTCCGGGCGCACGCCGAACCGGTGTTCGCCGCCTACGCCCTGTCGTTCCTGGCCCAGCTGGTGGACGCCACCGGCCGGCGGGCGCGGTCGATCGAGCTCAATCACGACCTGCTCGACGCGCTCGCCGCCAGCGCCGATCCCTGGGCCCGGGCCGCCACGCCGTGGGCGCAGGCGGCGCTGGCGGTCCAGGAGCGCGGCGACTTCGCCGCCTTCGAGGCGGGGCTCCGGGACGCCGCCGGCGCCTACCGGGCCGTCGGCGACCAGTTCATGACCGCCGTGTGCCTCGACCTGGTCGCCGAGCTGGCCGAGAACCGCGGCGACCTGTCGCTGGCCACCGCCAACCTGACCGAGGCCCTGGGCATCGTCGGCGACTGGCGGATGCGGTCGTTCGAGGCGGCGCTGGCGGCCCGCCTGGCCCGGGCGGCCGTGCAGGCCGGCGACGAGGGGGCCGAGGCGCTCGTCGCCCACGCCCTCGGCCGGGCCGACGACGTCGTGTTCCGGCCGGGCCGGGCGATGTCCCTCAACACGCTGGCCGACCTCCGGCGCCGGCAGGGCCGCCTCGACGAGGCCGAGGCCGCCGCCCGGGAGGCGCTGGCGCAGTACCGGGAGGCCCCCGAGCTGGGGTTCTCCAGCTCGTTCTCCCGGGCCCCGACCCCCTTCGACGTCCCGGTGGGGGCGGCGACCGCGCTGACCACCCTCGGGTACGTGGCCGACGGCCGCGGCGACGCAGAGGAGGCCATCGCCCGCCACCGGGCGGCCTACGATGCGGTCGTCGCCACCGCCCACCCCCGGGCGGTCCCGCTGGCGCTCGAGGGCCTGGCCGCGGCCGCGGTGCGGTCGGGCGACCCCCGGTGGGCCGGCCAGCTCCTCGGCTGCAGCGACGCGCGGCGCGCGGCGTCCGGGGCGACGCGTGTCCCGGCCGAGGAGGCGGACGTGGAGCGCACCCGGCGCGACGTGCTCGCCGCGGCCGGCGCCGAGGCCCTGGCCGCGGCCCGCGACCAGGGTGCGGGGCTGCCGCCCGACCGGCTGATCGCCGGGCCCGCCCCCGCCTGACCGCACCGCCGGGGCGGGGGTCAGCGGCGGGTCAGGGCGCGCTCAGACCCCGGGCGCACCGTGGTCGGTGCAGGACCACACCGAAGGAGCGCCGACATGGCCACCGACGACCCCACCACCCTGACCACCGACCCCTCGGACCGCACCCGCAGGCTGGCGTTCGCCGCCGGGGCGCTCTACATCGTCACGTTCGTGACCTCGATCCCCGTGCTGGGGATGTACGACCAGGCGCTCAGCAACGCCGACTTCGTCCTCGGCGCCGGCAGCGACGTGCCCGTCCGGCTGGGCGGCCTGCTCGAGGTGATCTGCGGGCTGGCCGGCATCGCCACCGCCGTCGTGCTCTACCCGGTGACCCGACGGGTGAGCCGGACCGCCGCCGTCGGGTTCGTCGGGTCCCGGGTGGTCGAGGCTTCGATGATCTTCGTCGGCGTGCTCAGCGTCCTCAGCATCGTCACGCTGCGCCAGGACGCGGCCGGCGCCGACCCCGCGTCGCTCACGACGGCGTGGCACTCCCTGGTCGCCATCAAGGACTGGACGTTCCTCCTCGGCCCCGGCTACATGCCGGCCGTCAACGCCCTGTGCCTGGCCACGGTCATGTACAAGGCCCGCCTGGTCCCGCGGCTCATCCCGACGGTCGGCCTCGTCGGCGCCCCGCTGCTGGTCATCTCCTCCACGGTCACCCTGTTCGGCGGCTGGGAGCAGGTCTCGACCCCGGCGATGGCCTTCGGCCTGCCGATCGCCGCCTGGGAGTTCACCCTCGGCATGTGGATGATGCTCAAGGGCTTCAGCCACTCCCCCGCCGCCGCCACCGCCCCCGAGCCCACCCCGGCCCTCGCCGTGGCCTGAGCCCCAGGACCCCGCCGCACCGCCCCCGCCCCCCGGCGGGGGCGGTGCCGCGCGTCCGGCCCGGAGCCGTCAGCCGGTGGCCTCGTGGACGCACTCCCCGGCGACCCAGGTCTGGGCGACGTCGAGGGCGCCGTCGACGTCCCCGGCAAGGACGACGAAGTCGGCGCGCAGGCCGGGGCGGATCCGTCCCCGCTCGCCGGACTGCTCGCCGGCGTCCGCGGCGCCGGCGGTCCACAGCCGCAGCCAGGTCGCCAGGGGAAGGGCCTGCTCGGGGCCCAGCAGGGCCCCGGCCGCCGTCCGGCGCTCGACGCCGAACCGGGACAGCGGCAGGGGCGCCGCCGTGGAGGAGCACGGGAAGTCCGACGACGCCGCCAGCGGGACGTCCCGGCCGGCGAGGTCGGCGAAGGGCAGCCAGGCCTGCTCGTCGAACTCGAGCCCGACGGCCAGGTCGCCCATGCCGTCGACGAACCCGGGCTGCACCACCCCCGTGGCGCCGAGGCGGCGCATCCGGTCGATGTCCCCCGGGCCTGCCAGGGTCGCGTGCTCGACCCGCAGGCCGTGGTCGGGCTCGAGGCCCCGGACGGCGGCGCTCCACCCGTCGAGCGCGGCCCCCAGGCCGACGTTCCCGACGGCGTGCACGGCGACGCCGAACCCGTGGCCGACCGCCGCCCGGATGTGCTCACCAAGGCCCGGCATGACCTCCCCGAAGCGGACGCGCTCGCCCCCGACGTGGCCGTCGCAGGCCGGCGGCCAGACGCCGTCGGCGAAGACCTTCACCGGCCCGACCCGGAAGCGGTCGTCGCCCTCCCCCGTCACGGGCCCCTCCCAGCGCGCCCGGTCCGGACCGGTGAGCAGGTCGGCGGCGTGGGGGAACCCGAGCACCGACACGGGCAGCCGTCCCTCGGCGGCCAGCCGGCGGTAGGCGGCCTCCGCCCGCGGGCTCATGGCGGCGTCGTGGACCGCGGTGATGCCGTAGGTCAGCAGCAGCCGCGCCCGGTCCTCGATGAGGTCGGCGTACCGGTCCGGGTCGGCCGTGCCCGCCACGGACAGGGCGTGGGCCCGGCTCCAGGCGGTCTCGATCAGCAGACCCGTCGGCCGCCCGGCGCGATCCCGGTGGATGCGCCCGCCGGGCGGATCGGCCGTCCCGGCGTCGATGCCCAGCACGTCGAGCCCGTGCGAGGACACGACGCCCCGATGCAGCGACGTGCAGGCGACGACGGCGGGACGGTCGAAGCCCATCGCGTCCAGGTCGTGGCGGGTCAGGCGCAGGGCGTCCCGGCTCCAGTGGCAGCCCCGGACCCAGGTCGCCCCGGGGGTCCGGGCGGCCGCGTCGGCCAGCAACGCCGCGGCCCGGTCCGGGTCGTCGACGCCCTCCAGGTCGGCCCACACGGGCTCGAGCGCGGCGATCGAGAGGTGGTGGTGCGCATCCACGAAGCCGGGCAGCAGCAGGCGACCCTGGAGGTCGACCGTCTCCACCTCGCCCGGTCCCTCGAGGAGACCGTGGTCGCCCACCGCCTCGATCCGGCCGCCGGAGACGAGCACGACGCCCGGCGCCGGACCGCCGTCCATCGTCTCGACCCGACCGCCCACGAACGCCCGTCGCATCGCGCCCTCCGACCCCCGGCCCAGGCTAGCGAGGCGCCGCGCCCGGGTTCAGCGCTCGTTCAGCGAGCCGGTGGGAGCCTGGGCCCGTGGTGCCTCAGACGTGGGCGGCCGCACTGCCGGCGAGCGGGAGCCCGAGCTGGGGGGCCAGGGTGGGGCCGGGGTGACCGACGGGCCGGCCGGCGAGGAGCCACGGCGCCGAGCGGGCGATCGCCGCGGCCGCCACGGTCCACGCCGCCAGGCAGGCGGCCACCAGCGCACTCCAGCCAAGGAGGCCGGCGGCGTACCCCAGCGAGTGCCCGGCCCGCTGGCGGGCGGTCAACGTGGGCGCCCACGCCACCAGCCCGACCGTCGCCACGGCGGCGGCCCCGCCCGCCCGGGCGAACGCCCGCAGGGCCGGCACGCCCCCGGCCAGGACCGCGAGGACCGCGCCGCACACCAGCGTGGCGAACGCGCCGGCGCCGGCTACGACGAACAGCGCCCAGCCGACGAGCACCGACCGCGCACCGGCTCGATCAGGCCCCGCTCCTCCCGCCGGCCGATCGCCCCGTACAGCGGGCCCGGGCCCAGCCGCACGCCGGCGAACCGCTCGATGTCGAGCAGCAGGCCGTACGCTCGCCGCATCGCGGAGGGCCCGCCGCGATG
>DATFRN010000229.1:0-11554 GCA_035263165.1 Acidimicrobiales bacterium | reverse complement strand
GACACCATCGTCGGCGAGCGGGGCCAGAAGCTGTCCGGGGGCCAACGCCAGCGACTGTCGATCGCACGGGCAATCCTCAAGGACCCGCCCCTGCTCGTGCTGGACGAGGCCACCTCGGCGGTCGACAACGAGACCGAGGCGGCGATCCAGCGCTCGCTGGAGCTCGTGGGCCGAGGCAGGACGGTGGTCGTCATCGCCCACCGCCTGTCCACGGTCCGGCACGCCGACCGCATCCACGTCCTCGAACAGGGCCGAGTCGTCGAGTCGGGCAATCACGACGACCTGCTCGAGGCCCGCGGGCTGTACGCGGCGCTATGGCGCATCCAGACCGGCGAGGTCCACGCCCTACCGGCTGCGGAGACCGCTTAGATTTGTTCCGGCGGCCCATCGGCCGTTTCAGCAATTTTCGATATTTTTACTCCCTTCACCGCTCATGTCCGCTACTGTAGTGGCATGTTCGGTGCTTCGGCAACACCTGATTTCGACAGACACCAGGCGTCGGCGCCATGAGCGGCGCCTCGTCCTCGTGCCACCCGGCCCGCCTCCGGCGGTTCGGCGAGACCGTCGACGCGCTGTGCGACGGCCTGGCCCGGCGGGCGGGCCTCCTCGACGATGCCCTCGCCGCCTACCGGGCCCGGTGCGAGGTCGACTACCGCGTCCCCACCGTCGACACGGGCACCATGGTGCGGGCGCTGGCGTCCGAGCTGCGCGACACCGGCCGCTGGACCGCCGCCGTGGGCGACGCCTTCGCCCAGTCCGCCCTGGTCAACGAGTACATGGCGCCCGGCACCACCGGCACCGACCTCGAGGCGATCCTCACCGTGCGCGACGGCCAGCTCGTCGGCTACATGACCGCCTGGGACGACCCCTACCGGGGCGTGGCCGAGGGCGCCGCGGCCCAACTGGCCGCCATCCTCGACGTCCACTACGACCAGGACGAGCCACCCGCCTGGCTCGCTCACCTGTCCCACGGCGGCAGTGCGGCCGACGGGCTCTCGGCGTTGCTCAAGAAGGCCGCGCCGCTGATGGCCAACCTGCCGTCCAGCGTGACCGTGCGGGTGTCGCTGGAAGCGGACGAGGTCGCGGTGCTCGCGGACGGCGGGGTCGCCACTCGAGTCACGAGGGCCGACGTAGCGGCCCGCATCCTGCTCCCCCGGGCCGAGCCCGAGCGGCTGGTCACGGCGTCGCGGTGGATCAGCCGAGCCGGCGTGGTCGCCACGGGCGCGGCCGCGGCCGCCGAGCAGTGGTTCAAGGACGATGGTCGGGCCGTCCCCGAGCGCGCGGTCCGAGCCGCGGGACGCGGCGGAGGGGTCGCCGTCGGCGCCTGGGGCGGTGCCGAGCTCGGGGGCGCCGCCGGCGGGTTGTGCGGCCCCGGCGCTGTCGTCTGCTCCCCCGTGCTGGCCGTCGCCGGGGGCATCGCCGGCGCGGCGGTCGGGGACAAAGCCATGGACCGCGTGCTCGCGGGCGGAGGCCCCAAACCCGCCGCCCGCGACCTCGGCGAGCTGCGGGCGGACATCGCCGCCGCGGATGGCACGGCGGCGCCGGCGCTCGAGGCCCGCGCCGACGGTGTGGCCTCCGACCTGGCGAGGAAGGCGACGGCCGGCCGGCCCATCGTGGCCTCGCGGGTGGAATCGCTGGTGCCAGACCACGACGCGCTGGAGCGGGTGATCGAGGCCAAGGACTGGTCCGCCGCCCGGTCGCCCAAGAGCCCGGCCGCCGTCCTGACCTCCTCCCCGCCGCCCGACCCCTGGGGAGGCGACTGGCCATGGCTGTGATCGGGCCCCTGCCCGTGCAGACCGCCTCGAGCGGCGACACCACGTCGGAGGCGCTGATGATGCTGGCGGCCCTCGTCGCGCTGTGCGGTGCGCTCGTCCTCTGCATGCGCTGCTGGACGGGCCGCGAGTTCCGGGCAGTCACCGAATACCAGCGCACGCATCGCCCGGAGACCTGGACGCTCACGCCCAGCCTGCGCAAGTACCGGTCCAAGTCGGGGAGCATCTATCTCCAGACCTTCGGGATGACCGGGTTCGCGCTGTTTGCGCTCGCCGACCTGGTCAGGCTGGGCCTGGGCCGTGGACCCGACTGGTGGTTGCTGCGCGCGACGTCCGTCAGCTGCATGGTGCTCCTCGCCGCCACCGCCGTGACCACGGTCGTCTACCGAGCGTTCGGGCTACCCGATGCGCTGCGGCCGCCGTGCCAGCGGGGATGGGAGCGGCAGGGAAAGCGCCTGGTGCTCGTCCGACCCGGCACGTCCGAGCGGGAACGGGAGGAACGGCGGGCGATCGAGTTCGATCCCGCCTACCGCGACCTGGTCGCGCAGCGGCGGGCTCGCCGTCAGGCCCGGCGCGATCCGTGGGCTGATCCTTGGTGACCTTCGATAAATTTCATGATTCTCGATGTGTATCCATTGATATCGTGATAGCATGTGGTCATGCCAGAAGACACGGCGAACATCCGGTTCGGTTTCGACGCCGCCGACGCGGCGGCTGACGAACTGCTGCTGACCGCCCAGTCGCTGTTCGACTCGGTCTCGATCATGCGGCAGGACATCCCGGTCGTCACCGACGACTGGACGGGTCGGTTCCGGGAGGTCTTCGACGTCGAGTCCGCCGTCCACGACCTGGCCATGACGAGGCTGGCCGGCGAGCTGACGCTGCTCTCGGCCCAGCTGCGGGCCATGGCGATCGAGGCGGCTGCCGCATGGGCACCATGACCCTGCTCCACCGCCGCGACACGACTGCGGCACGGCACCTCGGCTCCGGTGCCGGAGAGGTCGACGTCGACGTCCCCTTCGGCTGGGTCCGCAGCGACGACCCCGGCGCGGCGCTGCTCGTCGCCCGGCCTAGCGGGTGGACCGGGCCGGTCGTGCCGTCGCTGACGCTCGCCCGGGTGGTGTCGGCCGAGGCGCCGACGCTCGCGGCCTATGCGGACTGCATGGTGCCGTCGACGCTGCTGTCGCTGGGCGGGCACCTGGTCCACCTCGGATCGGGCCACCGGCCTGTCGACCACCTCGACCTCACGATCGCCACCGAGCAGTGGGGGTCCGACCTGACGGTCACGGCCCGGCACGTGATGCGGCCCGGGGGCGGGGCGGTGGTGGCGACCGGTGCTGCGGCCGACGCCGACTGGGCCGAGCTGGCGGCGACGCTCCTGCGGGCGGTGCGCTCGTTGCGGGTGCGGTGGCGTCCGGTGGGAGGGGCGCCATGAGCCCGGCCGAGCTCGACATGGCCGCCGGTCGGGTCACGGCCAGCCGGCGGGAGCTGGCCGCGCTGGTGGCGTGGCACCAGGGACGGGGCGTGCCGGGCGATCCCGTCATCGCCGGCCTCGGGTCGGCGGGGCTGGTCGACGGCGGGAACATCCACCCGATGTTGCGGCCGGTGGTCGCCGTGCTCAGCAGGGTGCTGGTCCGGGCCGTCGTGCGGTCGTGGCGGGGCGAGCCGTCCCCGATGGCGGAGGTGCTGGCCGGGCCGGCGGGGGTGGTGGTACTCCCGGGCGGCCACGAGCCGGACACGCCGCAGGCGCTCCGCTGGCACCCGCGGCCCGCCGCGCTCGCCCGGGTGCTGGCCGGGGTGATCGACATCACCGCCGAGGACGGGCCGCCGCCCTTCGACGCCGCGCCCCGGGCTTGGCGCAGCTACCTGGCCGCTGCGTGCGACCCGGCGGACGGCATCTCGCTGGTCGACCTGCGATGGTCGGGACGGCCGGATGTACCGGTGGCGTCGGCGCTCGTGGTGACGTGGTGCGAGCGCGGCGGTGCGGGCGAGATCGTCCCCGACGCCGGCGACCCGGCGCTGATGGCGTGCCGGCCGCAGCACCCGATCGAGCTGTGGACCACCCTCACGGGGCTCGCCCGCGGT
This sequence comes from Acidimicrobiales bacterium, assembly GCA_035263165.1. GTDB lineage: Bacteria > Actinomycetota > Acidimicrobiia > Acidimicrobiales > VFJN01 > ZC4RG19. Next base: position 7,697 of record DATFRN010000229.1, on the reverse strand, counting down.
GCGGGAGTCTAGCGATGGGGGCGGCTCGCCATCACCGAGAACAGGCCCGGTACGGCGCCGGCTCCACCGCCTGGGTGCGGGTGCTCGTGCAGGAACTCGATGCGCAGGCCCGCGGCCGCCAGAGCGGTGACCACGTCGCCCAGCGTGTGGGTCCACCGGTAGTTGACCGGCCGGCGGATCGTGACCTCGCCGTCCGTGTACGACCGCTCGTCCTCGTAGCGGCGGGCGCCGCGGTCGAAGTAGCCGCGCCGGGAGAACCGCTCCGGCTCAAGCGCCACGTCGATCGGGTGCCCGTCCGCCAGGTACACCACCCCGCCGGGCCGGGCGAAGGACGCCGCCACGGCTGCCCAGGGGGCCATGTCGGGAACCCAGCAGATCACGCCGTACGAGGCGTAGACGATGTCGAACTCCTCGTCGAGCAGGCGCGGCAGGTCGTGGACGTCCGCCTCTTCGAACCGGGCCGGCAGGCCGAGACGGGCGGCCAGGTCCCGGGCGATGGCGAGCGATCGGGGCGACAGGTCGACGCCGGTCACGGTGGCGCCCAGCGCCGCCCACCGCAGGGTGTCGGTGCCGATGTGGCAGTGCAGGTGGAGCAGGGTCCGGCCGGCGACCGGGCCGAGCTCGGCCTCGTCCGGCCCGGCGATGGGCGCCGGGCCGCGGGCGATGATCGAGGCGAGGTCGTAGTAGCGGGAGCCGGCGTGGATGTCGGCGCGGTCGTCCCAGTGCCGGCGGTTGGCGGCGATCTGCTCGGCGAGGGTCACCGGGCGCACGGGCACCACCGGCCGCCGGGCGCCGGGTGCTCAGGCCGGGCCGCCGCCGCCGTTGGCGCGGGCCCGGTAGTCGTCGCGGAGACGGCGCTTGTAGAGCTTGCCGCTGTCGGTGCGGGGCAGATGGTCGATGAAGTCGACCCGGCGCGGGCACTTGAACCGGGCCAGCCCGGCGCGACAGTGGTCGATCAGGGCCGCCGCCAGCGCGTCCGACGGCTCCTCGCCCGCCTTCAGCTCCACCACCGCCACCACGATCTCGCCCCACTCCTCGTCGGGCACGCCGATCACGGCGGCGTCGCCCACCGCCGGGTGGCCCAGCAGCTCGGCCTCGACCTCGGCCGGGTAGACGTTGACGCCACCGGTGATGATCAGGTCGGCGCTGCGGTCGGTGAGGAACAGGTAGCCGTCCTCGTCCAGGTAGCCCACGTCGCCCATCGTGTAGTAGTCGCCGCGGTAGCTGCTCTCGGTCTTCGTCGGGTCGCCGAAGTAGTCGAAGCGACCCACCGCCGGTGCCTTCAGGTACACCGTGCCCACCTCGCCCGCCGGCTTCGGGTCGCCACTCACCGGGTCGAGGATGCGGATGTGGTCCTCGCTGGCCGGCTTGCCCACCGTGCCGGGGCGGCTCAGCCAGACGTCGCTGGTCACGAACGTGCCGACGCCTTCGGTGGCGGCGTAGTACTCGAGCAGCACGGGCCCCCACCACTCGATCATCGCCTGCTTGACCGACACCGGGCAGGGCGCGGCGCCGTGGATGACCAGGCGCAGGGACGACACGTCGGCGGCGAGCCGCTCCTCCTCCGGGAGGGCCAGCAGGCGGTGGAACATCGTGGGCACAAGGTGGGAGTGGCTGACCTTGTGCTCGTCGATGAGGCGCAGCGTCTCGGACGGCGACCAGCCGTCCATGAGCACGACGCCGGCGCCGGCGTTGATCGGCCCCTGCAGCGAGAACGCCAACGGCGCGGCGTGGTACAGCGGGCCGGTGCACAGGTTCATCGACGTGCCCGCCACATAGCCGAACAGCCGGGCGAGGCCCGACGTGGGCGGCACCTCGGCGCGGTGGACGCCCTTGGGCCGCCCGGTGGTGCCCGAGGTGTAGAGCATCTGGCTGCCGAGCACCGGGTCGGGCAGGTCGGTGTCGTCCTCGGCCGCCAGCGCCGGGGCATAGGGCTCGAACCCGTCGATCTCGCCGCCCACGGCCAGCCGGAGGGTGACGCCGGGGCTGCGCTCGGCCGCGGCGGCCGCCACGTCGGCCAGGCGGGCGTCGGCGATGAACACCTTGGCCTCGCAGTCGCCGACGATGTAGGCGGCCTCGTCCGCGGTCAGGTGCCAGTTGATCGGGGTCATGCGCATGCCGCTCCGCACGACCGCGGCCACGACCTCGGCGAACTCGGGCCGGTTGGTGACCATGAACGCCACCGCGTCGCCCCTGGCCACTCCCCTGGCGCGCAGGGCGCGGGCCAGCCGGTTGGCGTTCGCGTTCAGCTCAGCGAACGTGCGGTCGCCGAGCGGCGAGACGATGGCCGGCGCGTCGGCCTGGACGTCGGCCCAGTGGGCGACGGACATGCCCACGGCGGCGGCCTGGTCGAAGCGCGCGTCGCTGTCGGTCGTGGTCATTGGCGGATCCCCCCTCGGTCCCCGACTCCCTGGACGATTCCGGCCTCAGGCCGGCGTGAACTGTGGCAGGTGCCGCCCGTCGGACAGAGGCTCCCACACGAGGCGCACGGGCATGCCCACGGCCACGTCGTAGGGCTCGCAGCCGACGACGTTGGACATCATGCGCACGCCCTCGGCCAGCTCGATCAGCGCCACGACGTAAGGACCGTCGGCCTCGTCGCGGCCCGGGCCGGGCCGGTGGTGGACGCTGGCGGCGTAGACGACCCCGTCGCCACTGGCCTCGCGCCACTCGATGGCGGCGTCGGGCGCCTGGGGGTCGACCTCCCGGGGGTACCACATCGCCTTGCCGCTGGCGGTGCTCCACGGCAGGACGAACCGCTGGTCGCGGGAGGCGTCCCAGAACGGCTTGCTCACCGGGCTCACCGGCGGCTCGATGCGGGCGGTCACAGGGTCGCCTCCGTCCCGAGCACCACGGTGCCCATCGTCGACAGCACGCCGCCCGAGCCGTGGGCCACGGCGACGTCGTGGCGGGGTATCTGCCGCTGCCCCGCCTCGCCGCGCAGCTGCCGGGCCGCCTCCACCAGCAGGAACATCCCGTACATGCCGGGGTGCGTGTACGACAGCCCGCCGCCGTTGGTGTTCATGGCCAGGGGTCCGCCGCCGGGCCCGAGCTTGCCGTCCTCGACGAACGCCCCGCCCTCCCCCTTGCCGCAGAACCCGAGGTCCTCGAGATGCAGCAGTGCCGTGATCGTGAACGAGTCGTAGCCCATCAGCAGGTCGACGTCGTTGGTCTTGACGCCGGCCATCCGGAGCGCCGCCGGGCCCGACACCGCGCCCGCGGTGGTGGCCAGGTCGGGCATCTGGCTGATCATCTGGTGCGAGCCCGCAGTCGCCGCGCCGAGCACGTACACCGGTGGGCGGCCAAGGTCCCGGGCCCGCTCGGCCGAGGTCATGACGAAGGCACCGGCGCCGTCGGTGACCAGGCAGCAGTCGAGCAGGTGCAGGGGCGAGGCGATCATCGGCGAGTCGAGCACGTCCTGGATCGTGATCGGCTCCTGGAACCGGGCGTTGGGGTTCATCGTCGCCCAGGCCCGGGTGTCGACGGCGATCTGGGCCAGCTGCTCGGCCGTCGTGCCGTAGACCGCCATGTGCCGGCTGGCCGCCAGCGCGTAGGCGCCCATCGGCATCCGCAGGCCGAACGGGATCTCCCACTCGACCGCCGGATTGGGCCCCATCGGTCGGCCGCCGCCCGGGCCCCCACCGCCGAAGGTGCCCCCGCCGGGGCGACGGCGGTCGCTGCGAGGGGTCGAGGCGTACACGCTCACCACCACCTCGCACAGCCCGGCGGCGATGGCCGCGGCGGCGTGCTCGACGTGCAGCTCGTAGCTCGACCCTCCGACGACCGTGCCGTCGACGTACCGCGACTGGATGCCGAGGAACTCGGCCAGCGCCGTCGGCGAGCCGGCGTGGCAGACGCCGTCGACGTCGTCGAGGGTGAGGCCGGCGTCGTCGAGCGCGGCACGGATCATGGCCACCTCGAGCGCCCGACCTCGCTGGTCGAGCTGGCCGGTGGGCGAGGCGATGTCGGCGACGCCGACGATGGCGGCGGCGCCGCGCAAGGTGCGTTCGGTCACGGGGCGGGAACCTCGCTCGGGCTGGTGGTCACGAAGTCGACGACGGCCGCGGAGAACTCCGGATGCTTCATCGCCTCGGGATGATCGCCGGGCACCGTGCGGGCGTGCGCGCCCGGGATGCGCTCGGCCAGCTCGTGCGGCGAGCCCACGAGCGAGTCGTCCGCGCCCGTCAGCACCAGGACCGGCACCGCCCCGAGGCCGGCGAGGTGCTCGGGCGTGGGGTCGTCCTGGGCGGCGGCGTCCAGCGCGGCCAGGGCCTTGCAGTCGTTGCCGCGGGCCTCGAACTCGATGCGCATGTCCCGGAGGAACCCGTTGCGGATGGTCGAGGGGTCGTCGGCCGCCAGGTACTTGGCCAGCCGGCCCTTGATGACGTCGCGGCTGCCGTCCGCGATGTGCACGCCCACGCCGCCCAGCACCAGCGACCGCACGCGGTCGTCGCCCGGCACCCAGCGGGTCGACACCACCGACCCCATGGAGTAGCCGACCACGTCGACGGAGCGGGGCTCGGTGACGCCCAGATGGTCGAGCAGCGCGGCGGCGTCGTGGACCATGGCGTCGCCGGTATAGGCCTCGACCTCGTGGGGCCGTGCCGACCCGCCGTGGCCGCGGGCGTCCCAGGCGACGACCCGGCGCCCGGTGGCGGCGAGGGCGTCCACCGTGCCCGGCTCGACCCAGGTGTCGACGTGGGTCGACGCGAACCCGTGGAGCAGCAACGCCAGCGGCGCGCCGGGGGCGCCGCCGGTGTCGAGGTAGGCGATCTCCCGGCCGTCGAAGGAGGCGAACCGTGAGAGCCCGTCGGCTCCCGTCACGAGGCGGCGGCGGTGGCCGCGGCCCGGTCGGCCGCCACGGCGTCGTACGTCTCGTAGTCCGAGCCGGTGTCGTCGGCGAACTCGAACTCGAGCAGGCCGGCCTCGCCCCAGTGGCGGCGGAGGTAGCCGTCGTTGGCGTCGAGCAGGCCGAGCTTGCGCACGTTCGGCACCAGCTTGGCGAAGAAGCCCCGCTGGAAGCCGGCGTACGGGTGGACCTTGATCTTCCCCGCCGCCTCCATGATCGCCGGGTACACGGCCTCGGGGTCGGCGCCCATCCGCTCCCAGATCTCGGGTGTGGTCGAGCGCAGCCGCTGGCGCAGGGTGTTCTCGATGAGGAACTCCTGGCGGTCCTTGAGCTCGGCCTCCGACATGTCCTGGTAGTACTCGGCCAGGCTGAGCACGCCGAACGCCACGTGGCGGGCCTCGTCGGACATGACGTACCGCAGCAGCTTGCGCAGCAGCGGCTCCTCGGTGTTGCGCAGCATGGTGCCGAAGGCCGCCAGCGCCAGGCTCTCGATCACGATCTGCATGCCCAAGTAGGCGATGTCCCACCGGCTGTCCTCGAGCAGCGCGGTGATCTGCGCCTCGAGGAACGGGCTCATCGGGTACGCCTCGCCCAGCTTGGTGTGCAGGTACTTGGCGAACACCTCGGTGTGGCGGGCCTCGTCCATCGTCTGGGTCGAGGCGTAGTACTTGGCGTCGATCCAGGGCACGGTCTCGACGATCTTGGCGGCGGTCATCATGGCGCCCTGCTCGCCGTGCATGAACTGGCTGAGCTGCGCCTTGAAGCTCTCGATGCCCAGCGCGGTCAGCTCCTTCTCACCCCAGTTGGCGAGGGGCGAGCCGTCGACCTCCCGGGCCGCCCGGGTGAGCTGCATGAGCGGCGTGTTCTTGTCGATGAGCTCCTCGGGATCGACCTCGGTGGACCAGTCCAGCTCGGTCACGCTGTTCCACTGGGACGACATCGCCTTGTTGTAGAGCGTGACCAGCTGCTCGCGCTCCCGGTCGTACTTCCACAGGAAGATGCGGTCGGCATGGTCGTGGACGATCTTGATCGTCGCGTCGACCTCGGCCTGATCGGGCAGGTCGGGGGCGGTCATCGCTCCTCCTCGGGAGTGGGAACAATCACGGGGGTCTGGCCGAAGCTGGCCACCAGTCGCTCGACGAGCGCCTGCCACGACGCCTCGTCGGGCCCGGGTAGGCCCGACCCGCGGTGCAGCAGCAGGCCGAGGTGCAGGATGCGCACCAGGAACACGACGGCGTCCGGATCGATGTCGTCGCCCACCGTGCCGTCCCGGCGGGCGGTCTCGGCCAGGGGGTCGACCCGGGCCCGGAAGCGGCTGTACGCCTCGGTCAGGGCCTGGGCCACCTCGGGCTGGCGGCGGGCGGTCACGTACGCCTCGAGGCGTAGGGCCTCGGCGTCGGTCAGCGGGGCGTCGGTGTTCATGACGCCGGCGGCGATGAGGTCGGCCACCCGGTCGAGGCCCTCGAGGGCGGACCGGTCCGCGCTGCGGGACCGGGTCACGATGGCCTCGCGCAGCAGGTCGTTCTTCGACCGGAAGCGGCCGTACACGGCGCCGGTCGACAGGCCCGACTCGCGGACGACGTCCATGATCTTGGTGCCGTCGTACCCCTGGCGGGCGAAGACGGCCGCCGCCGCCCGCAGCAGGCGCTCGCGCAGGACGTCGCCGTCCGGCTCGTGGTCCGGCGGGCCCGGGGCGGCTGACGTGTCCGTCACGCCTTCGAGAATAAACGTTCTTCTCGGGCCGTCAAGCCCGGGGCGGGGCGTCGACCAGCGGGCGGGCCCGAACGTCCCGCAACGCGAGGGCCTCGCCGCATGCGGAGCACACCACCTCGGCGTGCGTGTCGTGATCGCAGGTCGTGTGGTGCAGCGCCAGCGGCGGCCCGGCCTCGCCGGCCAGCCAGCGGTCGCCCCACGCCATGATGGCGGCGACGACCGGGAAGAAGTCGCGGCCCTTGTCGGTCAGCACGTACTCGTGGCGGGGCGGGTGGTCCTGGTAGGGCCGGCGCTCCAGCAGCCCCTCGTCGACCAGACGGCCGAGGCGCTGGGCGAGGATGTTGCGGCCGATGCCGAGGCTGCGCTGGAAGTCGTCGAACCGCCGCACGCCCATGTAGCAGTCCCGCAGCACGAGCGGGGTCCACCAGTCGCCGAGGATGTCGACCGTGCGGGCCAGCGAGCACGGCCAGTCGGCGAACGGTGTGCGCTTCACCCGGTGCGCACCCCGGCGAGCTGGGTGGCCTGAGCCACGAGGCGACCGGCGCTGTCCCACACGTCGCAGGTCTCGTCGACCAACCCCCGCTGGATCACGCCCGCCTTCTGGCGGACGGTGAGCGGGCCGGGCGCGGGCAGCGCCCGGACATAGGCGGTGAGCGACAGGGTGGGCACCCAGCCGACGGTGCCCTCGATGTCGAACGTCGCCGGCGGCAGGGCGTCGACCGCCAGCAGGAGGGCCAGCGGGTCCGCGGGCCGGTCGTCGACGAACCGGAACCAGCCGCGCAGCTCGCCGACGCCCGCTCGCCGATTGGTGGCGAAGCCGGCCGTGTCGGGGTCGAACCAGACGTCGACGTGGTCGCGGATCGGCAGCCGCATGCCTCCGGGAGCCACGCCGGCGGTCCGCTGGCCGCTGTCGGCGGGCGGCATCGGTGGTGCCGGGATGTCGCCCCAGAATGGCCGGTCGTCGGGATCGAGGCGGCCGCAGGTGAAGGTGGCGTCGACCCGGGTCGTGCCCGCCCGGACCAGACGCGCCCGGACCTGGCTCATGCCCCGGCCCCGGCGCAGCACCTCGCTGTGGATCTCGGCCGGGGCCAGCGCGGGGGCGCTCACGTAGGTGGCGGTGGCGGCGATCGGGTGG
>DATFRN010000228.1:0-3311 GCA_035263165.1 Acidimicrobiales bacterium | reverse complement strand
GCCTCGAACTCCGCGGCCCGGACGATGTTCGCCTGGGGGCTGTTGGTGGTGCAGTCGGTGCCGGCCCTCGGGTCGGCGTCCTGCTCCCCCGCGTAGGCCGGGGCGCCGGTGCACTGGTTGGTGACCACCTCGAAGCGCAGGTGGCTGGCGTCGGTGTCCGGGATGTCGAACGACCGCACGATCAGCTCCGGCGCCCGCGGCCGCGGGGCGATCGACGGGAAGGCGTCGGCCGGGCTGGTGTAGACGGCCGTGAAGTCGGCCGGTTCGCTGCAGTCCACGGTGGCCGTGGCCGTGCAGGCGAGCACCCGGAACTGGCGCAGGGCGGAGAACCGGCTCTGCGGGTCGGGGTCCGCGTCGGTGGTGATCTGCGGGCGCAGCATGGCGCTGAGGGCGACCCGGCCGACCCGCTGCTCGCCGCCGGCCAGGTCGACCACGACGCCCCGGCCCGCGACCGGCGCGCCGAGCGACGCCCAGTTGGTCGCCTCGTCGTCGTCGATCAGGCGGGCGAGGTTGACGCCGTCGCCGGTGGCGGTGGCGCCCGCGGCGCCCGACGCCAGGTTGGCCGGCAGGGTCCCGCCCAGGCTCAGCTGCTGCCCGGCGGTCACGGTGACGGGGCCGAGCCGGACCAGGCCGCGTCCGGGGGCCCGGGCCACGAACTCGTAGGTCCCCGGCGTGAGCGCCACCGTGCTGCCCAGCGCGGTGGCGGCCGACGTGTCGGCGACCGGCAGGGCCCGGGCCTGGTAGCGACCGACGAACAGCTGGGCGCCGGCGATCGGCTGGCCCGCCTCGTCGACCGGGGCGAAGCTGGCCGTGGCCTCGGTGGCGAAGGGCGAGGCGAAGCTGGGCGTCGGGTTCACGTCGCCGGCGCCGTTGCTGACCGCCCCCTCGCCGAGGCCGCGCCGGGCGAAGGCGTTCCACAGGATGTCCAGGTCGGCGCCGCCGAAGCGGACCTGGTCGGCCGCCAGCAGCGCGTCGCGGGCGTCGACCATGCTCTCCTGGCTCTGGGCCATGAGCAGGAACGAGTCGAACGCCAGCTGGGCCCAGCGGCGGTTGCCCGGGCAGGACGCCACCGGCGTCTGGCCGTTGGCGCACGACTTCTGCAGCGCCGGGGTGCCGGCGCCGTACTTGGCCACCATGGCCGACCGGATGTCGAAGTTCGTCGCGCTCCACACCTCGCCGGACGCGTGGACCTGGAGGCCGACGAAGTCGTAGTCGACGCTGCTGTAGTTCAGCGGGCTGGCGCTCATGTTGTAGTTGCGGATGCCGGCGGCCGGGTCCGACGTCACGTACTCGCCGATGGTGAAGGCCCGCTGGCCCGGGTGGGCGTAGCCGTGCTCGTTCAGGTACTCCATCGCCATCAGGTCCGACCAGCTCTCGCTCATGCCCTGGGGCGAGTTCAGCCCGTCGTTGGGGCCCGCGATCATGCGGTTGGTGATGGCGTGGGTGTACTCGTGGGCGATGACGGTCATGTCGAAGTCGCCGTCGACGCACGGTGCGTAGAAGGCGCCGGCGATCGGCTGCCACAGGTACATGTTGGTGATCGGCGGGCGGCCGTCGCGGGGCGTGATCTGGTTGGCGTTGTCGCGGGCGGCGAAGTCGGGCGGGCCGCCGCTCACGCCGCCGGCCTGGGCGTTGCCCTGCTCGGGGTCGTCCTGCTTGGGCGCCCGCTGGAAGTTGTTGTCCTGCATGTTCCACGTGGCCTCGGTGAAGCCGAGGTGGTACGACCAGTCGTGCATGCGGTTGTGCATGGCGAAGAGGTTCGCCCGGGCCGCGTCGATGTCGTTGCGCGGGGCCGAGTCGAACGTGGTGGGCGCGCACTGGTCCTCGAACCACTGGTTGGTCCAGGGGTAGGCGAAGTCACGGTTCGGACGGGGCGTGGCCAGTTCCTGGCCGACGCTGAACGGGTTGTTGTCGAACCAGTTGTGCACGGCGAACGAGTTGTTGCCGTTCGTCGTCTGCGACGACTGCTTCTGGTTGGAGGTGGGGACGTCCCACGGTCGCGGGGACGCCGGCGTGCCGACGACCTCGTCGCAGCCGGCCAGAGGCGTGAAGCACCACCGGGACCGAGTGTCGGTCGAGGAGTGGTCGACCGGCGGCGAGAGCGGGAAGACCTCCCACTCCGGGTCGCCGGCCTCGCTGTCGACCAGGTCCTCGCGCACGAGGATGCTGCCGTCGCGGGCGTCGACGAAGGTGGACAGGCCGACCGGCACGGCGGCGGCGCCGTCGATGACGAGCACGTTGTAGGCGGCCCGCGCCCCGGTCGGGGTCGGGACCGCGACCAGCTCGGCGGCCTCCGCCGCGCCGGCGGGGACGCCGGCGTCGCGGGCGGCGATGCGCCGGGCGTCGTCGGCCGAGAGCGTGGCGGGGGCCGGCTGGGCGGCGTCGCGGGCCAGCGAGCCGCTGGCGTAGGCCACCGTGCCGTCCCGCACGCCGAGCACGAGCAGCCCGTCGAAGCCGGCCACCAGGTTGCCGAACCGTTGCCGCAGCACCACGGCGGACCCCTCGCCCATCGGCGCCACGGTGACCACGTCGAGCGCCTTGGCCGCCCGCGGCGTCAGGCCGAGGAGCTCGCGGTTGCGGTCGACGTAGGCGCGCGCCGCGGCGACCGGGTCGGCCGGGAGGCCGCTGGCGAGCGCCTGCCCGCCGGCCGCCGTCAGCACGCGCGGCGTGCCGAGATCGTTGAACCGGGCCCGGGCGTGGACGGACGCGCCCAGCTGGCGCTGGCGGGCGGTCGGGGCGACGTGCCCCTTCCGGTTGTCCTGGTCCAAGCGCTTCGGGCTGTCGTTGACGATGCCGCCGTCCGCCGAGGGATCGTCCTCGCCGGGGCTGGCCAGGCTGCCGGGCGCGCTGACGATGGCCAGCGCCCCGAGCGTGACGATCGTCGCCAACCCGGGTACTGCAAACGACCTGCGCATGTGATTACCCCCCGCAATCAGCCGGCGCGGCGGTCGAGTGACCGTTGGTATCAGTGTCCCTCCGATGGGTGCCTTTTCAACCCCCGAATCTCCCTGACGCTCTTGTCAGCCACTTGACCGGCGGGTCAAGATTGGGGGGATGGCGACGATCGACAAGGAAGCGCTCCGGACGAGGTACCGGAAGGAGCGCGACAAGCGCCTCCGCCCCGACGGCAACGCCCAGTACCGGCGGCTGAAGGGCGGCCACCTCGAGAGCTACCTCGACGACCCCTACACGCCGGTCGTGCCCCGCGAGCCGCTGACCGACCACGTCACGTTCGCGTTCATCGGCGGCGGCTTCGCCGGGCTGGTCACCGGCGCCCGGGTCAAGGAGGCCGGCATCGAGGACGTGCGCAT
>DATFRN010000227.1:0-10249 GCA_035263165.1 Acidimicrobiales bacterium | reverse complement strand
TCCTCGTCGTCGTAGGGCTCGTCGCCCCACCACTCGCGCAGCCGCCGCCCCACGTCGGCCTCGTGGCCGTGCGGCGAGGGCCGGTAGTAGACGCGGCGGACGGCCTCTCCCGCCACCTCCGGCGGCCGGTACTCCTGGGGCACGAACCCCGACGGGTCGTTGTGGGGGTAGCGGTAGCCGCCGCCCTCCTTCAGCTTGTTGCGCTGGTACGGGTGCTGGCTGCGCAGGTCGGCCGGCACCGCCCCCGCCGGGCGCCGGCGCACGTCGTCGAACGCCCGGGCCAGCCCGGCCATCGTGGTGTTGGACTTGGGCGCCGTGGCCAGGTGGATCACCGCCTGGGCCAGGTTCAGCCCCGCCTCGGGCAGCCCGACGAACTCGACCGCCCGGGCCGCGGCGTCGGCCACGACCAGCCCCAGCGGGTCGGCCATGCCGACGTCCTCCGAGGCGAGGATGACCAGGCGGCGGGCGATGTATCGGGCGTCCTCCCCCGCCTCCAGCATCCGGGCCAGCCAGTACAGGCCGGCGTCGGGGTCCGACCCGCGGATCGACTTGATGAACGCCGAGATCACGTCGAAGTGCTCGTCCTCGCCGTAGCGCAGCACCCGGCTCTGCCGGGCCCGCTCGACGTCGTCGAGCGACAGCTCCGTGCGGTCGCCGGCCGCCGCCAGCGCCAGCGCCACCTCCAGCGTGGTCAGCGCGGCCCGGGCGTCGCCCCCGGCCAGGTCGACCAGGTGGGCCCGGGCATCGGTCGCCGCCGACGCCCCCTCGGCCGCCAGCGCCCGGTCGACCAGGATCCCGAGGTCGTCGTCGCCCAGCGGCTCGAGCCGGAAGATCGTCGACCGGCTGATGAGCGGGGCGTTGACCTCGAAGAACGGGTTCTCGGTGGTGGCGCCGATGAGCGTGAGCAGCCCGGACTCGACCGCCGGGAGCAGGGCGTCCTGCTGGCTCTTGTTGAACCGGTGGACCTCGTCGAGGAACAGGATCGTGCCCCGACCGTCCTCGGCCAGGTGGCGGCGGGCGGTCTCGATCACCTCCCGGACGTCCCGCACCCCGGCGTTGACCGCCGACAGGGCGACGAACTGCCGGTCGGTGGTGGCCGCCACCACCCGGGCCAGCGTGGTCTTGCCGGTCCCCGGCGGCCCCCACAGGATCACCGACGACAGCCGGTCGGTCTCGATCAGCGCCCGCAGCGGGGCGCCCGGGCCCAGCAGGTGGGGCTGGCCGACCAGCTCGTCGAGGGTGGTGGGGCGCATGCGGGCGGCCAAGGGCGCCTGCCGGGCCAGCCGCTCCTGGACCGCGGCCTCCACCGGATCGTCGGGCGGCGGCGGCTCCGGGCGGCCCTTGCGTGCCGGCACGCGGGTGAGGCTAACGCTGGGCTGAGGGTGGGGTGGTTCCGTGGCCGGCGTGAGGACCGCCGCCATCCGGGAACCGACGATCGGCCACGACGTGGTCCGGACCGCGGTGCTCGACCTGCTCGACCAGCGCTGGGACGCCACGGTCACGACCGTGCGGGCCGGGGCGGGGTTCGGCAAGTCGATCGCCCTCGGCCAGGCGGTTCGGGCCAACCGGGCGGCGCCGCGGGGGGTCGAGGGCTGGGTGTCGTGCAGCGGCTGCGAGGACCCGGCCCGGCTGGCCGCCGCGGTCCGCCGCGCCTTCGGCACCGGCGACGCCCCCCACACGGCGGGCGGGCCGCCGGCCCAGGTCCGGGAGGCGGCCGCCGCGCTGGCCCCGGTCGACGCCGTGCTGGTGCTGGACGACGCCGAGGCGCTGGCCGGCCGGCCCGGGTGCGTCGCCCTGCTCACCGACCTCGTGCGCAACCCGCCGGCCAACCTGCACCTGGTGCTGGCCGGGCGGGAGCTGCCGGCCCTGCCGCTAGCCCGGCTGCGGGCCGCCGGCGAGGTGGTGGACGTCACCGAGGACGACCTGCGCTTCGGCCCGACCGAGATCGAGGCCCTGGCGGCCGCACTGGGCGGGCGGGTGCCGGCCGAGGACCTGGGCGGCTGGCCCGCCCTCGTCCGCCTGGCCGTGGCGGCGCCCGAGGCCGTCGGCGACTACCTCTGGGAGGAGGTCATCGACGGCCTGGGCCCGGCCGATCGGCGGGCGCTGCTGGCGCTGTGCCTGCTCGGCCCGGCCGGGCCGGCCGACGTCGAGGCCGTGGCCGGGGCGCCGGTCGATCCCGAGGCGTTCTGCGCCCGGGTCCCGCTGGTCCACCAGGCCGGCGACCGGATCGTGGCCCACCAGCTGTGGGCCCCCTACACGGCCACCCTGGTCCCGGCGGCCGACCGGGTCGGGCTGGCCCGGCGGGCGCTGGCCGTGGTCGAGGAACGGGGCGACGTCGTGGCGACCGGGGCGCTGGCCCTCCGGCTGGGCGACGACGCCGCGCTGCGGCGGGCGGCGCTCGGCCTGGTCCGTTCGACGCTGGCCAGCCTGCCGAGCGACGTGGCCGAGGGCTGGCTGGCCGCCGCGGGCCACGAGGCCCCCGAGCTGGAGCTATTGGCCTGCGCGGCGGCCCACGCCCGGTCGGTGTCCGAGCCGCCGCCGGCCCGGCTCGACGCGGTGTGGCGGCGCTTCCACGACGGCGGCGACACCCAGGGCGAGGGCGTGGCCCTGGCGGTGGCGACCACGGCGGCCGAGGCGGGCGGCGACATCGGGCGGCTGGTCGAGCTGTCGGGCCGGGCCCGGACGCTGGCCGGCGCCGATCACGACCCGCTGCTCGGCCTGCTGGTGGCGGGCGTGGACGCCGCGCTGGCCGCGTCGGTCGGCGACGTCGACGCCGCGCTCGGCCACCTGGAGCGGCCCATCCCCGGCCTGAACCCGGCCCACCGGCCCGAGCTGGTCAACCGCCTCCACTGGCACCTGCTGATCCTGGCCGGGCGGGCCGGCGAGGCGGCCGCCCTGGCCGACACGCTGGCCGCCGGCCCGCCGGACGCGGTGGCCCGCGAGCTGGGCCCGGTGGCCCGCTGGCTCGACGGCGACCCGTCGGGGCTGGCCCGCGACAGTGCCGAGCTCGGCGCGGCCCGCTACGAGGGGCTGAACGACCGCGACCGGTTCGACCAGGCCGGCTTCGTGGCGGTGCTGGCCGCCAGCGCGGGCGCGGCGGCGGGCGTCGACCGGGCGGTGGACGTGCTGCGCTCGTCCCCCCTGGCCGGGGCCGGCGCCTCGGCCTCGGACGCCGCGCTGGTGACCGTGGCCCGGGCCGCCCAGCGGATCATGTGCCACGACGACGCGGGCGCGGCGGCCGTGGTCGAGGGCCTGGTGGGCGGCCTCGACCTCGACCGCGACCCCCTGGCCGACGCCCTGCTGCGCCGCAGCCCGGCGATCGGCTACGTCTGCTCCCCCACCCTTGCGGTGAGGTGGGACGGGCAGGCTCTCGGGCCGTCCCAGCGCCGGGCCTGTGCGGTGGCCCAGGCGCTGGTGACGGCCCGGGCCGGACGCGTGCCGGCTCGCGAGCCGGCACCCCCGCCCACGGTGGCGACGGCGCTGCCGCTGCCCTGGGCGGTCGAGCTGGCCGTGCGGGCGGCGGCCGCCGGCACCCCGTGGGGTGCGCCGCTGGTCGGCGACCTGCACGAGCGGTTCGGCGATCCGGTGGCGTCCGAGCTGATGCGGTGGGCGGGCCACGGCGACGACCGGGCCCGGGCGGCCGCGGCCGAGCTGTGGGGCACGCTGCCGGTGGCGGCGCCGGCGGCGGTGGAGATCCGGGTGCTCGGCGAGCTGGAGGTGTGGCGGGACGGCCGGCCGGTGGGCGGCGCCGAGCTGCGCCGGGCCCGGGTGCGCGAGCTGCTGACCGTGCTGGTCGTCGAGCGGGCGCTGACCCGCGACCGGGCGATGGACCTGCTGTGGCCGGGCCTCGACGTCGAGCGGGCCCGGGGCAACCTGCGGGTCACGCTCAGCCACCTTCGCCGGCTGCTGGAGCCCGGGCGCCCGGCGGGCGACCCGGCCTACTTCGTACGGGCCGACAGCGAGCACGTCCGGCTGCCCGAGGTGGCCGGGCTGACCGTCGACCTGTGGGAGGCCCAGCGATGCCTGGCCGACGCCGACGCCGCCCGGCGGGCGGGCGACGTCGGTGCCCGGGCGGATCGGTTGGGGGCCGCCACCGCGCGGTGGCGGGGGCGGCCCCTGCCCGACCTCGACCGGGTGGCGGACCTGGCCACGGTCGGCCACCAGGTGACGGCGACGCTGGTCGACGCCGTGCTGGAGCGGGGCGAGCTCGACCTCATCGCCGGGTCGGCCCGCCGGGCTGCGGCCTGCGCCGACCGGGCCCTCGCCGCCGACCCCTACCGGGAGCGGGCCCACCGCCTGGCGGTGGCGGCCCACCTCCAGGCCCGCGACCGCCCGGCCACGGCCGCCACGGTCGAGCGCCTGGGCAGGGTGCTCGACGAGCTGGGCGTGGACCCCGAGGACACGACGGCCATGCTGCTGCGCCAGGCCGACGCCTGGCTGACCCGCACCCGGGAGCCGGCGCTCGTCGCCCATTGACAGCTTTATAAGCCTGTGGCTTTATAAAGCTCATGGACCTCACGACGATGACCGCGGCCTGCGCCGCCACCGAGCGGATCGTGGCGGGCATCGACCCCGGCGACCACGGCCGGCCCACCCCATGCACCGAGTGGGACGTGCGGGCCCTGCTCAACCACGTGCTCGGCACGCTGGTCATGGGGCGCGAGCTGCTCGACGACGCGCCGCCGAGCGACCCGGCCATGGGGCCCGGCGGGCTCCCGGCCGCCGACCTCGCGGGCGACGACCCGCTGGAGGCCTACCGCAAGGGGGTGGCCGGCCTGCTGGCCTCGGCGGGCGGCGATGCGCTCGACCGCACCCACGCCACCCCGTTCGGCGAGATGCCCGGCGCGGTGCTGGTCGGGTTCACCACCGTCGACATCGCCGTCCACGGCTGGGACCTGGCCCGGGCGACCGGGCAGGACGCCACGCTCGACCCCGCCCTGGCCGACCCGGTCCTGGTCTTCGCCCGCCGGACCCTCGGCGGCGACATGCGGGCGCCCCGCATCGGCCCCGAGGTCCCGGTGCCCGCCGACGCCCCCGCCATCGACCGGCTGGTCGCGTTCATGGGGCGCACCCCGTGAGCCCGGATGCGGCGCTGCGGGCCCTGGCCGAGCCGCAGCGGCGCCGCATCCTGGAGCTGGTGGGCGACGACGAGCTGCCGGCCGGCGCCATCGCCGAGCAGTTCGCCATCACGCCCCAGGCCGTGTCCCGGCACCTGCGGGTGCTCAAGGAGGCCGGGCTGCTGCGCGAGCGGCGGGAGGGCACCCGCCGCCTCTACGCCGTGCGGCCCGAGACCATCGCCACGGTGCGGGCCTACCTGGACGAGATGTGGCCGGCGTCGCTCGACCGCCTGCGCCGGGCCGTGGAGGGCGACCAGGGGTGACCGAGGCCGACCGGTTCGCCACGGAGGTGCGCATCGCCGCCACCCCCGAGGCCGTGTTCCCGTACCTGACCGACCCCGCCCTGATGGTGCGGTGGATGGGCGAGTGGGCCGACCTGGTGCCGTCGCCGGGCGGGACGTTCGCCGTCGACATCCAGGGCAACCCCGTGCGGGGCGAGTTCGTGGCGGTCGAGCCGCCCCACCGGCTGGTGTTCACCTGGGGCATGGCGGGCAGCGACGTGCCGCCCGGGTCGAGCACGGTGGAGATCACCCTCCGCCCCGACGGCGACGGCACGGTGGTCGCCCTGGTCCACCGCGACCTTCCGCCCGGGCAGGTGGCCGACCACGGGACCGGCTGGGACCACTACCTCCCCCGCCTGGCCGAGGTGGCGCTCACACCAGCTCGGGATCGGTGACGATGTCGACCAGGGCCGGGCCCCGGTGGGCGAGGGCCCGGGCCAGGGCGTCGTCCAGCTCGTCGGCGGCCGCCACCCGGATGCCGAGGGCGCCGCACAGGCCGGCGTAGGCGGCGAAGTCGGGGTTGGTGAGCCCGGTCATCCAGACGTCGTAGTGCTCGGCCAGCTGCTCCTTGGCGATCTTGCCCAGCGACGAGTTGTTCAGCAGGACGTGGGTGATGTCCATGTCGTAGCGGACGGCGGTGGTCAGCTCGGCCAGGTACTGGCCGAAGCCGCCGTCGCCGGTCACCGCCACGATCGGCCGGTCCGGCGCCGCCGCCCACGCCCCCATGGCCGCCGGGAACCCGAACCCGATCGACCCGAGGTAGCCCGACATGAGCACCGACTGGGCCTCGCACTCGAAGTAGCGGCCGAACGAGTAGGCGTGGTTGCCGACGTCGACGGCGATCACGGCGTCGGGCGGCAGCCGGCGGGTCAGGGCGGCGAACACCGCGGCCGACGACACGCCCCGGCCCCGGTCGTCGGCCAGGCGCCGCTCCTTCTCCGCCCGCCAGATGGCCCAGCGCTCGGCCACGTCGGCCCGCTGGTCGTCCCGATCGGCGACGTCCCCGGAGCGGGCCGCCGCCGCCAGGCGCTCGGCCAGCAGCCGGGCCGTCACGCCCACGTGGCCGAGCACGGGGACGGTCACCGGGTGGAAGCGGCCAAGGGCCATGGGGTCGTAGTCGACCTGCACGATCGGCTTGTAGTCGGCGATGCCCGTGTGGTTGGCGAAGCTGGCGCCGAAGACGACGAGCACGTCGGACTCGTTCATCAGCCAGCTGGCCACCGGCGTGCCGCTGCGGCCCAGCACCCCGCAGCCGAGCGGGTGGCTGTCGGCGATCTGGCCCTTGGCCTTGAAGGTGGTCAGCACCGGGGCGCCCAGCGCCTCGGCCAGGGCAATCACGGCGGGCATGTCGAAGCGGGCGCCGTGGCCCACCACGACCACCGGCCGTCGCGCCCCGGCCACCAGGTCGACGGCGGCGGCCAGCGCGGCCTCGGGCGGCGTGATCTCCCGGTCGGCCACCCGGCCGCCGGGGCCGGAGGCCCGGGCGTCGCCCACCGGCCGGACCTGGACCTCGTCCGGCAGCACCAGGTGGGCGACCTGGCGGTCGACGACGGCGTGCTTGGCGGCCAGCGTGGCCAGCTCGGCATGGTCGGAGTCGGGCAGGAGCGTCTCGCTGTAGCCGGCGACGGCGGCGAAGGCGGCGTTGAGGTCGACGTCCTGGAACGCACCCCGGCCCCGCACCCGCGACGGCACCTGCCCGGAGACGGCCAGCACCGGCGCCCGGTCGGCCTTGGCGTCGTACAGCCCGGTGAGCAGGTTGGTCGACCCCGGGCCGGCGATGGCGAAGCAGGCCGCGGGCCGGCCGGTGAGCTTGCCGTAGGCCGAGGCGGCGAACGACGCCGCCCCCTCGTGGCGGATGCCGACATAGGTGAGCCGGCCGGCCTCCTCCTGGCGGCGCATGGCCTCGGCGAAGCCGAGGTTGGAGTGCCCGACCATGCCGAACACGTGGGTGACGCCCCAGTTGATCAGCGTCTCGACCACCAGGTCGGCCACCGTGCGCCGGTGGGGCGGGTCGTCCTCGATGGCGGCGTAGACCCCGTCGTCCCGCACCTCGACGGGCACGGCGGTGGGGCCGTCGTGGAACCCGGGCGGCGGGGTCCCGGTGACCGGGTCGTAGTCGTAGCCGTGCCAGGGGCAGCGCAGCCACCCCTTCTCGATCGAGCCCTCGCCCAGCGGGCCACCCTGGTGGGGGCAGCGGTTGTCGAATGCGCCGTAGCGGCCCTGCCAGTGGGTGAGCGCCAGGCTGCGGTGACCGGCGGTGACGGTCATGACCCGCCCCTCGGGCAGGTCGTCGGGCCCGGCCACCCGGTGCCAGGTCACCGGCCGCTCGCCGGTGACCTGCAACGCCTCGTGTGTCATGCCCTACCGTCGCCCGGCGCCGCCGGGCTGGCAAGGGCCGGCCGTCAGTCCATCTCGACCATGTAGAGGGCGTTGCCGTCCGGGTCGCGGAAGCTGAACATCGAGGGCGCGCCCTCGACGTCCAGCAGGTCGTCGACGTCGACGCCCTGGGCCTTGAGCGCCTCGTGCGCACCGGCGGCGTCGCCCGTGGCGAAGCGGATGCCGGTGTCGACGCCGATGGCCCCGCCGCCCATGGCCGCGGGGGCCAGCGCCAGCGTGGTCGCCGCACCCTCGGGGGCGACCTCGATCCAGCGCAGGCCGGGGCCGAACGTGTCGTCCCGGGTCTTGGTCAGGCCCAGCGTCCCCTCGTAGAAGTCGAGGGCCTTGTCCTGGTCGGCGACCGGCACGGCCACCGTGTGCAGCTTGGTGATCATGGTCGTCAGACTCCCCTACGGCGCGGAACTCATCGCGAGGTCGTGGGCCCGGCGCAGGGCGTCGAGGTGGTCGTCCACGGTGGCCAGGCCGAGGCCCATGGTGTTGACCGTGACCCAGCCGGCGCCGGCCTCCCGCCAGCGGCCGACCTGGCGGGCGAAGCGGTCGGGGTCGGCGGGGTCCCAACCCACCCGGCCCTCCATGCCGATGGCGGCAGGGTCGCGGCCGGCGTCGGTGGCGGCCCCGGCGATCACCTCGAGGGCGTGGTCCAGGTCGGGGCCGGGGATGACCTGGGGGAACCAGCCGTCGGCCAGCCGGCCGATGCGGCGGTAGGCCGGGTCGGTGCGGCCGCCGATCCACACCGGGATCGGGCGCTGCACCGGGGGCGGGGCCAGCCCGGCCGCGGTGACGGTGTCGAACTCGCCCCGGTGGGTGACCGACGTGTCGGTCCAGAGGCGGCGCAGCAGCGGGATCTGCTCGGACATCCGCCGGCCCCGGCGGTCGAACGGCTGGCCCAGCGCCTCGTACTCGACGGCGTTCCAGCCGAGGCCGACGCCGAGCCGGAAGCGCCCGCCGGTGAGCAGGTCGACCTCGGCCGCCTGCTTGGCCACGAGGGCGGTCTGGCGCTGGGGGAGGATGACGATGCCGGTCACCAGCTCGATGCCGACCAGGCCGGCCAGGTAGCCGAGCATCACGAACGGCTCGTGGAAGGTGGTGGCGATCGTGTACGGGCCGGTCCAGGGGGCGTGGGCCTCGGGGTCGGCGCCGAGGACGTGGTCGTAGGCCAGCAGGTGGTCGTAGCCGAGGGCCTCGACCCCCTGGCCGTAGGCCCGGACCGCGCCGGCGTCGCCGCCCAGCTCGGTCTGGGGGAAGATGGCGCCGATCCGCATGGGGGGCCTCTCTAGGGGGTCCGGAAGGTGGGCACGTCGTCGCCGCCACCGTGGTCTGTGTCTCCCGCTCATGCTGCTTCGCAGCGGGCCGCTCGGGCCACGGCAACGCCTGACGGCCCAGCCTCTAGGGGTCGGAAGGGTGGGCACGTCGTCGCCGCCACCGTGGTCTGTGTCTCCCGCTCATGCTGCTTCGCAGCGGGCCGCTCGGGCCACGGCAACGCCTGACGGCGCAGCCTCTAGGGGGTCCGGAACGTGGGCAGGGTGCTGTCGGGGACGGTCGACGGCGCGGTCGTGGTGGTCGACACCGTGGTGGTCGGCTGGGTCGTCGGGGGCTCGGTCGTGGGCGGGACCGTGGTGGGCGGCACCGTGGTCGGGGCCACCGTGGCGGGGACCGTCGTCGGCGCGGTGGTCGTCGGGCCGGCGGTCGTCGGCTGGGTCGTGGCCGTGGTCGAGGTGGTGGTCGTCGGCTCGTCGCCGTTGCCGTCGTCGGACAGCAGCGCCCACGCCCCGATGCCGAGCAGCACCACCAGCAGGGCGACGAGCAGCCCGACGATCAGCGGCCGCCGGTTGCGCCCCGGGGCCGCCTCCTCCTCCGCCGGGTAGGGGTAGGGGGCCAGGTCGGGCGCCGGGGGGACCACCATCGTCGGCTCGCCCGGCGGGGCGGGCAGTTCGTCGGTGTCTCCGCCCAGCACGACCGGCTCGGTGACCTCCTCGCCCGGCCCGGGCGGCCCCGCGGCTCCGGGGTCCATGGCCTGGGTCGCGTCGGGGTCGTCGCCGGGCGGCGGGGGTGGGATCGCCTGGGTGGCGTCGGGGTCGTCGGGCGGGCCGTCGGACATGGGCTAGGCCGGGTCGAGGAGCACGACCGGGATCTGCCGGGTGGTGCGGGCCTCGTAATCGGCGAAGCCGGGCATCGCCGCCTTGAGGTCGGCCCACAGCCGCTCGCGCTCGTCGGCCTCGGCCACCCGGGCCCGCGCCGACCGGGTCTCGGTGCCGACCTCGATGGTGACGTCGGGGTGGGCGACCAGGTTGTGGAACCAGTCGGGGTTGGTGGGCGCACCGCCCTTGGAGGCGACGATCACCAGGGCGTCGCCGTCGGTGCGGTACACGAGCGGGTTGACCCGCTCCTGCCCGCTGCGGGCGCCGACGGTGTGGAGCAGCAGCATCGAGGCGCCGGCGAACGCCCCGCCGACCC
>DATFRN010000226.1:0-4581 GCA_035263165.1 Acidimicrobiales bacterium | reverse complement strand
GGGCCACGGCCACCGCCGCGCCCAGGTCGTCGACGGCCCCGGTGTTCACGTTGCCGGCCTGGAGGCACACGACGGTCGGGCCCGCCGGACGGGACGCCAGCACCCGGGCCAGGTCGTCCACGTCGATCGTCCCCTGGTCGCCGGTGGCCACCGGCTCGAGGGCGGCGGTGCCGAGGCCGAGCAGCCGCAGCGCCCGGTCGATGGTGGCGTGGCGCTCGCCGTTGGCCACCACCCGCAGGCGGGGAGCGCCGGCCAGGCCGTCGCGCTCCACGTCCCACCCGGCGCCGGCCAGCACGTGGTGGCGGGCGGCCGCCAGGCCGATCGTGTTGGCCCCCTGGGCCCCGGTGGTGAACCCGAACGAGGCGCCGGCCGGCAGCCCGAGCAGCTCCTTGAGCCAGCCGCCGGCGACCTCCTCGCAGACCGCGGCGGCCGGCGACATGACGGCGTTGAAGGCCGGCTGGTCCCACCCGGTGGTCAGCACGTCGGCGGCGGTGGCCGCCTCGAGGGCGCCGCCCACCACGAACCCGAAGTAGCGGGGCCCGGTCGTGGCCACCAGCGCCGGCTCGACGGCGTCCGCCAGCTCGTCGATCACCGCCGCGGCCGGCGTCGGGCCGTCGGGCAGGTCGCCCAGCGCGGCCCGCACCTTGTCGAGGTCGGCGTCGGCGGGGAACACCGGTCGCTCCGCCGCCCGCTCGCGGTGGTCGGCCGCCCGGGTCGACGCCTGGATCAGCAGGTCACGCAGGGTCGTCATGACGACGAGTCTGCCGTGTCGAGATCTCCGCACCGTCTCCGACCACGGGTGGATATCCGCACCGACCGGATGGAGCCCGCCATGCCCGTGCGCCTCGGCGTCAACCTGCCCACCTTCGGCCCCCACGCCGGCCCCGCGGCCGTCGCCGCCGTGGCCACCGCGGCCGAGCGGCTCGGTCTCCACGCCGTGTCGGCCACCGAACGCCTGCTGCTGCCGGCCGACCCGGCGTGGCGCAACGAGGCCGGCCTGCCCGAGTGGCCGGTCCTCGACCCCATCGAGGCGCTGACCTGGGCCGCCGCCCACACGAGCCGGGTGCGGCTGGCCACCGGGGTGGTCGACGCGCTGTTCCAGCCGCCCCTGGTGCTGGCCCGCCGGCTGGCGACGCTCGACGTGCTCTCCGGCGGGCGGGTCGACGCCGGGCTCGGCCAGGGCTGGCTGCCCGAGGAATTCGCGGCCACCGGCGTGCCGATGTCCCGCCGGGGCCCGGGGTTCGAGGACTACCTGGCCGCGGTGCGGGCCTGCTGGGGCCCCGACCCGGTGGCCCACGACGGGCCGGCCTACCCGCTGCCGCCGTCCCGGGTCGGGCCCAAGCCGGTGAACGGCACGATCCCGCTGCTGGTCGGCGCCCTCGCCCGCCCGGCGGTCGAGCGGACGGCCCGGCTGGGCCTCGGCCTGGTGGCCGCCGTGCGGGACTGGGACACGACCGCCACCGAGGTCGGCTGGTACCGCGCCGCCGGCGGTCCCGGCCCGGTGTCGCTGCGGACCCTGGCGGGGGAGGACGTGGCCGGCGCCGTGGCCCGGGCCGGGGCGCTGGGCGTGGACGAGGTCCACTGGGCGCTGCCCCACGACCTGCCGCCGGGCGGCCTGGTGGCGGCGCTGGAGAGCATCGTGGCCGCCGCCGGGTGAATACTGGGGGCGTGCGTCCGCTCGCCGTGCACCACGTGTCGATCAACGTCGACGACGTCCCCGCCGCCCTCGCCTTCTACACCGAGGTGCTGGGGCTCGAGGCCCGGGGCGACCGCCCCGACTTCGGGTTCGGCGGTGCCTGGCTCGACGCCGGGGGCCAGCAGGTCCACCTCATCGAGGGCCGGACGCCCGCCCCGGTGGGCCAGCACTTCGCCCTCCAGGTCGACGACCTGGCGGCCACGGTCAGCGAGCTACGGGGCCGGGGCCTCGACGTCGGCGACCCCAGGCCGGTGGGCACCAGCCTGCAGACCTTCGTGAGCGACCCGTGCGGCAACGTGGTCGAGCTCCACGAGGTCGGCGGCGCCGCCTAGGCGCCCGGCGGGCCGGTCACACCCGCACGTAGTCGTAGTCGAGTGGCCGGGCCCGGATGCCCGAGGCCGGCGGGGCGAGCCAGCCCGCCATGCGGCCCGGTTCGGTGACGCCCACCATCAGCGACTCGACGTAGGCGCGGTCCTCCGCGGTCGGGAGCCACGACGCCGCCGACGCCGCCCACTCGTCCTCGCTCACGATCCGGCCGTCGGGGCTGACCCGCCGCCCGGCGAACGTCCCCACCGCCCGGTTGAACCCCACGTGCGGCAGCGCCAGCGAGGCGCCCACCCCGGCCAGCGTGCGGTTCCAGCGGTCGAGGCCCTTGCGGCAGTCGGCCACGTAGTCGTCCCGCAGCGTCTCGTTGAGCGCGGTCAGCGCCGGCACCGACCGCTGGCCCACGCCGGCGTCGCCGGCCTCGGGCACGGGCCGGGTCACGCCCTCCAGCCGGTGGTCGTCGTCCCGCTGTTCCTCGTGGAACCGTCCCTTGAGCCCGGCGCCGAAGTAGTTGGCGGCGTTGGTCGACGTCTCCGCCCCGAACAGGTCGAGCGACACCGAGCAGTGGAAGTTGAGGTAGCGCTGGAGCGTCCCCAGGTCGATGCCGCCCCACGGCCGAACGTCGTCGGTGTCGTGCTCCCGCATGAGCTCGACCGTCCGCTCGACCACCCGGGCCACCCCGGTGGCGCCCACGAACATGTGGTGCGCCTCCTCCTTGAGCATGAAGTCGCAGGTCCGGGAGAGCGGGTCGAAGGCCGACTCCCGCAGCGAGGCCAGCTGGAACTTGCCGTCGCGGTCGGTGAAGTAGGTGAAGAGGAAGAACGACAGCCAGTCGGGGGTCGGCTCGTTGAACGCCCCGAGGATGCGGGGCCGGTCGGGGTCGCCCGAGTGCCGGTCCAACAGCTCGTCGGCCTCGTCCCGCCCGTCCCGGCCGAAGTAGCGGTGGAGCAGGTACACCATCGCCCACAGGTGGCGGCCCTCCTCCACGTTGACCTGGAACAGGTTGCGCAGGTCGTACAGGCTCGGCGCGGTGGCGCCCAGCCACCGCTGCTGCTCGACCGAGGCCGGCTCGGTGTCGCCCTGGACCACCAGCAGCCGCCGCAGCGCCGCCCGGTGCTCGCCCGGCACGTCCTGCCACACCGGCTCGCCCCGGTGGTCGCCGAAGGCGATGCGGCGGTCGGGCTCGGGCTCGGCCAGGAAGATGCCCCAGCGGTAGTCGGGCATGGCCACGTGGTCGAAGTGGGCCCAGCCCTCCTGGCCGACGTCGACGGCGGTGCGCAGGTAGACCGGCCGGTCCTGGTAGACGGCCGGGCCCAGCTCGCGCCACCACTCGGCGAACCGGGGCTGCCAAGATTCCAGCGCCCGCCGGAGCCGGCGGTCGCCGGCCAGGTCGACGTTGTTGGGGATGCGGGCGTCGATGTCGACGGAGCCGGCGGACGAGGCCATGACGGCTACACCCTCTCCCGGTCGAACTGCGGTCGGGCCCCGGTGCCGTAGCGGCGCAGCGCACCCTCGGGGCCCACGGCGTTGGGCCGCTGGAAGATCCAGTTCTGCCAGGCGGCCAGGCGGGCGAAGATCTTGGTCTCCAGTGTCTCGGGCCCGGCGTAGCGGCAGTTGGCCTCGAGGCCGGTGAGGGCGTCGGGCGAGAAGCTGTTGCGCTCCTCCAGCAGCAGCCGCACCTCGTCGTCCCAGTCGAGGTCGTCGTAGGCCAGCGTGACCAGCCCGGCGTCGACGGCGGCCGCGGCGTCGAGGTCCTCCCCGGCCAGCGCCCGGGCCGCGGCCAGGCGGTCGTCGTGGCCCCAGAACCGGGTGGCCAGCCGGGACAGCCCGTTGGCCATCGGGTACCAGCCGTCGTTGGCCGCGGTGAGGCGCAGCGTGGCCGGCGGGGCGTCGTCGCCGTCCCGCTCGCCGTCGAGCATGAGGCTGCGGTCGGCGGCCAGCGCCAGCTCGGCCAGCGTGCCGGCGAAGCAGCCGCCCGGCTCGACCAGCGCCACCAGCGTGCGGGCCGACTGGTCGAGGCGCTTCAGCGTGCGCCCCCACAGCAGCCGGACCTCCCGGGCCAGCCAGTGGTCGGGCTCGGACCCGAGCACCGCCTCGGCCGCCGCCACCGCCGCCGGGTCGCCGGCCGTGCGCAGCACCCACGTGCCGACGCCGGGCTCGTCGAACCGCAGGTGGAGCAGGGCGTCGTCCAGCTCGCGGGCGGCGGCCACCAGCCACGCCGCCCCGCCCGCGGTGACCAGGTCGTCGCCGCTCGCCGGCTGGTCGCCCTCGGGGCCCCGTAGTGTGAGGTGGGCGGCGCCCAGCACCCGGTCGAGGTCGACGTCGACGTGGGGGTAGCGGACGGCGTCGCCGTCGCCCCGGCGGTCGAGGGCGTCGAGCGCCACCCCCGGCCCGCCGTCGGGCCGGTCGGAGGCGGCGGCGCGGGCCTCGGCCCGCTCCCGCACCAGGTCGGCGAACCCGCTGGGCGGGGCGATGGCGTCGACCAGGCCCCACTCGACCGCCTGGCGGCCCTTGGCCCCCTCGGCCCGGGTGGCGAACAGGTCGGCGAGGTCGCGCCGCAC